>NZ_AP023439.1:325000-650000 GCF_014701095.1 Streptomyces tuirus | reverse complement strand
CGAACCGGACGGACGCGGCGGCGGCCGGGGTGTGAGCCGGGGCCCGGCCGATCCGGCAGGAACGTTCAGCCGGCGGCGTGACGCGGGCCGGTGCCGGGACCGACGTGGCGGTGGCCCCCGAGCGATACGGACTGGTCCGGTCCGTATCGCCGGAAATCGACCGCATGTGCGTGCGGTGTGGCACGATCGCGCTTGTGAGCAGCAGACCCGCCTCGGCACAGCACCTGCGTGACCTCGCCCGGCTGCGCCGCGTCAAGGACCGGATCGACCGGGAGTACGCGAAGCCTCTGGACGTCGAGGCGCTCGCCCGGGGCGTGCACATGTCGGCCGGGCACCTCAGCCGCGCGTTCCGGCAGGCGTACGGCGAGTCTCCGTACAGCTACCTCATGACGCGGCGCATCGAGCGCGCGATGGCGCTGCTGCGCCGGGGCGACCTCAGTGTCACCGAGGTGTGCTTCGAGGTCGGCTGCGCGTCGCTAGGCACCTTCAGCACCCGCTTCACCGAGCTGGTGGGCATGCCGCCGAGCGCCTACCGGCGGGAGGCGGCGCGCGCGACGGCCGGCATTCCGTCGTGCGTGTCGAAGCAGGTCACCAGACCGGTCAGGAATCGAGAAGCGCCCGCCGCGAGCCGAAACTAGCGTGAGGGCCATGGACCTCTCGATTCACGCCAGCTTCCTCCCGCACGACGACCCGGACGCCGCCCTGGCGTTCTACCGCGACACCCTCGGCTTCGAAGTCAGAAACGACGTCGGATACGAGGGCATGCGCTGGATCACCGTCGGCCCCGTCGGCCAGCCCGGCACGAACATCGTGCTGCACCCGCCGGCCGCCGACCCCGGCATCACCGAGGACGAGCGCCGCACCATCGCCGAGATGATGGCCAAGGGCACCTACGCCAGCATCGTCCTGGCGACGAGCGACGTCGACGGTACCTTCGAGCGGGTGCAGGCGGGCGACGCCGAGGTGGTCCAGGAGCCGGTGGACCAGCCCTACGGCGTCCGCGACTGCGCCTTCCGCGACCCCGCGGGCAACATGGTCCGCATCCAGCAGCTCAAGGCGTCGTAACAGCCTTCGCACCGCACCTTCCCCCGCGCCGTCCCCCGGGAGCGGCGCGGGGGAACGAGATCGTCCGAGCGCGGCAGCCCCGCCCGACAGATGGAGACATCATGAGCAAGGCCACGACGACGGACAGCCAGTCGCCCGGGCCGCACGTCGCCGACAGCCATGACGTGATCCGCGTGCACGGCGCGCGCGAGAACAACCTCAGGGACGTCAGCATCGAGATCCCCAAGCGCCGGCTCACGGTGTTCACCGGCGTCTCCGGCTCGGGCAAGAGCTCGCTGGTGTTCGACACGATCGCGGCCGAGTCGCAGCGGCTGATCAACGAGACCTACAGCGCCTTCCTGCAAGGGTTCATGCCGAACCTGGCCCGGCCCGAGGTCGACGTGCTGGACGGGCTGACCACCGCGATCGCCGTCGACCAGCAGCGCATGGGATCCGACCCCCGCTCCACCGTCGGCACCGCGACCGACGCCAACGCGATGCTGCGGATCCTCTTCAGCCGGCTCGGCACGCCCCACATCGGCCCGCCCGGCGCCTTCTCCTTCAACACGGCCTCGGTCTCGGCGAGCGGCGGGTTCACCGTGGACCGCGGTGCCGACAAGACCAGGACCGAGAAGGTGTCCTTCAGCCGCACCGGCGGCATGTGCACGCACTGCGAGGGCCGGGGCACGGTCTCCGACATCGACCTCACCCAGCTCTACGACGACTCCAAGTCGCTGTCCGAGGACCCGTTCACCATCCCCACCTACACCGGGGACGGCTGGGTGGTGCGGGTCATCGCCGAGTCGGGCTTCTTCGACAAGGAGAAGCCGATCCGGGAGTACACCAAGAAGGAGCGGCACGACTTCCTGTACCGCGAGCCGGTCAAGGTGAAGATCAACGGGGTCAACCTCACCTACGAGGGGCTGATCCCGAAGCTCCAGAAGAGCTTCCTCTCCAAGGACCGCGAGTCGATGCAGCCGCACATCCGGGCCTTCGTGGACCGGGCGGTCACCTTCACCCGGTGCCCCGACTGCGACGGCACCCGGCTCAGCGAGCTCGCCCGCTCCTCGAAGATCGGCGAGATGAACATCGCCGACGCCTGCGCGATGGAGATCCGGGACCTGGCGGAGTGGGTCCGGGGACTCGACGAGCCGTCGGTGGCGCCGCTGCTCACCAAGCTCCGGCACACCCTCGACTCGTTCGTGGAGATCGGCCTCGGCTACCTCTCCCTCGACCGGGCGTCGGGCACGCTCTCCGGCGGCGAGGCCCAGCGCACCAAGATGATCCGCCACCTCGGCTCCTCGCTCACGGACGTCACCTACGTCTTCGACGAGCCGTCCATCGGCCTCCACCCCCATGACATCCAGCGGATGAACAACCTGCTGCTGCGCCTGCGCGACAAGGGCAACACCGTGCTGGTCGTGGAACACAAGCCCGAGACGATCGCCATCGCGGACCACGTCGTGGACCTCGGCCCCGGCGCAGGCACGGCGGGCGGCACCGTCTGCTTCGAGGGCACCCTGGAGGGGCTGCGGGGCAGCGGCACCGTCACCGGCCGGCACCTCGACGACCGCGCCAAGATCAAGGCGACGGTCCGCGAGCCCACCGGTGCGCTGGAGATCCGGGGCGCCTCGGCGAACAACCTCCAGGGCGTCGACGTCGACATCCCGCTCGGCGTTCTCACCGTCATCACCGGCGTCGCGGGTTCCGGCAAGAGCTCGCTGGTGCACGGCTCGATCCCCGCCGAGGAGGGCGTGGTCGCGATCGACCAGACCCCGATCCGCGGCTCCCGGCGCAGCAACCCGGCGACCTACACCGGTCTGGCCGACCCGATCCGCAAGGCCTTCGCCAAGGCCAACGGGGTCAAGCCGGCACTGTTCAGCGCCAACTCCGAGGGCGCCTGCCCCACGTGCAACGGCGCCGGAGTCATCTACACCGATCTGGCGATCATGCAGAGCGTGGCCACCCCCTGCGAGGAGTGCGAGGGCAGGCGGTTCGAGGCGTCGGTGCTGGAGTACCGCCTCGGCGGCCGCGACATCAGCGAGGTGCTGGCGATGCCGGTGGCCGAGGCCGAGGAGTTCTTCGGCAGCGGCGAGGCCCGCACCCCGGCGGCGCACAAGATCCTCTCGCGGCTCGCGGACGTCGGACTCGGCTACCTCACCCTCGGACAGCCGCTCACCACGCTGTCCGGCGGCGAGAGGCAGCGCCTCAAACTGGCCACGCACATGGGCGACAAGGGCGGCGTCTACGTCCTCGACGAGCCGACCACCGGACTGCACCTGGCGGACGTGGAACAGCTGCTCGGCCTGCTCGACCGGCTCGTCGACTCCGGCAAGTCCGTCATCGTGATCGAGCACCACCAGGCGGTCATGGCCCACGCCGACTGGATCATCGACCTCGGCCCCGGCGCGGGTCACGACGGCGGCCGTATCGTCTTCGAGGGCACCCCGGCCGATCTCGTCGAGGCCCGCTCCACCCTGACCGGCGAGCACCTGGCGGCCTACGTGGGCGCCTGAGGGAGGCCCATACGGCCGTGAGGCGAGCGGCCCGGCGTGCTCCGGGACAGCGCCCGGCGCGCTCCGGGACCGGCCTCACGGCCTCGGCGTCGCCGTCTGGAGGGGCTCCAGGAGTTCCGGCCGACGGAAGACGGGCTGAACGGCCCATCCCGGCGCGCGGCCGGCGCCGTCGCCGCGCACCCTGGTGCCATGGCGTCCGTGAAACCCGTCGTGGTCTACCCGCCCTCCGCGGACGGCGGACGGCGGGTCCGTGTGGACGACCAGTTCCTCGGTATCGCCTACGGGCCCCTCGACATCGCCGAGTTCCTGCGGCGCGCCGGGATCGAGGACGCGGACGAGGCGTATGTGGCGGCCACGGGGCTGATCGAGTGGCGCGGCGGTGGCCCCGGGGCGTGGACGGCCGACCCGGACGGCGACTCCGCGTAGCGCCGGTTTCCCCCGGTCGTACGCGGCCGCGTGACCCCGGGGCGGGTCCGGCAGTTGAGTCGGGCATGAAGAAGCGCAGCATGCTCGCCATCGCCTCCCTCGCCACCGGCTTCGTCGTCGCGGCGGTCACCCCGTCCCACGCCCTCGGGGACGGCCTCGGCACCCTGAGTGTCGACGAGACCCTCAAGTCCATCGACGACACCGTCGCCAAGGACAGCCTGTCCCTGGACCGGGAGGACGGCGCCCAGGCGAAGAAGAAGGGCTGAGGAGCCGCACGGCCCCGCGGCCACGGCGCCGGCGCTCCCGCGTGAGGGGGGCGCCGGCGCCGTCGTCATGCGCCCTCAACTGCGGCTGGTTTCCGTGGCAGGGTGGAGCGGGCAAGCCTCAGGGGGCCAACAGAAGAGGGGGACCTGTGACCGTCGTCTGGATCAACGGCGCGTTCGGTGCGGGGAAGACCACCACCGCACGGGAACTGATCGAACTGATCCCCAACAGCACGCTCTTCGACCCGGAGGTCATCGGCGGCACGCTCGCCCACCTGCTGCCACCGAAACGCCTCGCCGAGGTCGGCGACTTCCAGGACCTGCCGATCTGGCGACGGCTCGTGATCGACACGGCGGCCGCGATGCTCGCCGAGCTCGGCGGGACCCTCGTCGTCCCCATGACCCTGCTGCGCCAGGAGTACCGCGACGAGATCTTCGGCGGCCTGGCCGCGCGCAGGATCCCGGTCAACCACATCCTGCTCGCACCGGCCGAAACGATACTGCGGGAGCGCATAGCCGGCCGTGAGGTCCCGCGCGACCTTCCCGACGGCGACATGCGAATACGCCAGTGGTCCTTCGACCACATCGAGCCCTACCGGGCCGCGCTCGCCTCCTGGCTCACCGCCGACGCCCATCCCGTCGACACCAGCGACCTCACGCCGTACGAGACGGCCGTCAGGATCGCCGAGGCCGTCACCGGCGGTGCCGTGCCCGTCTGCGACATCGTGCAGACGCCCGAACCCACCGCCGAGACCGTCGCCGCCGGAGTGCTCCTCTTCGACGAGCAGGACCGGGTGCTGCTCGTCGACCCCACGTACAAGGCCGGCTGGGAGTTCCCCGGCGGAGTCGTCGAACCCGGTGAGGCGCCCGCCCGCGCCGGTATCCGCGAGGTCGCCGAGGAGACCGGCATCAGCCTCGACGAGGTGCCGAGCCTGCTCGTCGTCGACTGGGAGCGCCCCGCACCCCCCGGATTCGGCGGCCTACGGCTCCTCTTCGACGGCGGACTGCTGCACTCCGCCGAGGCGGGCAAGGTGCTGCTGCCCGGCCCGGAGCTGCGCGCCTGGCGGTTCGTCACCGAGGAGGAGGCAGCCGGCCTGCTGCCCCCGGTGCGCTACCAGCGGCTGCGCTGGGCCCTGCGGGCACGCGAGCGCGGAGCGGCGCTCTATCTGGAGGCCGGGGTGCCGGTCGGCTGACAACGGGCCCGCCGCGCGCGCCCTTTACCCGGCACGGGGATTCCGAGGCCAGAGCAAAAAGGGCTGGGTGCCGCAGGGCCGTTGCGCGGCGGAGCGGCCCGAGCCGCGCCTCGTCTCCGGCAGCGGCCAGGGGCAGTTCGCCGCCGTCGCGCCACAGGTGGGCCTGGCCGGCCGGGAAGCGCAGCAGGTGCAGGCGGGGGGGCGTCCATGGGACGGCCGTAGGGAAGGCCCCCGTCCGGGGACGAGGGCCTTCTGCCGCGGGCAGCGCGGTCAGCTCGCCGCGTAGGTGCGCAGGAACAGCGCCTCCGCCACCGACAGCCGCTCCAGCTCCTCGGGCGACACGCTCTCGTTCACCGCGTGGATCTGGGCCTCCGGCTCACTCAGCCCGATGAGCAGGATCTCCGCACGCGGATAGAGCGCGGCCAGCGTGTTGCACAGCGGGATCGAGCCGCCCTGCCCCGCGTACTGCATCTCCTGCCCCGGGTAGGCGACCGCCATCGCGGCCGCCATGGCCTGGTAGGCCGGGCTGGTGGTGTCGGCGCGGAACGGCTGGCCCTGGCCTATCTGCTCCATGCTCACCCGGGCACCCCACGGCGTGTGCGCCTCCAGGTGCGCCTGGAGCAGCTTGGTCGCCGCGCCCGCGTCCACCCCCGGCGGCACCCGCAGGCTGATCAGCGCACGGGCGCTCGCCTGCACGGACGGGGTGGCCCCGACCACCGGCGGGCAGTCGATGCCGATGACCGTGACGGCCGGCCGCGCCCAGATACGGTCGGCGACCGTCCCGGAGCCGATCAGCTCGACGCCGTCCAGCACCTTGGCGTCCCGGCGGAACTGCTCCTCCTCGTACTGGAGCCCTTCCCAGCCCGCCTCACCGGAGAGCCCCTCGACGGTCGTCGAGCCGTCCTCGGCACGCAGCGAGTCCAGCATGCGGATCAGCGCGGCGAGCGCGTCGGGAGCGGCACCGCCGAACTGGCCCGAGTGGAGGTTGCCCGCGAGCGTGTCGACCTGGACCCGCAGCAGGGTCATGCCGCGCAGGGTGGAGGTGACGGTCGGCAGACCCACCCGGAAGTTGCCCGCGTCGCCGATCACGATCGTGTCGGCCGCCAGCAGTTCGGGGTGCTCCTCGGCGTACCGCTCCAGACCGCCCGTGCCCATCTCCTCGGAGCCCTCGGCGATCACCTTCACATGGACGGGCACGCCGCCGTTCGCCTTGAGCGCGCGCAGCGCCAGCAGATGCATGATGAGGCCGCCCTTGCAGTCGGCGGCCCCGCGCCCGTACCAGCGGCCGTCGCGCTCGGTCAGCTCGAACGGCGGGGTCGTCCAGGCGGCCTCGTCCAGCGGCGGCTGCACGTCGTAGTGGGCGTAGAGCAGGACGGTCTTCGCGCCCTGCGGGCCGGGCAGGAAGCCGTAGACCGACTGTGTGCCGTCGGGGGTGTCGAGCAGGGCCACGTCCTGGAAACCCTCGGCGGCGAGCGCGTCCGCGACCCAGCGGGCGGCGCCCTCGCTCTCACTCCGGGGGAACTGGTCGAAGTCCGCCACCGACTGGAAGGCCACCAGTTCGGTGAGCTCCTCCTTCGCCCTGGGCATCAGTGAGGCGACGGTCTCGGCGACCGGATTCGACGACATGGGCACGCTCCTCGTGGGTGCGACGTTGTACGGATGCGTACCTCTGTCGGTACGCGGTGATCGTGTGGTGTGGACGCGTCCCCGTGTAAGGGCCACTCACGCTGCCGATCCTCCCACAGCGGCCTGCGGTGACCGCCGCCGTAGGATGCGGGAGACAGCGGCAGGCGGCTTGATCGGGAGCAGTAGACCATCGTGAGCAGCGAGAACTCTTCGGCGGACGACGTGCGGCAGGTGTGGGACGTCGTCGTGGTGGGCGCGGGACCCGCGGGCGCTTCGGCCGCGTACGCGGCGGCAGTGGCCGGCAGACGCGTGCTGTTGCTGGAGAAGGCCGAACTGCCGCGGTACAAGACGTGCGGCGGCGGCATCATCGGCCCCTCGCGCGACGCCCTGCCGCCCGGCTTCGAGCTGCCGTTCAGGGACCGGGTGCACGCGGTGACCTTCTCGAACAACGGCCGCTTCACGCGCACGCGCCGCTCCCGGCAGATGCTCTTCGGGCTGATCAACCGCCCCGAGTTCGACCAGCAACTCGTCGAGCACGCGCAGAAGGCGGGCGCCGAGCTGCGTACGGGTGTCACGGTCCAGCGGGTCGAGCAGCACGGCTCGACGGTGCCGGACCGGCGCACGGTCGCCGTGGTCCTGCAAGGCGGCGAGGTCGTGCTCGCCCGGGCCGTCGTCGGGGCGGACGGCAGCGCCAGCCGCATAGGGGCGCATGTCGGCGTCAAGCTCGCCCAGGTGGATCTCGGCCTGGAGGCGGAGATCCCGGTGCCGGAGACCGTCGCCGAGGACTGGAAGGGCCGGGTGCTCATCGACTGGGGCCCCATTCCGGGCAGTTACGGCTGGGTCTTCCCCAAGGGCGACACGCTGACCGTCGGGGTGATCTCGGCCCGCGGTGAAGGCGCCGCCACCAAGCGGTACTTGGAGGAGTTCATCGGCCGGCTCGGCCTCGCCGGATTCGAACCGAGCATCTCCTCGGGGCACTTGACCCGCTGCCGTGCCGACGACTCGCCGCTCTCCCGCGGACGGGTGCTGGTGTGCGGGGACGCTGCCGGGCTCCTGGAGCCATGGACGCGCGAGGGCATCTCCTTCGCGCTGCGGTCCGGCCGGCTGGCGGGGGAGTGGGCGGTGCGGATCGCGGAGGCGCACGACGCCGTGGACACACGCCGGCAGGCCCTCAACTACGCGTTCGCGGTCAAGGCCGGGCTCGGGGTGGAGATGAGCGTCGGCAAGCGGCTGCTCACGGCGTTCGAGCGCCGTCCGGGGCTGTTTCACGCGGCGTTGACGGGTCTGCGCCCCGCGTGGCGGGCGTTCAAGGAGATCACGCAGGGCTCGACGTCGCTGGGCGAGATCGTCCGCACGTATCCGATCGCCCAGCGTGTCCTGGCCGCGCTGGACCGCCGTCCCGCCGCGGGCGCGGAGGTCAGCTCGTCCGAGTGATCTCGAAGACGGGGTGGTCCGGGGCGATGCGGCGCAGCTCGCCGTCCGGGGAGTCGGGGCCGACTCCGTTGAAGAAGACCCCGACCTCCGCCTTCCAGCGCTTGAGGTAGGCGCGCAGGATCGGGGTCTTGTCGTCGTCGGCGACCTCGGTCGCGGTGAAGGTGTCCACGTGCTTGCCGAGGTGCAGTTCGCCGCCGCCCGCGGCGCGCATGTTGTGCGTCCACTGCACATGGCCGCGGGGTGCGACCAGGTACTGCTTGCCGTCCAGGGTCAGCAGATTGACCGGGGTGGTGCGCCACTGGCCGCTCTTGCGGCCGCGGACGGCGAGGACGCGGGAGCCCCAGACGCTGACGCCGCGTCGGGTCAGCCAGGCCACGCAGCGGTTGAGGACGTTGACGGTGAACCAGCCGGGCTTCTGGACGTGCGTGGACATGGGGGTCCCCTCGGGTGATGGCGAAGCGGTGCTCTCTTCCGTGAGCACTGCTCTCGCTCCTTCTGGTGTCAGTCTGCACGAGGCCGTACACCGAAGCAAGAGCACCGCTCTCGAATTTGTTCACCGCTCTCTTTTGTGTGCACTGCTCTTCTTTCATGGGAGACTGCTCGGCATGAGCACCGCACACGGCGCCCGTGCCCGGGCCAGGATCGAAGTCACCGCGGCCATTAAGGACGAGGCCCGCAGACAGCTCGCGGCGGAGGGTGCCGCCCGGCTCTCGCTGCGGGCCGTGGCCCGTGAGCTCGGCATGGTCTCCTCGGCGCTGTACCGCTACTTTCCCAGCCGTGACGACCTGCTGACCGCCCTCATCATCGACGCCTACGACTCCCTCGGCGAGAGCGCCGAGGCGGCGCACGAACCGGCGGCCGGGCCCTTCGAGCGCTGGATCGCGGTCTGCGAGGCGGTGCGCGGCTGGGCACTGGACCATCCGCACGAGTACGCGCTGATCTACGGCTCACCCGTCCCCGGCTACACGGCCCCCGACACCACCGTCCCGGCCGCCGCCCGTGTCGGGCTCCTGCTCATCGGCATCGCCCGCGACGCCCACCGGAACGCCGGGCTCGCCCGGCCCCCGCTGGCGGACGACCTCCGCCCGGAGGCCGAGCGCATGGCCGCCGACCTCGCCCCGGACCTCCCCCCGGAGGTCGTGACCGCGCTCGTCGCGGCCTGGGCCCAGCTGTACGGGCTGGTCGGATTCGAGCTGTTCGGCCAGTTCAACCGGGTGGTGGAGGACCGGGAGACGTTCTTCCGGAACGCGGCGGGGCAGCTCGCCCGGGGGGTCGGGCTGGTTCCCCCGTCCCCGTAGACCGCCGGCCCGGTGAACGGGCGTACTTCCCATGGAGTACGCGTGATCACCACGCCGGGGTGACGCGGCCGCGTGAGCGTGGCGTCTAGCGTGGCCGGTATGGACGAGCAGCGTGCGCGGGGCGGTCCGCCGCGGTGGTGGCGGACCGGGCCCGCGTGGTGGGACCGGTGGGAGGGGCGCGAGCCGCGATGGCCCTGGCGGTCCACGGTCCTGGTGACCGCGTTCGTCCTGGCCGGGTCGAACTTCGCCGCCCACGGGCAGCAGGGCGAGCGGGCGGAGCTGGATCTCTTCGCGCGGGCGCTGCTGCTCGTGGCCGGCGGGCTGCTGCTGTGGCGGAAGCGGTATCCGGTGGCCGTGCTGTTCGGCACGGCGGCCGCCGTCACGGTCTATCTCGGAGCCGGGTATCCCTACGGGCCGGTGCTCTTCACCGTCGCCCTCGCCTGCTTCAGCGCGATCGTCGCCGGGCACCGCCGGGCGGCGTGGGCCGCGATGGGCATGCTCTGGGCCGGACACGTCCTGGTGGCGCACTGGCTCTTCCGGTGGCTGCCGCCGTCCGGCGACTCCGCCGCCTCCTGGGGCGAGGAGATCGTGGTCGCCACCTGGGTGGTGGCGATCGCGGCGGTGTCGGAGCTGTTCCGTGTCCGGCGCGAACAGTGGGTCCGGGAGCGGGCCGAACGGGCCGAGGCCGCGCGGCGGCGGGCCGACGAGGAGCGGCTGCGGATCGCCCGGGAGCTGCACGACGTCCTCGCCCACAGCATCTCCGTCATCAACGTCCAGGCCGGGGTCGGCCTCATGCTCCTCGACACCGACCCCGAGCAGGCCCGCACGGCCCTCACCACGATCAAGGACCAGAGCAAGGAGGCGCTCGGCGAGGTGCGCCAGGTGCTCGACACCCTGCGCGCCCCGGGGGACGCGCCGCGCGCCCCCGCGCCCGGGCTCGACCGGCTGCCCGAACTGGTGGAGCAGGCCGCGAGCGCGGGTCTCACGGTG
This sequence comes from Streptomyces tuirus, assembly GCF_014701095.1. Taxonomy (NCBI): domain Bacteria; kingdom Bacillati; phylum Actinomycetota; class Actinomycetes; order Kitasatosporales; family Streptomycetaceae; genus Streptomyces; species Streptomyces tuirus. The sequence continues at coordinate 639,210 of NZ_AP023439.1, read as the reverse complement.
GACGTCGAGGGGGAGCCGCCGCGCCTCGCTCCCGGCAGCGACCTCGCCGCCTTCCGGATCGTCCAGGAGGCCCTGACCAACGTCGTCCGGCACTCGGGGTCGCGGCACGCGCGCGTGCACCTCGCGTCCGAGGCCGGTGTGCTGCGGCTGTGCGTGGACGACGACGGGCCCGCGACCGGGGACCGCGCGGGCGGCAGCGGCAACGGGCTCATCGGGATGCGGGAACGGGCCGCGGCCCTGGGTGGCACCATCGAGGCGGGCCCCCGCCCGGACGGAGGGTTCCGGGTGCTCGCCGTGCTGCCGCTGACGGCAACCGCCGGCACGTCCCCCGGACCGGCACAGGAGGACCGTTGATCCGCGTACTGCTGGCCGACGACCAGTCCCTGGTGAGGGCGGGGTTCCGGGCGCTGCTCGACGCGCAGCCCGACATCGAGGTGGCCGGGGAGGCCGCCGACGGCGAGGAGGCCGTGCGCCGCATCCGCGAACTGCGCCCGGATGTCGCCTTGATGGACATCCGCATGCCCGCCCTCGACGGCCTCGCCGCGACCCGGCAGGTCACCGGCGACCCCGGCCTGGAGGACGTCAGGGTCGTGATGCTCACCACCTTCGAGCTCGACGAGTACGTCTTCGAGGCGATCCGCTCCGGCGCCTCCGGCTTCCTGGTCAAGGACACCGAGCCGGAGGAACTCCTGCGCGCCGTCCGGGCGGTGGTCGCGGGCGACGCCCTGCTGTCCCCGGGCGTGACCCGGCGGCTGATCTCCGAGTTCGCGTCCCGCTCCAAGGAACCGGCGGCGGCCGGCGCCCTGGCCCGGCTCACCGAGCGGGAACGTGAGGTGATGGCGCTGGTCGGGATCGGCCTGTCCAACGAGGAGATCGCCCGCCGCCTGGTCGTCAGCCCGCTCACCGCGAAGACCCACGTCAGTCGCACGATGGTGAAGCTCGGCGCCCGCGATCGCGCCCAACTGGTCGTCCTCGCCTACGAGTCGGGGCTGGTGCGGCCGGGCTGGCTGGGCTGATCCGCCGTCCGGAACCGGAGCAGGACACTGACGGCCCGCGCGACGAAGAGGACCGGCGCGAGCACCGTGCCGGCGCGCAGCAGCAGGCGCTCGGCCGTGCCCGGCAGGTCGAAGAGCAGCGCGGGCCCGGCCACGGCCCCGAACACCACCGCCGCGGCGAAGGCAGCACTGCACAGCGCGTACCCGGTCTCGACGGTGATCGCGTCGCGTTCCGCCTGACTGCGCCGTCCCCCGTGACCGGTCATACGGCGAGTCGAACAGGGGTGCGCCCGGCGGGCGAGGCAGCCCGCCGGGCGCACGGCCGGAGGCGTCCCCCGAAGCACTAGTCGCGCACGGCGACGCGCTCCGCCTCCTTGGGAGTGGACTTGGCGACCACGACGGACGGGCCCGCGGACTTCCTCCCCCGGCTGGGCCGCAGGCCGGTGAGGGTGATCAGCAGGCCGGCGACGGCGATGCCCGTGGCGACCATGAACCCGGGCCGGTAGCTGTCCAGGACGGCCTGCGGAGTGGGGTCCGCGGGGGCGCCGGCGGTCACCACGGCCGTGACGACGGCCAGGAAGATCGCTCCGCCGACCTGGACGGAGGTGTTGAGCAGGCCCGAGACCATGCCCTGCTCGTGGTCGTCGACGCCGTTGGTGGCCTGGATGTTGAGAGACGGGAAGACCAGGGCGCAGGCGGCGCCGATCAGCAGCATGCTCGGCAGGATCACCGCGGCGTACACCGGGTCCAGGTCGACGCGCAGGAACAGCGCGTATCCGAGAACCATGAGCGCGAAGCCCCCCGCGATCAGCCGCTGGGTGCCGAACCGGTCGACGATCGTGCCCACCATCGTCGACGACACCGCCACGAGCGCGCCCGCGGGCAGGAAGGCGAGCGCCGTGTGCAGCGCCGACCAGCCCAGCAGCGACTGCATATAGAGCGTCGCCAGGAACTGGAAGCCGACATACGAGCCGAAGAACGCCATGGCGCCGAGCTGGGCGCGGATCTGGCTGCCGGAGCGCAGCACGCCGAGCCGGATCAACGGTCCCGCCGAGCGCCGCTCCACCAGGACGAACACCGTCAGCAGCGCGGCCACCGCGAGGAAGGACAGCAGGGTGCGGGCCGACGCCCAACCGGCCTCCGGTGCCTGGACCACAGTGAAGACCAGCAGCAGCATCGAGGCCGTGCCGAGGACGGCGCCGGGGACGTCGTAGCCGTTGTGGTCCTTCTCCCGTTCGCTGCGCGGCAGCAGCTTCAGACCGGCGACGAGCGCGATCAGGGCGATGGGTGCGGGCAGCAGCATGGTCAGGCGCCAACTGGCTTCGGTGAGCAGGCCCGAGAGCACCAGGCCCATGGAGAAGCCGGTGGCCGCGCAGGTGGTGTAGATGGAGAGCGCCCGGTTGCGCAGCGGGCCCTCGGGAAACGTCGTGGTGATGATCGACAGGCCGGCGGGGGCCGTGAAGGCCGCGCTCAGGCCCTTGATGAAGCGACTGGCGATGAGCAGCGGCCCCGAGTCGACGAGTCCGCCGAGCAGCGAGGCGAGCGCGAAGACGCCCAGGGCCACCAGGAAGACCTGACGCCGGCCCAGCAGGTCGGCGGCGCGTCCGCCGAGCAGCAGCAGACCGCCGTAGCCCAGGATGTAGCCGCTGACGATCCATTGCAGCGCCGAGGTCGACAGGCCGAGGTCGGCGCCGATGGACGGCAGGGCGACGCCGACCATGGACACGTCCAGGGCGTCCAGGAACATCGCGGCGCAGAGCACGAGCAGGGTGCCCCAGAGCCGTGGCGTCCAACGCCCTTCGGAGGCGGGGCAGATGAGCGGAGAGGTCATACCCCGGACACTACATGCGTGTGCATGAGATGCAAACGCATTTAATTCAGGTGCAACAATCTCGGTTCTCTGTTACGGTGCGGCGCATGGCTCAGCAGGCCGAGCAGGCGCTCGTGGAACAGTGGCGGGACATTCTGGCGCTGCACGCGCGGACCCAGTGCGAGCTCGATCGTGCGCTGCACGGCCACGGGCTGTGCGCCAGCGACTTCGAGGTGCTCGACGTCCTCGCCGGGTGCCGGACACCGAAGGGCACGCCGTCCTACCGCGTCCAGGAGATCTCCGAACGGGTCCACCTGAGCCAGAGCGCGCTGGAGCCGCCGGGCCTCCTCGGGGGTGGCGGCCACGGCGATGGTGCCCGAGATGACGACGTAGGGCTCGGGGGCCCAGGCCGAGGGGCGGAACCGGTCGCGGTAGTGGTCGATGCCGCGCCGCATCTTCTCGCGGTTCCTCAGGTCGCCGATCACCATGGGCAGGCCCGCGCGGGCGGCGATGCCGGCCCCCTCACCCATGGCCAGGACGAACGGCGGCACGGTCAGGCCCTCGGCGGGGCGGGCGTGCACCCCGGTGGGTGAGGTGCCGCGGAACCAGCCGAGCAGCTCCGCGAGCTGGCCTTCGAAGTCCTCGGCGTCGCCCTTGTCGCGGCCCAGGGCCCGGCGCACCCCGTCCGTGAAGCCGACGGACCGGCCCAGACCCATGTCGATCCGCCCGGGGAACAGCGACTCCAGCACCCCGAACTGCTCCGCCACGACCAGCGGCCGGTGGTTGGGCAGCATCACCCCGCCGGTGCCGACCCGGATCGTCCGGGTCGCGCCCGCGACGGCGGCGGCCAGCACGGTCGGCGCGGAACCGGCGACGCCAGGCACGCCGTGGTGTTCGGAGACCCAGACCCGGTGGTAGCCGAGCAGCTCCAGCTCCCGCGCCAGCCGCACGGTGTCGCGCAGCGCCTCGGGGTGGGTGTGCCCCTCGCGGGTGCGGGAGCGGTCGAGGACGGACAGGCGCACGGGATCCATACGTGTTTCTACGCCGGACGGGGCCGCCGGTATTCCGGCGCGGGCGCGGCGGGACCGCCGCCGGAAAAACCGGGTGACCGCGTCCGCGCACGTCAGGACAATGGTCCGGTACCCAGAAGTGAAAGGCGGCCGGGCCGTGACCGTCCCCACAATCCTGCTCTCCGGCATCGTCGGATCGACCGCCTACGGTCTCGCCCGCCCGGGTTCGGACGTCGACCGTCTCGGCATGTTCGCCGCGCCCACCGAGGAGCTGCACGGTCTGCGCCGGCCGAAGGAGTCCCACGTCACCACGGCGCCGGACCGCACGCTGCACGAGGCCGCCAAGTGGTGCCGGCTGGCCCTGGGCGGCAACCCGACCGCGATGGAGCTGGTGTGGCTCCCGGACGACCTGTACGAGGTGCGCACCCCGCTCGGCGACGAACTCATCGGCATCCGCACGGCGTTCCTGTGCGCCAAGCGGGTCAGGGACGCCTACCTCGGGTACGCCACCCAGCAGTTCCGGCGACTGGAGGCGCGCGGCGACGGTTCGTTCTCCGCCGACACCCGCAACCGCACCGCGAAGCACGCCCGGCATCTCAAACGGCTGTGCGCGCAGGGCCTGGAGCTGTACACCACCGGGCGGTTGACGATCCGCGTCGAGAACCCGGACGAGTACCACGCCTTCGGCGAGCGCGTCGCCGCCGATCCGTCGGTCGCCCTGCCCCTGCTCAGGTACTACGAGGCCGCCTTCGACGAAGGTCCCACGGTGCTGCCGGACGAACCCGACGAGGCGCCGGTCGAGGCCTGGCTGCGCCGGGTCCGCGCGCACTTCCTCAACGGGGCGGGGCACTCAGCCGTCGGGACGTAGCAGGCCCCGCTCGTAGGCCCTGACCAGGTTCTGCGGGACGAGGTGACGGACGCCGTCGACGGTGACGGGCACCAGTGCCGGGGTGACCGCCTTCCACTGGGCGCGGCGGTGACGGGTGTTGCTGCGGGACATCTTCCGCTTCGGGACAGCCATGGGTTCCTCCTCGGTGGTCGGGCACCGAGGACGCTACATGAAAATGGATCCCATTAACAATGGGTGTCCCGGCGCCCGGCCGCCGTGGTTCCTCGAAGGCGTCTCAGTCGTCGGCGCCCAGTAGCATCCGCAGCTCGAACTCCTCGTGGGCGGCCGGTTCTTCGGCCGGGCCCCAGTCCAGCACCGTGCCGAGCCAGCCCAGCAGGAAGCCCACGGGGATCGAGACGATGCCGGGGTTCTGGAGCGGGAACCAGGCGAAGTCGGCCCCGGGGTAGAAGGAGCCCGGGGCCGAGGAGACGACGGGGGAGAAGACGGTCAGCAGGACGGAGCAGAGCAGCCCGCCGTAGAGGCTGAGCAGGGCGCCCTTGGCGCTGAAGCGCCGCCAGAACAGGGTGTAGATGATCGTCGGCAGGATCGCGGACGCCGCGATGGCGAAGGCCAGGAAGGCGAGCGTCGCGGTGTTCGCGCCCCAGGCGACCAGGGCCAGCAGGATGCCGAGGACCCCGATGACGGCCCCGGACAGCCGGGCGACGGTCAGCTCCTCCGTCTCGCTCGCCCGGCCCTTGCGGATCACCTCGCTGTACAGGTCGTGCGCGAGGGAGGAGGCCGCGGCCAGGGTGAGACCGACCGCCACGGCCAGCAGCGTCAGATACGCCAGGCAGGTCAGCAGCGCGGTGAGGACGCTGCCGCCCAGTTCGTGGGCGAGCAGCAGCACGGAGGCGTTGCCGGTGCGGTCGGTGCCCTCGATGGTGTTCCGGCCGAGCAGCGCGGTGGCACCGAGCCCCATGATGCCGGCCCCGAAACACGCCGCGCCGACCAGGCCGACGGCCCACACCACCGAGGAGCGCAGGACGCCGCTGTTGCGCGGGGTGAGCAGCCGCATCAGCACGTGCGGGAGGGCGGCGAGGCCGAGGACGATGGCCAGTTCGAGGCTGAGGAAGTCCAGCTTGTTGCTGACGGTGCCGCCGTAGCGCAGCCCGGGCTGGAGGAAGCTCAGGCCGGAACCGCTGCGTTCGGACGCCCTCTGCAGCAGCAGGTCGGGGTTCCAGTCGAAGTGGTGCAGCACCCAGCCCGCGGTGAACAGCACGCCCACCACCAGCATCACGGCCTTGATGATCTGGATGACCGTCGCGCCGGGCATGCCGCCGAGGGAGGCGTACAGGATCACGAAGACGCCGATCACGACCACGCACAGGGTGCGGGTGGGGCCGCTCGGCACACCGGTGAACTGCGTCAGCAGCGCGACGCTGCCCACGAGTTGGGCCACCAGGTACAGCGTGGCGATGGCCAGGATGCAGACCGCCAGCGCCACCCGTACCGGCCGCTGCTGCCGGGGCAGGCGCAGCGCCACCGTGTCGCCCAGCGTGAACTTGCCCGTGCGGTGCAGGGGTTCGGCGATCAGCAGCAGCACCATCATCCAGGCGACCGTGGTGCCGCCGAGGTACATCAGCCCGTCGTAGCCGGTCAGCGCGACCAGCCCGGTGCTGCCCAGCAGCGTGGCGGCCGACAGGTAGTCACCGCACATGGCGAGGCCGTTGCGCAGCGGCGACATGGCGCGGTTGCCGAGGTAGAACTCGCTGATCTCGTCACGCTGAGGAGCTGTCAGCAGTGCGATGAACAGGGTGATCACGACCACGGTCAGGAACAGGACGAACGTCAGCCGCAGGCTGCTGTCGTCGATGGCGGCGGCGCTCACCACGTGCGGAACCCCCTCGTCCCGTGCTGGAGCCGCTGCCCGGCACCCTGCGCATGCGCCGCCGAACGGCCGCGCCGGGTCCCGGTCTCGTACAGCCGGGATCTCAGGCCGCGGGCGAGCGGATCGACCCGGGTGCGCATGTGCCGGACGTAGCACCACGCGGTCACGCCCATGACGGCGAACTGCCCCAGACCGAGGGTCAGTCCGAGCGTGAGGCGGCCGAACAGCGGCTGGTTCATCACCACGGGCACAAAACTCGACACCAGTACATACAGCAGGAATCCACCGACGGACAGGATGGTCGCCCGGATACCGAACCGGCGCTGCGCGCGACGCAGAGAGTGAAATTCGGGATGGTCGGATATACGGGACGGCGGAGTTTGTTCGATGTGCGGCAGCGGGAATGGGGGAGGGTCTTCCCGCCGCGGTGAGAATTCGGGCACAGGCGCACCTTCTTCGCTGCATCGTGCCCCGCACTCGACCCCGTCGAGTCAGTGGACGCGTCCGGTTTTCGGGCAGGGGGAAGGGGTGCCGGACGCACGGTGGGGGTGCGGGCTCTGTGGGGGGTTCGCGAATCCGGATAACCATCGGCCCGGATTCACGCGGACGGCCTCGGGGTTCTTTGTGGGGATCCCCGACGAGCCCCGGCCACGGTGGTGGCGAGGCTGAGAGCGGAGTATGTCAGTGCTGTGCTTGAGCCATCAACTGTGAAGGTGAATTGACCCGTGTACATGGCTTGTTCACGCGCGCTGTCTCCATTGCGCTTAGGGTGGGCGGCGTGAGTGACGACCGAAGCAAGGCCCCCTTGGCCGTGTTCGACCTGGACAACACCCTCGCCGACACCACGCACCGGCAGGGGTTCCTCCAGCGCGCACCGAAGGACTGGAACGGATTCTTCTCGGCGGCGCCGCAGGACCCGCCCGTCCCGGAGGGCATCGCGCTGGTCCGGGAGCGTGCGCGGGAGTGCGAGATCGTCTACCTCACCGGGCGGCCCGAGCGCTGCCGGCGCGACACGCTGGAGTGGCTCGCCGCCCAAGGGCTGCCCGAGGGGCGCGTGTACATGCGGCGGGACGCCGACCGGCGGCCCGCCCGGTTCACCAAGCTGGAGATCCTGCGGCGGCTCGCCCGCACCCGCGAGGTCCGCGTCCTGGTGGACGACGACGAACTGGTCTGCGCGGACGCCCGGCGTGCGGGCTTCACCGTCGTACGGGCCGACTGGGTGACCCGGTCCGCCGAGATGAAGGCGGCGCAGGAGCGCGAGGGGCGGACCTGAGCACTACTCCGTCTCGTCGAGACGGAAGCCCACCTTGAGCCCCACCTGCCAGTGGGCGATCTGCCCGTTCTCGAGCTGGCCGCGCACCTGCGTCACCTCGAACCAGTCCAGGTTGTGCAGCGTCTGCGAGGCCCGGCCGATGCCGTTGCGGATGGCCTGGTCGACGCCGTCCGTCGAGGTGCCGACGATCTCCGTGACCCGGTAGATGTGGTTCGACATGCCGCTGCTCCTCTTCCCATGACGTTCCTGTGACGGGAGTGTCACGCGTCATTCCACCGTGCCCCAAGCGGCGGCGAAGCGCGAGATGTCGCCTCCCGCCGTCGCCGCCGCCCCCGGGTTCCCCGACGTCAGCGCGCCACGCTCAGCGACAGGGCGAACCGGCCCGGCCCGTCCGTCCACCAGTGGGCCAGGTCCAGCCCCGCCGCGGACAGTTCGGCGCGCACGCCCTCCTGCCGGAACTTCGCCGACACCTCGGTCCGTATCTCCTCACCCGCCGCGAAGTCGACGGCCAGATCGAGCGCCGGCACCTTCACCGTCTGGGCCGTACGGGAGCGCAGCCGCATCTCGATCCATTCCCGCTCCGCGTTCCACAGCGCCACATGGCCGAACGCGTCAGGCTCGAAGTCGGCGCCCAGCTCGCGGTTGATCACGGTCAGGACGTTCTTGTTGAACGCGGCCGTCACTCCGGCCGCGTCGTCGTACGCCCGGACCAGCACCTCCTCGTCCTTGACCAGGTCCGTGCCCAGCAGCAGGGCGTCGCCCGGGGTGAGCAGGGCCCGTACCGAGGTGAGGAACGCGGCGCGTTCGGCGGGCAGCAGATTGCCGATCGTGCCGCCCAGGAACGCCACCAGCCGTGGCCCCGGTGTGTCCGGCAGGGTCAGTTCCGCCGTGAAGTCGGCGATCAGCGCGTGCACGTCCAGTCCCGGCCGTTCGGCGGCGAGCGCCTGCCCGGCCTGGGTGAGGGCGCTGCCGCTGACGTCGACCGGGACGTAGGTGTGCAGGCCGGTGAGGGCGTCGAGCAGATGCCGGGTCTTCTCCGAGGATCCGGAGCCGAGCTCGACCAGGGTGCGCGCCCGGGTGGCCGCGGCGATGTCGCCGGAGCGCGCCAGGAGGATCTCCCGCTCCGCGCGCGTGGGGTAGTACTCGGGGAGTTCCGTGATCTTCTCGAACAGGTCGCTGCCGTGCGCGTCGTAGAACCACTTCGGCGGCAGGGTCTTGGGACGGCCGGTCAGGCCCCGGTGGACGTCGGCGCGCAGCGCGGCCCCCGTGGTGTCCTCGGGCAGGGTGCGGGTGAGGTGGAACGGGCTCACGTACGGGGCTCCTTGAAGGGTGCGGGCACGGTGGCGTCGGTCGGCTCCTTCAGCGGCGTCAGCAGCACGTCGGTGCGGCTCGCCGCGAGCAGGGTCCGGTCGGGAACCTCCTGCCAGTGCGGATCGTCGTCGTAGGGCTCGGAGGCCACGACGGTGCCGCCGCCGGGCCGGGTGAGGTACCACAGGGCGTCGCCCCAGGCGGTCGCGGTGATGGTGTCGCCGTCGGTGAGCAGGAGGTTCAGCCGGGAACCGGGGGCCGCCGCGGCGACCTCCAGGACGGTGTCGGCCATCGCCCGGCCCTCCTCGTCGCCGCTCCGCAGCCGCGCCAGCACCAGCGCCCACACGAGCGCCGAGTCGTTGCGGGCCTCCAGCGACAGCAGGTCCTCGTGCGGCAGCGTCCGGGACAGCGGGGCCAGCGAACCGGGCCAGCCCTTGACCGCCCCGTTGTGGCTGAACAGCCAGGTTCCCGCGGCGAACGGCGCCGCGGCGGCCTCCGCGTCGGCGCCCGACAGGGTCGCGTCCCGCACCGCCGCGAGCAGCGCGGGGGAGCGGACGACCCGGGCCAGATCGGCGAACGACAGGTCCGCCCAGATCGGCCCGGCCCGCCGGTAGCGGGCCGGCACCGGATCGCCCTCGGCGTACCAGCCCACCCCGAAACCGTCGGCGTTGACCGTCCCGTACCGCTGGTGCCGGGGCGCCCAGGACTGCCGGTACAGCGCGTGCGGCGGCTCCACGAGGAGCCGGCCCAAAGGCTCCTCCGGGCCCACGTAGGCCACATGCCGGCACATCAGACCTCCTCCGACCGGGCCGTGCGGAACCCGGAGAAGATCTGCCGCCGGATCGGGTAGTCCCAGTTGCGGAAGGTGCCCCGGCAGGCCACCGCGTCCACCGCGAACGAACCGCCGCGCAGCACCTTGTACTCGGGCCCGAAGAAGACCTCCGAGTACTCCTTGTACGGGAACGCCCTGAAGCCCGGGTACGGCAGGAAGTCGCTCGCCGTCCACTCCCACACGTCGCCGATCAACTGCCGTACGCCGAGCGGCGACTCACCGGCCGGGTAGCTCCCGGCGGGTGCCGGGCGCAGGTGCCGCTGGCCGAGGTTGGCGTGCTCGGGCCCCGGGTCGGTGTCGCCCCACGGGTAGCGCATCGAGCGGTCGCCGGCCGGGTCGTGCCGGGCGGCCTTCTCCCACTCGGCCTCCGTGGGCAGCCGGCGTCCCGCCCAGCGGGCATAGGCGTCGGCCTCGTACCAGCTCACGTGCAGCACGGGCTCGTCCGGCGGGACGACCTCGGTGACGCCGAAGCGCCGCCTGAGGAACTGCTTTCCGTCGCGCCGCCAGAACAGCGGGGCGTCGATGCCGTGCTTGCGGATGTGCGCCCAGCCGTCGGTCGTCCACCACCGCGGATCCTCGTAGCCGCCGTCCTCGATGAACGCCCGGTAGGCGCCGTTGGTCACCGGGGTGGTGTCGATGTGGAAGGGCGCCACCTCGCGCCGGTGCGCGGGGCGTTCGTTGTCCAGGGCCCAGGGCTCGCCGGAGGTACCCATCGTGAACGGGCCACCCGGGACGAGGACTTCGGACGGGCCCGTGGACAGGGGCGCCGGCTCCGGGTCGGGCGCCGTCAGCGCCGGGGGGCCCGTGCGCAGCTGATGCGTGATCAGCATCGTCTCGTCGTGCTGCTGTTCGTGCTGCGCGATCATCCCGAAGGCGAAGCCGGCCTCCGTCAGCCGCGTCCCGTGGAACGCGTGCCGCTCCAGCACGTCCAGCGCCCTGCCGCGTACGTCGGCCGCGTACGTGCGGGCCGCGGCGGGCGACAGCAGGGGCAGCTTCGGCCGCTCGGCACGCGGGTGCTCGAAGGCGTCGTAGAGGCCGTCTATCTCGGGCCGTATCGCCTCGTGCCCGGCGACGGCCCGCAGCAGCCATTGCTCCTCCTGGTTGCCGATGTGCGCCAGGTCCCATACCAGCGGCGACATCAGCGGCGAGTGCTGCGCGGTCAGGTCGGGTTCCTCCACGCAGCTCGTCAGCAGGGTGGTGCGGTCGCGGGCCACGACGAGTGAGGCGACCGCCCGCTCACGGAGGACCTCGGGGTCGACGGCCCGGGCGTCGACGGCGGGATCGGTGTCGGTCATGGGCGGAAGTCCTTCCCGTGGGCGCGGCCGTCCGTGCCGCGCTGTCGGTCGAGCAGGTCGTCGGCGGGGCAGCGGCCCAGGACGACGTAGCGGTCCAGATAGGCCGTGACGGCCTCGATGACCTCGGGGGCGGCGCCGAGCCGGGGCAGGGCGTCCAGCGCGGTCGTGAAGCACGTGACGGCCACCTCGCGCAGTTCCGCGTCGGCCAGGCCGCCGCGGGCCGCGTCGAGCCACAGCGGGTTGTGCGGCGCGGGCAGCCCCAGCGTCCGCTCGGCCAGTGGCTTCACGGCCCGGTAGGCGGTCTCGGCGGCCTCCGGGTCGTCGAACAGCGCCGCCGTCACGGCGAGCGGCACGATCCAGCCGTCGTCGCCGGGCTGCGCGTCGATCATGCGCAGTTCGAGATGGCCGCGCGGCCTGACCGGCGGGAACAGCGTCGTGACGTGGTAGTCGAGATCCTCCCGGGTGGGCGGCCGGGGCGTGCCCGTACGGATCCAGTCCCGGAACGTGAGGCCCTCGGGGACGTCCCAGGGGGCGTCGTCCCGCCGTACGCACATCACGGGGGAGTCCAGCACGTGCCGGGCCCAGGCGCCGCGCGGGTCGGCGTCCAGCCGCGGTCCGCCCGCCCGGCCGGCGCCGATCCGGGTCCACATCAGCTGCCGGGTGGACAGCCAGCCGGTCGGCCGGTGCTCGGCGAGCGGGGAGTTGGCGAACACGGCCACCAGGACCGCGCCCAGATGGTGGGCCAGCCACCAGCGCCGTACCAGGCCGAGCGGCCCGGGCTCCTCGTGGCCGGCGTCCAGGCACACCTGCACGGAGGCGGAGGTGCACATCATGGCGCGGCCGGCGGGGCCCGTGCGGTCCAGGCACGCCTCCATGGCGTCGTAGCGCGGTTGACGCAGGAAGCGGCGGGGTTCGTGCCAGGGGTCGTGGCCGAGGCCGACGAGGGCGAGGCCGCCTTCGCGCAGAACCGCGCGGACGGCGTCGAGGTCGGCGGAGACGGTGGAGATGACTTCCGTCAGGGAGGCGGCGGGGGGCGAGCTCAGCTCCAGCTGGCCGCCGGGTTCCACGGTGAGCGCCGACCTCAGGGGCACGGTCCGTACAGCGGCGTAGGCCGCTTCGAGTCGTTCGGGTGTGACGGGGAGCTGCGGTGCGCGCAGCTCGTGGACGAGCCATTCCAGCTCGACACCGAGGCGCCGGGGCGGGCCGGTCTTGAAACAGATGCCGCGGACGAGGGCTTCGACCTCGGCTTCGGACAGTGAGGCGCGTGGCCGGGTACAGCCACTTACCGAATCGGACATGTCGGGATCCTCCTGAGATTCCACCATGCCACCGGTCCGGGCTCTTCGGCTGCCCGGGCCGGGATCATCTGTCCCACCCAAGACGCTCGGGCCGCTCGGCACAAGGGGGCGAAGCGGGGCGTTCCCGGGCGGTCATCCGGCCTGCCCCGGTGTTTCCAGGCACTTTCCCGGGGGTCTCCCACGGTGAAAAAACTCTGTTGCACCGGAGATCCGGCATCACTCACGATGCTTGCGTGAGCACGACAAGAACGGCCGCGCGGCACGCGGTCACGGCGCGCACGGGGGTGGCGCCGTGAGCGCGCGCCTGCGCGGAATCGCCCAGCAGACCGAGCAGATCGTCGCGGCGGGCGCCTACCGCGCTCCGGACGGACGCGAGGTCTCGATCGCGGCCGGGCTGCGGGCGGCGCGCGAGGGCACGCTCCTGCACGGGCCGGAACCGGTGCCGGTACCCGCCGATCGGGTGACGGGGGCCCGCAGGACGCAGATCGAGGTCACGGGCGAGAGCAGCCTGGAGGCCGCCCGCCGGCTCGGCGGGCACGTGGCCGTGCTGAACTTCGCCTCGGCCCGCAATCCCGGCGGCGGCTATCTCAACGGCGCCCAGGCCCAGGAGGAGGCCCTGTGCCGGGCCTCCGCGCTGTACACCTGCCTCCTCGAGGCCCGCGCCTTCTACGACCACCACCGGGCCCACCGCGACCCGTTCTACACGGACCGTGTCATCCACTCACCGGCCGTGCCCGTCTTCCGCGACGACCGGGGCGGCCTGCTGGCCGAGCCGTACACCGCAGGCTTCCTGACCTCTGCCGCGCCCAACGCGGGCGTGGTGCACCGCACGGTGCCCGAACGGGCCGCCGAACTGCCGCGGGTCCTCGCGGCCCGGGCCGAGCGCGTCCTGGAGACCGCCGCGGCCCACGGCTACCGCCGGCTCGTCCTCGGGGCCTGGGGCTGCGGGGTGTTCCGCAACGACCCCGCGCGGGTGGCGGAGGCGTTCCGGGCGTTGCTGGAGCCCGGCGGCCGGTTCGCGCAGGCCTTCGAGCACGTGGTCTTCGGCGTCCTGGACCGGACGCGGGACCGTGCGGTGCTGGGCGCCTTCGAGCAGACGTTCAGCTCCAGCCGTAGCGCTCCTGCAGGCGGCGCCTGACCAGGTTGAAGCGCATGCGGTCCAGGGCGCAGGCCTCCCGGCGCATACCGTCCTCGTGCAGGCGCAGCACCCGGTCCACGTCGACCCACGAGTCCCGCCCCGTCCGGTCCCAGGGCCCGCTGCCGATCGGCACCCACTCCCGGTCGCCGTCGTGCCGCTTGCTGGACAACTGCACCGCCAGGAACGTCCCGCCCGTCTCACGCGCGACCACCAGCACCGGGCGGTCCTTGCCGCGGCCGTCGTTCTCCTCGAAGGGCACCCACGTCCAGACGATCTCCCCGGGGTCCGGGTCGCCGTCGTGCGCGGGGGAGTACTCCGTCCGCACCCGGCCCACCTCGCGCGGGTCGGCCTGGACGGTGGCGCAGGGGCCGTGACGGCCGGGGACGTTCTCGTCGGCAAACGTGCTCACGGGGGCACCTTAGAGGCTGCGCCCATGAGCACGCCGCCCGGGTCACCTGTCGTCCACCGGCACCTTCCGGGGCTGCCCGTCGAGCAACGCGCCGCCCCGCGGTGCCTGCCCGCCGTGGTCCGTCGACGCGAGCAACGGGCGGGCGAGGAAGTGCTCGGCACCGCCGCGCACCCGGACGATCACCTCGCCGACCAGCCCGGGCCCGGTCGTTCCGGACACCCGCCCCATGAGCCCGGGCACCGGCGCGTCCGCCATGAGGAGGGCCTATGGTCGCTCAGGCGGCGGCGGAACGTGCCGTGACCGGAGTCGGCCATCTGTCGGCCCAGCGCAGCTCCGCCTCCAACTGCGCGGCCACCTGCACGAGAAGCGGCTCGCTGTTCGCCGGGCCCAGCAGCTGCGCGCCCACCGGCAGTCCGTCCGGCGTGAATCCGGCGGGCACGTTGACGCCCGGCCAGCCCAGCACGTTCCACGGCCAGGCGTACGGGCAGGCCGCGATCATCGCCCGGTCGGTGGCGAACCCGCTGAGTTCGAGCAGGGCGCCGATGCGCGGCGGGGGAGCGGCGGTCGTGGGCGCGAGGACGACGTCGTACGACGTGAAGAACCCGCCGATACGCCGGTGCAGCACGGCTTCCGCGCGACGTGCGGCCCGCAGCGGGGCACCGCCGAGCAGCCGGCCCAGCCGGGCTGCGTCCCGGGTGCGCCGGTCCAGCAGCGCCGGGAAGGGCGCCTCGTCGACGCGCTCGGCGATCCCGGCCGTGGCGCGGGGCACGAAGGTCAGTCCGATCTGCCCGTACGGCGGGTCCGCCTCCTCCACGCAGTGACCCAACGCGGCGAGCCGCTCGGCCAGTTCGGTGACCCGGGTCCGCACCTCGGGCAGGAGCCGGGCGGGCACCGCCGTGAACGGCGGCTTGAGGGAGAGCGCGATGCGCAGCCGGCCCGGATCGCGGCCGACGGCCCCGGACACGTCGAGGCGCGGGGGCTGGTGCGGGTCCTGTGCGTGGTTGCCGCTCGCCGCGTCCAGCAGCAGGGCGGCGTCGGCGACCGTGCGGGCCAGGGTGCCGTTGACCGTGATGCCCTGGAAGGACTCGCCGCGCGGCCAGGTCGACACACGGCCGCGCTGCGGCTTGATGCCGACCAGATGCGTCCAGGCGGCCGGGATCCGCACGGAACCGGCACCGTCCGAGCCGAGCGCGGCGGGCACCAGACCGGCGGCGACCGCGGCGGCCGACCCTCCCGAGGAACCGCCGGGCGTGTGCTCGGTGCTCCACGGGTTGCGGGTGGCGCCGAAGGCGGGGCCCTCGGTGAAGGGCCACTGCCCGAACTCGCAGGTGTTGGTCTTGCCGACGATCACGGCCCCGGCCGCGCGCAGCCGCCGCACCGCCTCGCCGTCCTCGGCGACGGGCGGGAACTCCCCACAGCAGCCGAACGCGGTCGGTTCGCCGGCGACGTCCATGTCGTCCTTCACCGCGACGGGGACGCCGAGCAGCGGCCGGTGCACGCGCTCGGAGGCCGGGTCCCGCCCGGAGCCCGCCGCCAGCTCCCGGTCCGCGGCGTCGGCCTCGGCGAGCGCGGCCTCGGCCCGGACGATCCGGAAGGCGTTGAGGCTGCCCTGCGTCGTCTCGATCCGTGCCAGCGTCCGCTCCACCAGCGCCCGCGACGTCACCTCCCCCGCGGCCAGCGCACGGGCGGTCTCCGCCAGGCCTTCGCAGCGGTCGGACGTCATACGGACACCTCCGGAAGCGGCTTCTCTACCGAACGGTAACGTCCGGTGGCCGGTGGCGGAATGGCATCGACGGGAGTGGAAGTTCACCATCGGCCGCATCCTCCTCACCGGGCACATGTGGCATCTGCTCACACCATTGACGCACCTCTGCCCAGCCCCTACCTTTCGAGCCCCATGCCTCCGATCGAGAAGCCGAACCTTGTTCGGCATATCGAATACCGTCTCCCAGGGAGAGTCGCCCCGCAGCTCCGGCCGTGTCAGCTGAACGTTCCCGTGAACTTCACCGGCCCCTGCACGGTCCGCCGGACGGGTGACTGGGCGCGGCTACTCCTTCGGCACGGAAGAGGCCGGGCCTCACGGTCGCCCGTGGGGCCCGGCCGGAGGGGGGTCAGCGGGTGAACGTGACCCGGTGCTCCTTCAGGGAGCCGCAGTTGGAGCCGTACACCTGCACGTACGTGTTGGCGATGCTGCCGCCCCAGTCCACACAGTGGCCCTTGCCGTAGACGTACGTCGGTCCGGCGTACGACGTGAACAGGCCCTCGTCGTAGTGGCTCTCCCCGGTGTCCGGGACGGAGATCCAGGCGGACATGTTCACGGCCTTGCCCGGGTTGCTGCGGATGGTCGTGACGCAGTTCTCGCCGTTGGAGGCGTTGTAGGTCAGGTAGACGGTCCCCAGCGAGCCGACCTTCGCCGAGTTGACCGTCTTGTAGCCACTGCCGCAGACCTTCTGCGGAGTGGTGTTGGGCGCGGCCGACGCGGGCGACGCCAGGGCGGTCATGGTCCCCACGGACAGTGCCGCCACGGCGGATGCGGCCAGGACGGAACGCGTGAATCGCATATTTCCCCCTTGCAACTCTTCGAGGTGGTTGCTCCTGCATGGTGTGACCCTCGGGGCATCCAAAGGGTTGTGCGTCAGTTCCCAGGAAAATCGGGGGAGTTGAGGGTGAGTGGGCGCCCGGATCCCGGTGCGGTGGGCGCGGAGGCCCGAGCGTTCCCAGGCTCCGGATCTTTTACTCATGGGTCACTCAAGGCACACGCGAGATCCAGAGGATCTGTGCAGGGGTGTCACACAGGCTGCACACCGTCCTTTCAAAGCCTCGTTAGCGTTACGGCTCGATCCCACGTGCGAACGTGACCAGGCGCGGCCGGCGAGCCGCCGGAACAGCCAGATCGGGAAAACCACACATGGACTACTGCTCCTCGTGCCGTCGGCACCTCAACGGCGCCTTGGTCTGCCCGGGGTGCGGCGCCTACGCCCCGGACATCGACCCCTCCGCCATCGCCCCTCGTCGCGGCCCGGCCCCCGCGCCCGCCATGGCCCCCGGCGGCCCGGCGGCCTGGGAGGTCCCGGCCACGGCCCCCACGGGCACCTGGCACGACGGGACCGTGTGGGACGAGACCCCGGCGCGCATGGCGGTGCGTCCCGGCTCCGGCCCGTCCGACGCGTACGACGCCCCGGACACCGACACGGCCGAGGCGTACGAGGCCCGGCCGCAGGGCCGGGCAGCCCGGCGCCGCCAGATGGCCCGCTGGAAGAAGAACCAGCGCAGAGCCGTGGTCGCGACGGCGGTCGCGCTCGTGGGAGGCGGCCTGACCGTCGCCGCGATGAACGGCAACGCGAAGCCCGGCGTGCAGGCGGCCGCGACGCCGGAGGACACCACCATGGGCGGTGCCGCGGGGGAGGCGCCGGCGTACGCCGAACCGACGTCGAGGCAAGACGACACCCCGCGCTCCGCGGGCACCCCCACGACTCCGTCGCACGCCGACCGCGCCTCGCGCCACGAGCGCTCCCGGGCCGCCGACCCCCGCACCACGCCGACGGACACCCACACGGACGCGGCCGCCGCGCCCCGCGAACTGCCGCTCACGACCGCGCCCCGGCGCACCACCGTCACCGACACCGTCGACACGGCCACCGGCACCGCCGGTTCGTCCGGGTCGAAGGTCACCGAGCCGACGACACCGCCGGCCGCCGGGTCCGGATCCGACGCACAGCAGCCGGACACCCCCTCGACACCCCCGCCCGCGGCGACCACCCCGCCCGAGACGTCCCCCGCCGACTCGAAGCCGAAGGAACTCTGCCTGCTGGTCATCTGCCTCGGCTGACGGGCACACCTCCCACGACACGGCGCGGCCACCGGAGACCGGTGGCCGCGCGCCGTCGTCCTTCGCACCGTCGGCCCATGGCTGACGAGTGCTTCCGGCATCCACGCCGCCCCGGTGTGCGACGACTCGATCCCGACCCGTACTTGCGCACAGGGCAGCGGACCGAGGTGCGGCACGTCCTCGACATCGGCTACGGCACAAGGGTGTTCGCGTTGCTGCCGACCCTCATCGCCGACCTCGCGACGATGACGGGCGACGCCGACCAGGAGATCACCGGTCCGGAGGGGAACCGCGAGGCCACGTACGGCGTGACAGAGGGTGCACACCGCACGCTGAGGCGGCCCCGCCGACGACGCGGCACACGGGAGCCGACCGTACAATCCTCGCGACCAAATCGGGGGCGACATCAGCGGGGGAGTCCGCGTGGAAACGATCATCGTGCAGTTGCCCGGTACCGCCCAGTGGGGCGTGGACGAGACGGGCAGTCCCGAGCTGATCCACCTGGGGCCGGGGGACATCGCCGACTTCGGACGCGGCGGGGCGGGCGTCCGCATCGTCCTGACCGACCCCGGGATCTCCCGGCGGGCCGGGCAACTGGAAGCCGCGGGGGACTACTGGCGGCTGTCCAACTTCAGCCGCAGCGTGTCGTACGTGGTGGAGAACCTGGAGGGGGCCGGCGAGTACCTCACCGTCGCGCCCGGGCGGCTCGGGGCGCCCGTGCCCTTCGAGTTCTCCCGCGTGGTGCTGCCCGCCCTGTCCGGCACCGCCACGTTCAAGGTGTTCGCACCCCAACACGCCTATCTGGGCGAGCAGTCCGCGCCGGGCGGCGGCGAACAGACCGTGCACCCCTTCGCGTTGGACCCGACGTCGAAGTACTTCCTCGTCCTGGTGGCCCTGTGCGAATCCCGGCTGCGTGACCCCTCCGACTCGGCGCTGCCCGGTGTCGGGCAGATCGTGGAGCGGCTGCGGCCGCTGGAGTCCTGCCGGGACCTGACGCGCTCCGCGGTCAACTACCACATCGACTACCTCGCGTTCGCCAAACTGCGCCTCGACCTCGGCGAGGAGGCCACGAGCGCGGGCGACGGCGGCCGCACCGGCGCCAAGCGCACCCGGCTCGCGTCCGTCGCCCTGCGCTTCGGTCTGGTCCGCGAGGAACACCTCGGCCTGCTGCCGCCGCGCGGCTCCGCGCGCCTCACCGACCCGCAGGAGGCCGGCGCATGACGACGTCCGGGGAGCGGGACGACGAGCGGGACGTCGAGCTGGAGGCGCCCCGCCCGCCCGGCCTCCCGGAGGGCTTCCGCATCGAGGGCTGGGAGATCGGCACGGTCATCGGCTCCGGCGGCTGGGGAACCGTCTACGAAGCGCGCGCGGTCACCGACGGCACGCCTGCCGCGGTGAAGGTGCTCCCGACCGGCTCCCTCGGGCCCGGCCAGCGCGCCGCGCTCGGTGAACTCGTGGCGCGCGAAGTCCGGTTCAGCGCGGAGGCCGACCACCCCCACCTCGTCCGCACCCACGCCGTGTGCACGGTCGAGGCACCGGAACTGCCCGCCCTCGACGGCGCGATCGCACTGGTCATGGACCGGGCCGAGGCCAGCCTGAAGGACGTACTGGACGCCGCCGGCACGGGCGGGCCGATCGCCGACGCCGGCCGCGTCCTGCGCGGGGTCGCCGCCGGACTCGCCCACATGCACGACGCCGGGTGGGTGCACGGCGACCTCAAACCCGCCAACGTCCTGCTGGGCCCGGGCGGCCAGGTATGGCTGGCGGACTTCGGCCTGGCCACCGAACTCGACGGCACCCACGCCCACTTGCCGCCGCTCGGCACCCTCGACCACCTGCCGCCCGAGTGGTGGTCCCAGCGCACCGGCACCCAGGGCGCCGTCGTCCGGCCCACCGCCGACATCTGGGCCTTCGGCGTCCTCGCCCACCAGGTCCTCACCGGCGGACTCCACCCCTTCCCGGGCGCGACGGCCCGGGCCCGCTCGCTCGCCGCCCAGACCTACGCCCGCGGCACCGCACCGCTCCGGCTCGACGCCGGCCTCGACGAGGACATGCGGCGGCTGATCGCCGACTGCCTGGCCCCGGACCACGCCGCCCGGCTCCCGCACACCGCCGACGGCGTCGCCGCCCGGGTCGACGCCGTCACCGCCGGCCCGCACCGCCGCCGAAGACGTCTGGTGCCCGCCGTCGCCGCCGGGATCGTCGTCCTGACCGCCGGCGCCGTCGCCGGGGCGGCCCTCCTCGGGGGAGGCGGCGGCACCCAGGACGACGAACGCGACGGCACCACCCCCACCGTCACCGGCACGCCCAACCCGCCGGCCGGTGAGATCCCCGAGGACTCCGACGTACCCGAGGCGCTGCGCCCCGTCATCGCCCGCGCGGCCCACCGCTGCACCGACGAGGAGATCACGCCCGCCCTGCTCGCCGCGATGATCAAGGCGGAGAGCAACTTCGCCCCCAAAGCCTCCCGGCCGCAGAGCGAGGAGTACGGCATCGCCATGTGGACACCGTCGGTGTTCCGGGCCTGGGCGGTGGACGGGGACGGTGACGGCGACAAGGACCACATGTCCCCGCCGGACGCGATCTCCACCATGAGCCTGTACGTGTGCTGGCTCGACCAGCGCTTCAAGCAGGCCGGACTGCCGAAGAAGGACCTGCCCGCGCTCGTGGCGGCCGGCTACCGCACCAGCGACCGTACGGTCATCGAGGAGCGCGGCGTGCCGGAGCGGGTGAAACCGCACGTCGACCAGGTGATGCGCTACCTCGCCGAGTACCAGCGCTGACCCCTGCGACGGCGAACGGTGGGCAGGGCCGCGGCCCTGCCCACCCCTCGTCCCCCGTTCCCGGCACGGCCGCTACGCGGCACACTCCGGGACGTTCGGCAGCCGGTTGTCCGGCGAACTGATGTAGATGTTGGAGATGTAGCCGCCGTACTGGGGCAGATAGGCCCACCACTCGTTGGTGTAGGGCGGCACATTCACCACCTCGCCCCGCACCTGGCAGCCCACCAGCACCTCGACCCCGGCGGGCAGTTGCGTCATCCGGTCACCGCCCGTGCCCGGCCCCCTGCGGACGTTCACGAACTCGCCCCAGGTGCCGAACCAGGTCCCGGCGGGCCGCTTCGCCCCCGGCACGGTCAGCGAGCGGGTCAGCCGGCCGATGTCGGTGTACGCCTTGCCGTACGACGTGCCGACCGGGTGCAGCGTCAGCACGGCCACGATCGAGCGGTCGTCCGGGCCCACCGTGCCGGTGGTGTGCAGCGCGGGGCGGGTCAGGTCCACGGCCGCGGCGGCCCGGGGAGCCGGGGCGGCCGACTCCGTCGGTGCGCCCGCCTGTGCTCCCGAGGACGCGGGCTGAGAGCCGCACGTGCCCTTCGCGTACTTCCCGGACCAGCCCTGCTTCACCGCCCAGGGCTTGTCGAACGCCCCGGCGATGCCGAAGTGCTGGTCGAAGTGGTCGGTGGCGGAACAGCGGGTGGAGCGGCGCAGGTTGTCCATGATGAAGTCACGCACGGGCGCGGGCGCCTTCTCCAGGATGTACCGGTAGATGGCCACCGTGTCCCGCGCGGAGAGGGCGGTGTAGCCCCAGAAGCCCGGGTAGCCGGCGGGCGGTGGCGCCGTGTCGCGCAGACCGAGCACGGTCCGGTCGGTCATCCGCTTGATGATCGCCGAGCCGCCGTACGTCGACCAGTAGTAGTCGGCGGCGTCGTCGTCGCTGCCGCGCAGCATCGGCTCCAGCCGGGCACGGTCGGCCGGGGGGATGGTGTAGTCGGGCCCGCGGTCCCACAGGAAGTCCAGGGCCAGCAGGAGCTTGACGACCGAGGCGGACCGGAACTGCGCACTGACGTCGACCTGTTCGGTGAACGTGCCGGCCTCACGGTCGTAGACGGCCACGCCGGCGGTGACACCGGGCGGGATCTGGGCGGCAGCGGAGGCCTGGACGGTCCCGGTGGCCTCGGCGGCCCTGCCCGTCCAGGGGTGTGCCGCCGCACCGCTCGTGAGTGGCGCGACCGTGACGACGGCCGCGAGCGCGGCCGCGCCGCGCAGGAGCATGCGCATGGTTGCCCTTCCTGGATCGCCCGGGTGGTCCCACGGGTCCTCGGCCCGCGGCGCCACGATAGGAGCCCGGGCGCGACGGGCGGTCCTGACGTATGTCAGGACCCTGCCCGAGCGGGGCCACCTGCGGCTTGGACCCTGATAAGTGTCAGGTGTCGGCGGGGCGGTGACGCCCCGTACGGTCACGACCAGCGCGCGACGGCCGGCCGGGGGCCGGTCGCCGCGCCAGGCCGCATCACCCGCCGACACACGAAAGAGGGCTCATGAGCCGCCGATCACTCACGACACTGCTGGCCGCGGGGGGCGCCGCCGCGGTGATGGCGCTCCTTCCGGCCACCGCCCAGGCCCAGCCGTTCTCGGGCGGCAACTACGGGATCTACGGGCAGGAGGGTCAGTACCCCACCACCTCGTTCTGCTCGGGTACGTTCCGGCAGATCGGAGCCACCAAGTACTTCGAGGGCATGGCCCTGAAGTACTTCTACTCCGACAAGTGCGGCTCGTTCGCCCGGATCGAGAACTCCCGGCCCGGCTGCGAGGCCGTGCTGCAGCGCTCCGACAGCGGCGCGGGCCGCAACGACGGCTGGGTCTCCGAGACCGTCGACTCCGGCATCACCTACGCCTACACGCAGATGGGCAACAACCTCAACGGCCGCGTCTCGCGCGCCCTGCTCTCGTGCGACGGCCACGACCTGCTGAACACCGGCTGGTACTGAGCCGCTCAACTCGCCGTACAGGGGCGGCCGGTGCTCCGGCCGCCCGCTCGGCGCGCACACGCCTGTGGCGGGCCACCGGTCTCC
The DNA here is from genome assembly GCF_014701095.1 of Streptomyces tuirus. Lineage (NCBI taxonomy): Bacteria > Bacillati > Actinomycetota > Actinomycetes > Kitasatosporales > Streptomycetaceae > Streptomyces > Streptomyces tuirus. The sequence goes on along the minus strand of NZ_AP023439.1, from coordinate 616,444 downwards.
CGGTGGCCCGCCACAGGCATGTGGAGGGTGCCGGGCGTCAGCAGTCCGGAACGCCGGCGATCTTCTCGCCGCCCCGGATGTACAGGTTGTTCACCCAGGCGATGTCACTGCCCGAGAACTCCATGACGGCGGTCCACCAGTTGTTGGTGCCGACGGCCGGGTCGTGCACGGTCTGGCCCTGCGTCTGGCACAGCGCGTCGCCCCACCACTGCGAACGGACCGCGAGCCGGGGGGAGTCGGTGGTCGGCTGCTGGCGCAGGTTGACGTCGGTGGCCCAGATGTAGACGTCGGTCAGGGTCGGGTCGCCACCGTTGGCCGCGGCGGCCGGGGCCGCCTGGGCCGTGGTGGCGAGGCCGCCGACGGCGAGAGCGGTCGCCGCGAGGCCCATGGCGGTACGGCTGATCAGTCGCTTCATGTGTGTCCCCCGAAGGACGAAGATGAGGATCGTGTGGCCGGAAGAGGTCCTGTTCCGGGTCCGCAGCGCCCCGGGACGGGCTGCTTGCCGACGTTCAGAACTGTAGGGAGACCCGGAACCACACGGTCCTGACAATTGTCAGGATCAGGCCGGGACAGCCGGGACGGGCCCGCCCCGTCCCGCGGCCCCGAACACGGCCGAAAACCGCTCGACGACCTCCTCGCCCGCTGTCTACGATCCACCGCGCGGCATCGCGTGCCGGTCACCGGCCGGGTGAGGCATGGAGGCGCCGCCGAGATGCCCGTGGAGGCATTCAACCGTGTCAGTCGAGTTCAACCACACCATCGTCCTGTCCAGGGACAGGCAGAAGTCCGCTCATTTCCTCGCGCACATCCTGGGACTGGAGGTCGGCGCACCGACCGGGGTGTTCCTGCCCGTGACCACCGCCAACGGCGTCACGCTGGACTTCCTCACCATCGACGCCGACATCCCCATGCAGCACTACGCGTTCCTCGTCTCGGAGGAAGAGTTCGACGAGGCCCTGACCCGTCTCGTCGCGGCCCGCATCCCCATCCAGGCCGACCCGCACGGCAACCACCCCCGCCGCATCAACCGCAACGACGGCGGCCGGGGCGTCTACTTCCTCGACCCGGCCGGCCACGGCCTGGAGATCCTCACCCGCCCGTACGGAGCGGACCCGGCCTCCGAGTTGAACGGTGTGACGGAGGATGTGCCCGGGGCGGTCTGAGCCGCCGCGGGCAGGTCAGCCGCCGTCCGATTCGGCTGCCACGGGGGCCGGTTCGGCTCCGGCCCCCGTGGCGTCGTCCCGCCGGGGCAGCAGCAACGGCGTGACCAGGAGCAGGGCGCCGGCCACCGCGATCGCCGTGCGCGGGCCCGTCCAGGCGGCCAGCACGCCCCACAGGGCCGTGACCGCCGCGGTGGTGGCCTTGCCGGTGGCCGACCAGGCGGACAGGGTGCGGGTGACCCGGCTCGTGGGGGTGCGGTCGAGACGGTGCGTGGCGAGGACCGGGTTGAACACGCCGCAGCAGGTGATCAGGCCGAACTCGACCACCATGACCCAGGCCAGGCCGGGCGCCCCGGCGCCGGTGAAGGCCAGCCCGACCGGCCAGCAGGCCCGCAGCGCCCCCGTGGTGAGCAGGACCCGGTGCCGGCCGTGGCGCGCGACGAGGCGAGGGGCCAGCCGGGAGCCGAGCAGACCGCCGGTGCAGGGCACCGCGAACGCGAGGGCGTACTGCCAGGGCGCGAAGTGCAGATCGTCCACCAACAGGATCAGAAGCGGGGGAGAGGCCGCCATGATCAGGGAGTTCACCAGGAGCGAGTTGAAGAAGAGCGGGCGCAGGACCGGGTCGGCCAGGATGTGGCGCCAGCCCTCCAGCAGGTCGCCGGCCCGGGGCACCGCGCGGCCCGGCCGCGGAGCGCGCTTCTCGGCGTCCCCGATCGCCCGGATGCCGAACGCCGAGACCAGGTAGCTCACCGCGTCGGCCACCACCGTCGTCACCGGACCGAACAGACCGATCGCGGCCCCGCCCAGCGGCGGGCCGACCATGCTGGCGGTCCAGGTCGTCGCCTCGAACCGGCCGTTGGCCACGAGCAGGTCCTGCCGCGGCAGCAGGTCCTTCAGGAACGCCCCGGCCGCCGCGTTGAAGGTGATGTCGGCCGCCGCCACGGCCACCGACACCAGCAGCAACTGACCGAAGCCCAGCCGGCCGAACGCGAACGCCACGGGGATGCTCAGCAGCAGCACACAGCGCACCAGGTCCGCCGTCATCATCACCGGCCGCTTGCGGCGGATCTCCACCCACGGTCCGAGGGGTACCGACACCGCCGCGCCGACCGCCGGTCCCACCGCCGCGAGCAGCGACACCTGCGCCGGCCCGGCGTCCAGCGCCAGGACCGCGATCAGGGCGAACGCGTCGAACGCCAGCCATGTGCCGGCCGTGCTGACCGCGTACGCGCCCCACAGCCACCCGAACCGCCGCCCCAGCGACCGCCTGCCCGCCATATCCGGCGCACTCCCCGCTCTCCCGGACAACCCCGCGTTGTCCGGGAGACATCCAAGCGAGCAGCGGCCCGGCCCGGCAAACAGCCGGGAGGGTCAGCGCTGGTACAGCCCCACCAGCGTCCCGTCCGCGAGGAGGCGCTTGTCGACCTCGGCGTGCACCTGGTCCGCACGCGGCGCGTCGGGCAGGACACACGGTTCGGACAGGGCGTAGAGCCGGAAGAAGTAGTGGTGGGCGTCGTCACCCGGCGGGGGATGGGGGCCGCCCCAGCCGCGCTGCCCGTAGCCGTTGACGAGCTCCGTGCCGCCCGGTGGGCTCTGCCCGGCCTCCACACCGTCGCTGTGCGGGTCGATGCCGACCACGACCCAGTGCGTGAACGTGCCCGACGGGGCGTCGGGATCCTCGCACAGCAGGACCAGTTCGGCCGCGTCGTCCGGTACACCGCTCCAGGCCAGCGGCGGGGAGATGTTCGGTCCCTCGTACGCGTACCGGCGCGCGATGAACGAGTGGTCGTTGAACGCGTTGCTGCTGAGTTCGATGCCGGTCATGTGGCCCGGGGTACCCCCGAGGGCGCCGGGGCACACGGTTCGGGACCGATCCCCCGGGTACCCGCCGGGGTGAGCCGGAACGAGGCGGGAGAGGGAGGAACCCGACCATGTCTCCCCTGGCAGAAGACCCCGCGGCGGATGTCCGGGAGGACCGGCGGGCCCCCGCCCGCACCGCCCGGCTGCGCCGCCGCATCCCCGAGCCGGACGAGGAACCGGACCTCCTCGGCCAGTACCTCGCGCAGATCTCCGCGACCCCGCTGCTCACCGCCGAGGACGAGGTGCGGCTGGCCCGGCGGATGGAGACCGGCGTGCGCGCCCTGGAGGAACTGGATCTGGCCGACGCCGGCGAGCACGACCTGACGGCCGAGCGGCGACGAGACCTGGAGGAGGCCGTCCGCGACGGGCAGCGGGCCAAGGACCACATGGTCCGGGCCAACCTCCGGCTCGTGGTGTCGATGGCCAAACGGCACGCCCACCGCGGCCTGCCCATGCTGGACGTCATCCAGGAGGGCAACCTGGGGCTGATCCGGGCCGTGGAGAAGTTCGACCACACCAAGGGCTTCAAGTTCTCCACGTACGCGACCTGGTGGATCCGCCAGGCGATCGAACGGGGCCTGGCCGCGCACGCGCGCTCCGTCCGGCTGCCGATGCACGTCGTGGAGCAGCTGCAGAAGATCGCCAAGGTCGAGCGGCGGCTGCGGCTCGACCTGGAGCGTGAGCCGAGCGTCGAGGAGGTGGCCCGGGAGAGCGGCCTGACCGAGGACAGGATCGGCTGGCTGCGCCATGTCGGACGGGACGCCGTCAGCCTGGACACGCCGGTGGACGACAAGGGCGAGACCGTCGTCGGCGACCTCATCGCCGACACCGAGGTGCTCCAGGCCCCGGAGGTGGCCGAGTTCCAGGCACTCGCCGAGGAACTCCGCGAGGCCGTCGGCACGCTCGCGCCCCGCGAGGCCATGATCCTCAGCCTGCGCTACGGGCTGCACGACGGTCACACCCGCACCCTCAAGGAGGTCGCGCGCCGCGTCGGACTGACCCCGGAACGGGTACGCCAGCTCGAGAAGGAGTCGCTGACCCGGCTGCGGGAGCCGGAGAACCGCGACCGGCTCATGGCCTGGGCGGGCTGAAGTCCCGGCCGGCCGGGCCGACCCGCGGGCTGAAGTCCCGGACCAGCCCGGAAGGGCGCCCCCCACCCGGACGGCCCCCGTCACGCGGCCGGCGCGGGAACGACCAGCGACCCGTCGGACTCCTGCCGCACCCCCACCCCACCGCTGATCCGGTCCAGCGCGGCACGCAGCCAGGCACCGTCCTCCCGGGACGCGGGCTCGAGACGCATCCGCCGCACCCGGAACGGCACCATGCGCAGCCCGGCCAGCCGTCCGGTGCCCGCCTCGACCGACACGAGGAACGCGAGCCGCAGGTCGTCGCGGTACTCCTCGTACCCGGAGATGCCCTCGTAGTCGTCCACGAAGTCGCCACAGCCGTAGAGGATCAGCCGGTCCCGGTACACCTCCAGCGGGCGGGGATGGTGCGAGGAGTGCCCGTGGACGACGTCGACACCGCCGTCGATCAGCGCGTGCGCGAAGCGGACCTGCTCCCGGGGGACGCGATACCCCCAGTTCGAGCCCCAGTGCACCGACACCACGCTGAGGTCACCACCGGCCTGCCCCAGCCGCCGCACCACGGTGGCGGCCGCGCCGGACGACAGGTGGGGCAGACAGGCCACACCCGGCTGGTCCGCCGTGGCCGCCCAGCCGGACGGGATGCCGCTGGAGCGCGCCCCGAGGGCGGACACCCGCAGCAGACGGCCACCGGGGAGCGGGACCGCCGCGGGCGCGTACGCCTCGTCGGCGTCGCGCCCCGCGCCCGCCGTCCGCAGTCCCGCCCGGGCCAGTGCGTCCAGGGTGTCCAGCAGGCCCGGGCTGCCGAAGTCCAGGACGTGGTTGTTGGCGAGGACGGTCACGTCGGGCCGGGCCACGGCCAGCGCGGGCAGGTTCGCGGGGTGCATCCGGTAGTGGATCTCCTTGTCCGGCGCGAACGTGCCGCCGCCCGTCACGGACGTCTCCAGATTCAGGATCCGGGCGTCCGGGGCCGCCTCGTCCAGCACCCGCAGCGCCGCACCCCACGGCCACGACGGGTCCACGGGCACGGGCACCGGCCCGTGCGCCGACTCCGCCAGCCGGACGTAGGACCGGGCGTCGCGGACGTACGCCTCCCGCAGCGCCGGGTCACCGGGGTGCGCGAGGATCTGGTCGACGCCGCGCCCGAGCATCACGTCACCGCACAGGAACAGCGTCACGACGCCGCCGCCCACCCCTCAACGGTAGGCGCACCCGGGCCGCCGGGGTCAGGCGTCGACGGTCGGGGGCAGGCGCACCCTGTCCGCCGGGACTGGCGTCGAGTCAGGGGCGGGCGCAGCAAGGCCACGGGGTCAGGCGTCCACCGTCAGTGGCAGGCGGGCGGCGATCACCGTCGGTGGAGACGACCCAGGTGGCGCGACACCCTGTCCGCCAGGGTCTGGCGTCGACCGTCAGGGAAAGGCGCACCCAGGCCACGGGGTCAGGCGTCGACCGTCACCGCACACGACCAGCCGTACGGATCCGGCCCGATCCGCAGCTCCTCCCACGCCACCGCCGTCGGCACCGCCCCGGTGATCTCCACGTCGGTGATGCCGGTGACGGCCAGCCGTACGTCCAGGCCGCCGTCGGCCTCGTCCGCCTCCACGTCCACGGGCACCTGCCCGTACGCCTCAAGGCGGAAGATGATTTCGTCCAGCAGCGCGGCGAGCAGGTCGTCGCTGCTCGCCTCGGGCAGCCGCACCCGGTCCACGGCGGTGGGCCGCACCCGGGACACGTCCGCGAAACTCTCGACCATCGCCAGGGCGGCCTCCGCCACGCAGTGCTCTCTGCATGCCGCCCACGCCTCGATCCGGATGTCGCCCGGATGCGGCACCGCCCGGTGCCCGCTCTCGCCCGGCTGCCGCCCTTGCCCGCCGTCGCTCGTGTCACCGCCCATGAACATCGCCTGCCCGAGGCTCGCCCACCCATGCGGTCCCGGCGCCGGACGGGTGAATCAGACGGGCTCGTCCGCGAGGTACGGCGGCGCCGGGTCGTACTGGATGTAGCGCCGTACGGCCCGCGCGTGATCCCGGCCGTGCAGCCGCCCGACCAGCCACAACGCGCTGTCGATCCCGGCCGAGACGCCCTGGCTGGTGACCAGGCCGCCGTCGACCACATAGCGGGCGTCCCGGACCACCGTCACGTCCCCGCGCGCCTCCAGGGCGTCCTCCTGGCTCCAGTGCGTGGCAACCCGGCGCCCCCGGGCGGGTCCGGCGGCATGCAGCAGGAACGTGCCGGTGCACGCGCCGTGCACCCAGGTCGCCTGCTCCGCCGTCTTGGCGATCCAGCCGGTGACCACCGGGTTGTGCAACTGGGTCTCACGCGCGCCCAGCCCGCCCGGCACATGCAGCACGTCCAGCGGCGGATGGTCGTCGAAGGTGTGGTCGGGCAGCACGCGCAGGCCCTTGTTGCAGCGCACGGGTCCGGGGTGCTCCGAGACCAGCACGGCCGTGTCGCCGCTGTCCCGCAGCCGCGCTGAGACGGTGAAGACCTCCCAGGGCCCCACGAAGTCCAGCTCCTCGGCGTCCTCGAAGACCAGCAGTCCGTAGGTCGTCATGCGCTTGTTCCTTCCTGTGAGAGATCTGCCGGGGCTCCGGTCGTGGAGCGGAACCTGGCGCGGTAGTCCGACGGCGCGACACCGAGCCGGCGGTGGAACGTGCGGCGCAGGGTCTCGGCGGTGGCGAAGCCGCAGCGCCGGGCGATGGCCTCCACCGGTTCGTCCCCGTCCGTCAGCGCCCGCTGGGCCGCCTCGACGCGCACCCGCTCGACGTACGCCGCGGGCGGCACGCCGAGTTCGGCGGTGAAGCGGCGCTGAAGATGACGCGGGCTCAGCCCGGCGTGCGCGGCGAGACCCGCGATGTCGTGCCGGGCACCGGGATCGGCGTGGATCGCGCCGACGGCGGCCCGCACCGGGTCCGTCGCCGGCTGCCGCGACCACAGCGCCACGCTGAACTGCGACTGCCCGCCCGGCCGGCGCAGGAACAGCACCAGCCGGCGGGCCACCTCGTGCGCGACGCCCCGGCCGAGGTCGTCCTCCACCAGGGCGAGCGCCAGATCCATCCCGGCGCTCACCCCGGCCGACGTCCACACCCGCCCGTCCCGGACGAAGACCGGGTCGCAGTCCACGCGCACCCCGGGATGCTCCCGGGCGAGCTGCTCCCCGCGCGCCCAGTGCGTGGTGACCCGCCGCCCCTCCAGCAGACCGGCCGCCGCCAGCAGGAACACCCCGCTGCACACCGAGGCCACCCGCCGGGCACCTGCCGCGGCCGCGACAACCCAGGCGACGAGCGCCTCGTCCTCCCGGGCCCGGTCGACGCCCCGGCCGCCGACCACCACGAGGGTGTCCGTCCCGGCCGGGTCGAGGTCCGTCACGCCGTGGGCGGCGTGCACGACCAGCCCGCTCGCCGACCGCACCGGCCCCGCCCGGGTCGCCACCACCTCGCAGGCGTACTCGCCGGCGCTGTGGAACACCTCGTGCGGTCCGGTGAGGTCGAGCGGCTGGAAGCCGTCGAAGACGACGAAGACGATACGGCGATCGGTCACGCCCCTCACGCTCCATCGGCGCGCGGTACGGCGTCAACGACAGGCACCCCACGGATCGCGCCATGGGACGTCCGTCGCGGCGTGGGTACCACGGGAACCGGGGGAGAGGAGGCTGACGATGGACTCCCGGACGGTCACCCTGCCCGCCGGCGGCGCGGACCTCACCGGCGACCTGGCCGTGCCCCCGGACGCCCGCGCGGTCGTGCTGTTCGCGCACGGCAGCGGCAGCTCCCGGCACAGCCCCCGCAACCGCGAGGTCGCGGCAGGCCTGCGCACCGCGGGGCTCGGCACCCTGCTGATCGACCTGCTCACCGAGGAGGAGGAACGCCGCGACGCCGTCACCGCCGAGCTCCGCTTCGACATCCCCCTGCTGGGCCGCCGCCTCGTCGCCGCCCTCGACTGGCTGGCTCGGGAGCCCGGCACCTCGGACCTGCCCGTCGTCCTGTTCGGCGCCAGCACCGGCGCGGGCGCCGCCCTGGTCGCCGCCGCGCAACGCCCCGAGCGGGTACGGGCGGTCGTCTCGCGCGGTGGGCGGCCCGACCTGGCGGGCGACGCCCTGGACGCCGTACGCGCCCCGGTGCTGCTGATCGTGGGCGGCCGGGACACGCACGTGCTGGGGCTCAACGAGACCGCGGCCCGGCGGCTGCCCGGCCCGCACACCCTCCACGTGGTGCCGGGCGCCACCCATCTCTTCGAGGAACCGGGCGCGCTCGGCCAGGTCACCGAGGCGGCCCGGCAGTGGTGCGACGAGCGGATACGGGCCGCCACGGGCCGGTGAGCGGTCGGCGCGCTTCGTCCGGCGGGCCCCGGGGTACGCGGGAGCGGACCGCCCGGGGCCCTCTTTCGTGCGGGAAGCGGAGGTGACCGTCATGCGGTTCCGTGATCGCCGGCAGGCCGGTGAGGAGCTGGCCGAAACACTGCGCACCCGGCAGCGCGAGGGGCACCTGCCCGACCCCCTCGTCCTCGCCCTGCCGCGCGGTGGAGTCGCCGTGGCCCGCGAGGTCGCCGCCGTCCTGGACGCCCCGCTCGACGTGCTCGTCGTACGGAAGATCGGGGCGCCCCACCAGGAGGAGCTCGGCGTCGGCGCGATGGCCGGGGACGAGGTGCCGCTCCTGGACGAGGACGCCGTGCGCCACCTCGGTATCGGCAAGGCCGCGCTCGCTTCCGTCATCGAGCGGGAGCGCGCCGAACTGCGGCGCCGTGAGCGGCTGTACCGGCAGGGACGGCCCGCCCCTGACCTGCGCGGACGGACCGTGATCGTCGTCGACGACGGCCTGGCGACCGGTTCCACGGCCCGCGCCGCGCTGCGCTTCGTACGCCGTCAGGGGCCCGGGAAGGTGCTGCTGGCCGCGCCCGTGTGCTCCCGTGAGGGCGCCGAGCTGATGCGCGGCGAGGCCGACGAGGTCGTCTGCCTGCACCGGCCGGCCGCGTTCATGGCGGTGGGTCTCTGGTACGAGAACTTCGACCAACTGACGGACCAGGACGTCCTGGAGGCGCTGCATGTGCAGCTTTGACCCGGTGTTCACCCGACCTGAGCGGCGAAGTCCGGCCATCGCGGAGAAGCATGTCCCTTCCCACACCCGCATCAGGAGTAGCAAGTGAACGTGTCGCTGTCCGTATGGCTGCTGACCCTGGCCGCCCTGTGCCTGCTGGTCGCCGTCGACTTCTTCGTCGGCCGCAAGCCGCACGAGGTGTCCCTCAAAGAAGCAGGGACGTGGACCGTGGTGTGGGTCGTCCTGGCGGCCCTGTTCGGGGCGGGGCTCTGGTACTTCGGTGGCAGCGGGCCCGCGGGCGAGTTCTTCGCCGGGTACCTCACCGAGAAGTCGCTCAGCGTCGACAACCTCTTCGTCTTCGTCCTGATCATGGGCAAGTTCGCGGTGCCGTCGCAGTACCAGCAGCGGGTGCTGATGATCGGCGTCCTGATGGCCCTGGTGCTGCGGGGCGTGTTCATCGCGGCCGGGGCGGCGATCATCTCCGCCTTCTTCTGGGTGTTCTACCTCTTCGGGGCGTTCCTGATCTGGACCGCCTGGAAGCTGGTCCAGGACGCCCGTACGCAGGACCACGACGAGGAGTACCAGGAGAACAAGCTGCTGAAGATGGCGGAACAGCGCTTCGGCGTGGCCGACCGCTATCACGGCACGAAGCTGTTCATCACCGAGAACGGCAAGCGGGTCATGACCCCGATGCTGGTCGTGATGCTCGCGATCGGCTCCACCGATGTGCTGTTCGCCCTCGACTCCATCCCGGCCATCTACGGTCTGACGCAGGACCCGTACATCGTCTTCGCCGCGAACGCCTTCGCCCTGATGGGCCTGCGCCAGCTGTACTTCCTCATCGGCGGCCTGCTGAAGAAGCTGGTCCACCTCTCCTACGGCCTGTCGATCATCCTGGGCTTCATCGGCGTGAAGCTGATACTGCACGCGCTGCACGAGTCGGGCGTCCACGTCCCCGAGATCGGCATCCCGTTCTCGCTGGGCTTCATCGTGCTGGTCCTGGCGGTCACGACGGTCACGAGCCTGCGCGCGTCGAAACGGCAGGAGGCCGAGGCGGAGGCCGAGCGGGCCGGGGAGGCCGGCTAGCCCGTCGGGCGGCCCCTCGCCGGCAGGTCAGACGACGCCGTCCGCGCGCAGGGCCGCCACCTCCTCGGCGGTGCGGCCCAGTTCGCTGAGGATGGCCTCGGTGTGCTCGCCCACGGCCGGCACGGGGTCCATGCGCGCGGGCAGACCCGCGAGGTCGGCGGGCGGGAGCAGCGCCTCCACGGTGGCGCCCGGCACTTGGACCTCGCTCCAGCGGCCACGAGCGGCCAGCACGGGGTGGTCCAGGAACGCGGCGACGTCGTTCACCCCGGCGCAGGCGATGCCGATGCGCTCCAGGTCCTTGAGGATCTCGTCGGAGCCGGAGCGGGCGAATCGCTCGGCGACTACGGCGTTGAGCTCCTCGCGGTGGGTGACGCGGTCGGAGCCGGTGGCGAACCGCGGATCGTCGACCAGCTCCGGACGGCCGAGGAACTCGGCGCACAGAGCCACCCACTCCCGCTCGTTCTGGATGGAGAACAGCACCTCCTTGCCGTCGGCGGCGGTGTACGTGCCGTACGGCGCGATGGTGGCGTGCTGGGTGCCCAGACGCGGGGGCTGGGCACCGCCGTACCGGGTGTAGTAGGCGGGCTGGCCCATCCACTCCGCGAGCGCCTCGAACAGGGACACCTCCACGGGATGGGCCTCGCCGGTGGTGGCACGGGTGTACAGGGCGGTGAGGACGCCGCTGTAGGCGTACATCCCGGCGGCGATGTCCGCGACGGAGATCCCGGTCCGGGCGGTCCCTTCGGGTGTCCCGGTCAGCGACACCAGCCCGGTCTGGCACTGCACGAGCAGGTCGTAGGCCTTGCGGTCGGACCAGGGGCCGGTCGTGCCGTAGCCGGAGATCGTGCACGGGATCAGGTTCGGGCGGCGGCCGGTGACGGTGGCGGCGTCCAGCCCGAGCCGGGCGGCGGCGCCCGGGGCGAGGTTCTGCACGAACACGTCGGCGCCGTCGAGGAGGTCGTGCAGGATCTCGTGGCCGCGGGGGTCCTTCAGGTCGAGCGTGAGGGACTCCTTGGAGCGGTTGAGCCACACGAAATAGCTGGAGTGGCTGTGCACGGTCGTGTCGTACCGGCGGGCGAAGTCGCCGCCGTCCGGCCGCTCCACCTTGATCACCCGAGCACCGAGGTCGGCGAGCTGCCGCGTGGCGTAGGGCGCGGCCACGGCCTGCTCCAGACTGACCACCGTGACCCCGGCCAGGGGATACCGCTGCAGGCTCATGCCTCACGCTCCTGAATCGTGTACGGGGGGCGCTGGGACAGTCTGCCGCAGGAGGAGGGGCACAGGGGGAGGCCACCGACGCGATCCGGATCACGCCGGAGGGTGGTTTCGCCGGCGGCGGCGCTGGTGAGGGGGGTATTCGCCGACGCGGCGCGGGTCATGATCGGGGTACGGCGTTAGGTTCGGCGTACGGCGTACGGCGTTCACGGTCGCCCCAGCCGGCGCGCATCCCGGCCTCCGCGTCGTGTCGGCGGACGCCGGGGCGCGGGCGGTCAGCCGCGGCAGCGGCTCGCCGCGTCCGGCCGCCGGGCGGGGGCCGCGGGGTGCCGGCCCGCTGCGCGAGACGACGCGCGTTCCGCCGCCGTCGGCGACCCGGACCTGCAACGAGCCGCATCCGCACCGTGTCCACTCCGTGTGGCCCGTCGCGGTGGCGTGCCGGGACAACACCCGGAACGGCTCGCCTCCGTCCGGCCAGCCGCAGTACGGGCAGGCGGCGGTGGCCTCGGTGCTGGTCATGTCCGACTCCTTGTACGTCGTGGTGGTTGACCGTCGCGACACAGCCAGGGTGCGTCCGGAGATCCGTACACGTCCAGGTTGACTTTGTGAACGTCACTATGAAGCCTGACCTTCATGATTGACCTGCGCCGGCTGCACGTCCTGAGGGCGGTCGCCCACTACGGCACGGTCACCGCGGCCGCCCGAGCCCTGCACTTCACGCCGTCCGCCGCCTCCCAGCAGGTACGGCAGCTCGCCCGCGACCTGGGCGTCGACCTGCTGGAGCCACAGGGGCGCGGTGTGCGTCTCACCCCGGCCGCCGAGAGCCTGCTGGCGCACGCCGACGCCATCCAGGCCCGCTGGGACCAGGCCGAACTGGACCTACGGGCCGACCACGGGGCGCCCGCCGGGGTGCTGCGGGTCACCGGATTCCCCGTCGCCGTCTCTGTCCTGCTCGCGCCGATGGCGGCCCGGCTGGGGGAGCGGCACCCGCGGCTGTCCGTCCGGATCACCGAGGCGGGTGTCCCGGAGAGTTTCGACCTGCTCTTCGAGGGCGGGACCGACCTGGCGATCGTCGAGGCGACCCCGCGCAACCCGCCGATGAGTGATACGCGGTTCGACCAGCAGCCGCTACTTGACGACCCGTTCGACCTGGTCGTGCCCGAGGGGCACCGGCTGGCGGGCCGGAGCCGGGTCGATCTCGCCGAGGCGGCGCGGGAGGCGTGGATCGCGCCGGTGGAGGACAGTCCCTGCCGGCCGCACGTGCTCTCCGCCTGCGGCGCGGCCGGGTTCACCCCCGAGATCGTCCATCACGCCCTCGACTGGAACGTCTGCGCCCACCTCGTGGCCCACCGGCTCGGCGTCGCCCTCATCCCGCGCCTGGCCCATCTGACCCCGCACCTGCCGATCACCCGGGTCCGCTGCACCGGCGATCCCCACCGCAAGCTCCTGACCTGCACCCGGACCGGCGGCCACGCCCGCCCGGCGGTGGCGGCGGCCCTGGAGCAACTACGGGCCCTGGCCCGCACGGCTGTCGCTTGAGGAACTGGGCGGTGGGTAGGTCCCGGCCCTCCCGCCGTCCCGGCCCGTCCCGCCGTCCGGACGGCTGGCCATCCGACCGCCCGACGGTCCGATCTGCCGTCCGGCCGTATGACCGACAGTCCGGCCGCCCGTCCGTCCGTCGGCCCGTCCGGCGTACGAGTTCCTGTCCGCCTGTCCGCCTGTCCGTCCGGCCACCCGACAGCCCGGCTACCCGGCCACCCGACGGTCTGACTAAGGCGGGGTGGCACAACAGCACGCGAGCGTGGAGCCCGAAGCCGGCTCCCAGAACGGCGCCCTCGGTGCCCCCGCCCCGCCCCGACCGGCCCCGCCCCGGCTCCGAGACGCGGCCCGTCCCCCGAGCCCTGCCGCCCCCGCGCCTCCCGCGTCACCCCCCAGCCGCCCCCACCCGCAGCCCGTCCATCACGAAATCCAGCAGGCGAGTGGCGCGCGGCTGCCAGTCGGTGTGGGGGTCCATCGTCCAGAGTCCGCCGATGACGAGGAAGAGGTCGCTCGCGGTGACCCCCGGGCGGATGGTGCCGGCCTCCTCGGCGGCCCGGAGCAGGAGGTCGGCCGCCTCGGTCACCGGGGTGTGGCCCGGCTTCTCCGGCTGACCGGGTGCGCTGGTGGCCTGGCGGATGGCGTCGGCCAGTCCCGCCTTGGTCATGGCGAACCGTGCCAGCCGGTCCATCCACTCGCGCAGCGCCCGGTCGGGCTCCCGGCTCTCCAGCAACGCCGGGGCGGTGTCGGCGACCTGCTGCATCTCGTGCCGGTAGATCTCCAGGACGAGCGCCTCACGGGTGGGGAAGTGGCGGTAGAAGGTGCCCTGCCCGACGCCCGCCTTCTTGGCGATCGCGCTCAGCGGGACGCCCGCCGAGTGCGTCAGTTCCTCCAGCGCGACCTCCAGGATGCGCTCGCGGTTGCGCTGCGCGTCCGAGCGCAGGGGAGCGTCCTTCTTCCGCACCCGCCCTCCTTTCGGGCCATGGCCGAAACCAGTCCCTTGTTAAGCGGACAGTTGTCCGTTAAGTTTTCCGGTAACGGACAACTGTCCGCTTGCCTCATCGTATCGGCGTGCCGCATGTGCGGACAGCCCGCGGCTGCCCTGCCCCGAGCTCGCCCGCCCCGCATCCTGCCCGGTCGTGAACCGGCATCGCCACCCGCAGCGACCCTGCCCACCCCGACTTCGCGATGTGAGAGAGAAGGCTTCCATGCCAGCATCGACGTCCAGCGACCTCACCCTGTCCGTCAACGGCGAGAAGTTCACGCTGACCGTCGACCACCGCACCACCCTGCTCGACGCCCTGCGTGAGCGACTCGACATGACCGGTACCAAGAAGGGCTGCGACCAGGGCCAGTGCGGTGCCTGCACGGTCCTGCTCGACGGCCGCCGGAGCGTGGCCTGCCTCCAGCTCGCCGTGGCCGCGGAAGGGCGCGAGATCACCACCATCGAAGGAGTGGCCGACGGCGAGCGACTGCACCCCGTGCAGCAGGCGTTCCTGGACCTGGACGGCTTCCAGTGCGGCTACTGCACGCCGGGCCAGATCTGTTCGGCCATCGCCGTGATCGAGGAGCACGCGGCCGGCTGGCCGAGCGCGGCCACCGGCGACGTCCGGCCCGAGGCGGGACCACCGCCGCTGACCCCGGAGGAGATCCGCGAGCGCATGAGCGGCAACCTGTGCCGCTGCGGCGCATACGTGTCGATCGTCCAGGCCGTGGCCAGGGCCGCCGAGGAGACCAAGGGAGCTGCGGCATGAGGGAGTTCGACTACCAGCGGGCGTACGACGTCTCCGGCGCCGTCGCACTGCTCGACGGCGACCGGGAAGCCCGCTTCCTGGGAGGCGGCACGAACCTCGTCGATCTGATGAAGAGCGGCGTCGAACGGCCCGCCCGGCTCGTCGACGTGCGTGAACTGCCCCTGAACCGCGTCGAGCCGGCCGAGGACGGCGGGCTGCGCATCGGCGCCACCGTCACCAACAGCGACCTGGCCGCCCACCCCGAGGTCCGGCGCCGCTACCCGGCACTTGCACAGGCCGTGCTGGCCGGAGCCTCCGGCCAGCTGCGCAACATGGCCACCGTCGGCGGCAACCTCCTCCAGCGCACCCGCTGCGGCTACTTCGCCGACGTCAGCTCCCCCTGCAACAAGCGCGATCCCGGCAGCGGGTGCCCCGCCCTCACCGGAGAGCACCACAACCACGCCGTCCTGGGCGCCTCCGACCACTGCGTGGCCACCCACCCCTCCGACATGGGCGTGGCACTGGCCGCCTTCGACGCGAGCGTGGCGTACGAAACGGCCGATGGGGCCGGGGAGTTGCCGCTCGCCGACTTCTACCTGCCGGTGGGGGAGACCCCGCATCTGGAGACGGCCCTGCCACCGGGCGCGCTCATCACCGGTGTCACCCTGCCGCCCACCCCCACAGCGGCCAACTCCCGCTACCGCAAGGTGCGCGAGCGGGCCTCGTACGCCTTCGCCATCGGCTCCGTAGCCGCCGCGCTCGACGTGCGGGACGGCCTCGTCCACGACGTGCGTCTGGCCTTCGGCGCGGTCGCCTCCCGCCCATGGCGCGCCCGTGCGGCCGAACGCGCCCTGACCGGCGGCCCGGCCGACGCCGAGCACTTCGCGGCCGCGGCGGACGCCGAACTGGCCCCCGCCAGGCCCCTGCCCCACAACGGATACAAGGTGACCCTGATGCGCAACCTCGTCGTGGCCGTGCTCAGCGAACTCGCCGAGGAGGCCGCCCGATGACCACCGCCACCACGGGAGCCGTCGGCACCGCGCACCCGCGCGTGGAGGGCCGCGACAAGGTCACCGGAGCGGCCCGCTACGCCGGCGAGATCCCCTTCGCCGAGCTCGCCCACGGCTGGCTGGTGCTGTCCACCGTCGCCCGCGGCCGCATCCGCGCCCTGGACACCGAGCCCGTACTCGCCATGCCCGGGGTCCTCACGGTGCTCCACCACCACAATGCCCCGCCGGTCGACACCGGTTACACCGGCATGATGGGCACCCCGCCGGACCCCACCGTCGGCCTCTTCCAGCACGACCGCGTGCCCCACCTGGGCTGGCCGGTGGCCCTGGTGGTCGCCGAGACCTCCGAGCAGGCCAGGGAGGCCGCCGAGGCCCTCGTGGTGCACTACGACCAGGAGCCGCACGACGTCGCGTTCTCCGCCGGGCGCGAGGCTGAGGCACACGCGCTCGACGGGCACCTGCCGGCCGTGGTGGAGAAGGGCGACCTGGAGGCCGGACTCGCCGCGTCCGCCGTGGTGGTGGACGCCGAGTACACCACCCCGGAGGAGCACCACAACCCGATGGAGCCGCACGCGGCGGCGGCCCGGTGGGAGGGCGGCAGGCTGGAGGTCGTCGACTCCAACCAGGGCACCGGCTGGGTCGCCGGCGAGCTCGCGGCCCTGTTCTCGCTCGACCCGGCTTCCGTGCGGGTCCGCTCCGAGCACGTGGGCGGCGGCTTCGGCAGCAAGGGTGTTCGTGTGCACCAGGTGGCCGCGGTGATGGCCGCGACCGTGCTGCAGCGCCCGGTCCGGGTCGTCATGACCCGCCGGCAGATGTTCTCCCTCGCCGGCCACCGCAGCCCCACCGCCCAGCGGGTCAGGCTCGGCGCCGACACGGACGGACGACTGCACGCGCTGGAGCACCGGTCGCTGAGCCGGACCTCGGCCTTCTACGACTTCGTCGAGCCCAGCGCGGCGTCGAGCCGGTCGATGTACGCGGCCGACGCCCACCACACGGCCAGCCGGCTCGTGAGACTCGACGTCCCCACCCCGACCTGGATGCGCGCCCCGGGCGAGGCGTCGGGCTCGTTCGCGCTGGAGTCGGCGCTCGACGAACTCGCCGAGCGGTGCGGCATCGACCCCATCGAACTGCGGGTCCGCAACGAGCCCGAGGTGGGCCCGGTGTCCGGCCTGCCCTTCGGCAGCCGCAACCTGATTCCCTGCTTCCGCGAAGGCGCCCGCAGGTTCGGCTGGGACGAGCGGGATCCGCGGCCCGGGGTGCGCCGGGAGGGCCGCTGGCTGCTCGGCACGGGCACCGCCGCCGCCTCCTTCCCCACCCTGGCCATGCCGTCCACGGCGGCTCTGACCGCTGAGGCGGACGGCACCTTCACGGTGCGGATCAACGCCGCGGACATCGGCACCGGCGCCCGCACGGCGCTCACCCTGGTCGCCGCCGACGTTCTGGAGGTGCCCGCGGACCGCGTCCGGGTGGAGATCGGGGACAGCGATCTCGGCGCCGCGTCGATCGCCGGAGGTTCGGCCGGCACCCGCTCCTGGGGCTGGGCCGTCACGGCCGCCGCCCAGGAGCTGCGCCGCAGCCTCGCGCCGGGCGCGGACATCCCGCCGGAGGGCATCACCGCACGGTCGAACACGGCCGAAGCCCTCGGCGCCCTCGCCCAGAAGGAGCGGCACGCTTTCGGTGCGCAGTTCGCCGAGGTCGCCGTCGACCCGGGCACCGGAGAGGTCCGGGTGCGCCGCATGCTGGGCATCTTCGCCGCCGGCCGGATCGTGAACCCGCTCACCGCCCGCAACCAGTTCCTGGGCGGCATGATCTGGGGTATCTCCATGGCCCTGCACGAGGAAGCCGTCCGGGACAGGGCGACCGGCGGCCTCTACGGCGCCGACCTCGCCGGCTACCACGTCGCCGCGCACGCCGACATCCCGCACATCGAGGCCGACTGGGTCGACGACCCCGATCCGGACGACCCGGTCGGCATCAAGGGCATCGGTGAGGTCGGCATCGTGGGCGCGGCCGCGGCGGTCGCCAACGCGGTGTGGCACGCGACCGGCGTCCGCCACCGGGACCTGCCGATCCGACCCGACCGCGTGCTGCTGGCGGGCGGCGATGCTTGATCTCGCCGGACCCCTGCACGACTGGATCGAGGAGGGCCGGGACTTCGCCGTCGCCACGGTCGTCGCCGTGGGCGGCAGCGCCCCGCGCCCGCCCGGCGCCGCGCTCGCCGTGGCCGCGGACGGCACGGCCGTCGGCTCGGTCTCCGGGGGCTGCGTGGAAGGAGCGGTGTACGAACTCTGCCTCCAGGCCCTCCGGGACGGCGAGACGCGCGTCGAGCGGTTCGGCTACAGCGACGAGGACGCCTTCGCGGTGGGGCTGACCTGCGGCGGGACGATCGACGTCATGATCGCCCCGTGCCCGGGCGGGCGCCCGGCCGAGAGGGCGGCGCTGGCGGCTGCCGCCCGGGCCGAGCCGGTGGCCCTGGCCCGGGTGGTGCGGGGGCCGTCCGGCCTCCCGGGCCAGGCCCTGCTGGTCCGCCCCGACGGCTCGTCCGAGGGCGGTCTCGGCGGCGGCCCGGCACTGGACCGCGCGGCGCTCGACCGGGCCAGGGCCCTGCTGGACACCGGCCGTACCGGCACGGTGGAGCTCTCGGAGGACGGGTCGCACTGCCCGGGCGGGCTCACCCTGCTCGTCGAGTCGGCCGTTCCGCCGCCCCGCATGATCGTCTTCGGCGCGATCGACTTCGCGGCGGCCCTGGTGCGTGCGGGCGCATTCCTCGGCTACCACGTCACCGTGTGCGACGCGCGCCCCGTCTTCGCGACCCGGGCCCGCTTCCCGCAGGCCGACGAGATCGTCGTCGACTGGCCCGACCGCTACCTCCGGCGTACCGAGACCGACGGCCGCACGGTGCTGTGCGTGCTCACCCACGACGCGAAGTTCGACATCCCCCTGCTGACGGAGGCGCTGCGGCTGCCCGTCGCCTACATCGGCGCGATGGGCTCCCGCCGCACCCACGAGGACCGCAACCGGCGGCTGCGGGAAGCGGGCGTGAGCGAGCGCGACCTGGCCAGGCTGAGGTCACCGATCGGCCTCGACCTGGGAGCCCGTACGCCCGAGGAGACCGCCGTGTCCATCGCGGCGGAGATCATCGCCGCCCGGCACGGCGGCACGGGGGCGCCGCTCACCGGTTCGGGCCGGCCGATCCACCGGCCCGAGCGCGAGCCACAGCCGGTCTGACCTGTTCCGCGCGGAAACCCGCCGGGACACGCCGAAGGGGCCGGGGCCGTTCGCCGGCCCCGGCCCCTTCGCGGGTGCGAAATGTCGCGGTCAGGCCGCGGCGGGCTCGGACACGTGGCCGTGCAGGCGGGCGATGACCTCGGTCAGCTGCCCGGCGACCTCGGCGTCGTCGGCCGGGTGCGTCTCGGCGAAGCGGGTCATCGAGCCGGGAATGGACAGCTTGACGTCCTCCAGGACCTTGCCGCCGGCCACGCCCACGGACTTGCGGGTCTCGTCGTGCGCCCAGACACCGCCGTACTGGCCGAACGCGGTGCCGACCACGGCGACCGGCTTGCCGCTGAGGGCACCGGCGCCGTACGGGCGGGACAGCCAGTCGATGGCGTTCTTCAGGACGGCGGGGATGGTGCCGTTGTACTCGGGGGTGAAGAGGATCAGGCCGTCGGCGGCGTTCGCGGCCTCGCGCAGCCGGGCTGCGGCGGCCGGGAGGCTGCCCTCGACGTCGATGTCCTCGTTGTAGAAGGGAATCTCGGCCAGCCCCTCGAAGAGGTTCACCTCGGCCCCTTCGGGAGCGAGCTTGACGGCCGCCTCGGCGAGCTGGCGGTTGTGCGAACCGGCGCGAAGGCTGCCGACGAGGGCGAGGATACGAACGGACATGCTGACTCCCACATCTGAGGCACTGCTCTGGATATCACTGCTGGCGATCCGGACCGGGGTCCGCTTAAGGTTTCTAGCATCCTAACCGGACCGCGGTCCAGTTTTGTTCCCGATGCTTTACGCTGGCTTCATGTCCGCCGCCCCGCCCCCCGTACCGACGCCCCAGGAGCCCGTCGACCACCCCGAGCTGCTCCAGCTCGGCGCCGCCCTGGAGGCGGACGAGCCGTGCCTGCGGGCCGACGCCGCGCGCAACCGCGCCCGGCTGCTGGAGGCCGCCGGGCGGCTGGTGGCGGAGCGCGGCGCGGAGGCCGTCACGATGGAGGCGGTGGCCGCCGAGGCCTGTGTCGGCAAGGGCACGGTCTTCCGCAGATTCGGCGACCGCACCGGCCTGCTGACGGCGCTGCTCGACCACTCCGAGAAGAAGTTCCAGGCCGCGTTCCTCGGCGGCCCGCCGCCGCTCGGGCCCGGAGCGCCGCCCGTGGAGCGGCTGCGGGCGTTCGGCTGCGCGATGCTGCGCCGCTCGGCCGACGAGCTCGAACTGCAGCTGGCCGCCGAGCCCGGCGCGAGCCGCCGCTACGTCGTCCCCGCCCGCCGTGTGCTGCGGCACCACATCGAGATGCTGCTGCGCCAGGCGGTCCCCGAAGCGGACTGCGAGCTCCTCTCCCACGCCCTGATGGGCCAGCTCGACCCCGCCCTCGTGCACCACCTGACCAGGCAGTGCGGAGTGCCGCTGTCCCGCCTCGAGGCCGCGTGGACCGACCTGGTCGACCGGGTGACGGGCGCGGGCGCCGACCGCTGAGAGTCCTGCGCCGCACCCCGTGAGCGCTCACGGGTTCGTCACAACTCCCCCGCCGGAAGGGCGCATTGGGGCTTCTGCCAAGATGCCGTACGTCATGGTGCAGATACCGAAAACGCCCGCGCCCCCGTCCCCCGCACCGTCGCGCTCCGTGCCCACGAGCGCCGATGTGGCCCGCCTGGCCGGCGTCTCGCGCGCGACCGTCTCCTACGTCCTCAACAACACCAGCGCCGTACGCATCAGCGAACCCACCCGCCGCCGTGTGCACGAGGCCGCGAGGGAACTCGGATACGTACCGCACGCCGCGGCCCGCAGTCTGCGCGCCGGGCACAGCCGGATGGTCCTCATCCCCGCGCCGACCTTCCCCGTCGGCCCGCTCTACAACCGCTTCCTCACCGACCTCCAGGGATCGCTCGGCAGCCTGGACTACACGGTCGTGCAGTACGGCACCGGCGGCCCGCACGGCGACGAAGCGGCCCGCGCCTGGGCCGAGTTGAGGCCCGTGGCCGTGCTCGTGCCCGGCTCCGGTCTCGGCCCGCGCGGAGTGGCGGTGCTCAAGCGCTCGGGAGCCCGGGCCGTGGTCACCCTCGGCCCCGAGACCATCGAGGGCGCGCACGCGCTGCTCATGGACCACGACGTCGTCGGCCACAGTGCGGGCGCCCACCTCTACGACCGCGGCCGGCGCCGGATCGGCGTTGTCGTCCCGCAGGAACCCGGCCTCGAGGCGTTCTCCGCACCCCGCCTCGACGGCGTGCGCCAGTCGCTGCGCGGCACGGACGCCACGGTGACCGAACTGCCCCTCGCCTACGACGAGCAGGCCGCGGCGCGCCTGGCCGCCCGCTGGCGCACCCTCGGCCTGGACGCCGTGTTCACCTACAACGACGAGTACGCGATGCTGTTGATGCGGGCCCTGCTGGACGAGGGGATCCGCATCCCCGAGGAGACCGCCGTGATCGGCGCCGACGACCTGATGCTCGGGCGGCTGCTGCGACCCCGGCTGAGCACGGTCCACCTGAAGCTGCCCTGCGGCCGTGAACTCGCCGAACTGGTCGACCGCGCGGTCCGCAAGCCCACCACCGAGCCCGAGACACACAAGGTGCTCGGGGCGACGGTGCTGCACCGCGAATCGAGCTGACCCGACACGGCACGAGCGGCTGCGCCTGGTCGGTGACGGCATGACCGGCTGCGAGCGGTCGACCGCACACGACGGGTGGCGGCATGACCAGTTGCGCACGTCCGGCCTCGCATGGTCGATGGTCGGTGGCCGCTCGACTGGCTGCGCGCGGTCGGTCGCGCATGGTCCGTGGCGGCTCGGCCGGCTGTGCGCGACCGGCTGCGCATAGTCCGTGGCCGCATGACTGGTCGCGAGCGGTCGGCCGCGCACGATGGGTGGCGGCATGACCAGTTGCGCACGTCCGGCCTCGCATCGTCGGTGGCGGCTCGGCTGGCTGCGCGCGGTCCGCCGTGCATGGTCCGTGGCGGCTCGGCTGGCTGCGCGGGACCGGTTGCGCATGGTCGGTGGCGGCATGACTGGCTGCGCGCGGGACGCCTCGCATGGTCGGTCGGCGCGACTGGGGTGCGCGCGGTCGGCCGCGCATGGTCCGTGGCGGCTGGGCCGGCTGCGCGCGCCGGCCGCGCATATCGGTCGGCTCGGCCGGCTACGCACGTCCGTCCGCACACGATCCTTCGCGCACGACCGGCCGGCATGGCCAGGCCAACAGGCCGCCCGGCGCCCGGCTTTCGAGGCGTGGCACGGCTAGGATGTTGCATGCTCAACAAAACGGGGACGCGTTCGGTGCGGGCCACGGCACATTGCCGCGCCCGCTCGGCGCGTCCCGCCACGTGACCGCCGACCCGGCGCGCAAGTGCGGGAGTTGTGCCCACCCCGCAGCCGGTGACCGATCGATCGGAGAGAGTCATGCCGTTGCTCGACATCAGCACCTGGCAGCCCCGCCGCCTCGCGGGGGCCGGGTACACCGTCACCGAGCCCGCCACCGGCCAAGCCCTCGGTACCCTCGCCCTCGCCACCCCCGAGGACGTCGGAGCCGCCTCGGAGCGGGCCGCCACCGCCCAGCACGCCTGGGCACGCACCCCGCATTTCGCCCGCGCAGCCGTACTCCGCAAGGCCGGCGACCTGTTCACCGAGCACGCCGCCGAACTGCGCGAGTGGCTCGTCCGTGAATCGGGCTCCGTCCCCGGCAAGGCCGACTTCGAACTGCACGTCGCCGCCCAGGAGTGCTACGAGGCCGCGGCCCTCGCCTCCCGCCCGGCCGGCCAGGTCCTGCCCAGCGAGGCGCCGCGCCTGTCGTACACGCGCCGCGTCCCGGCCGGTGTGGTCGGCGTGATCTCGCCGTTCAACGCCCCGCTGATCCTGTCGATCCGCTCCGTCGCCCCGGCCCTGGCGCTGGGCAACGCGGTCCTGCTCAAGCCGGATCCGCGCACGGCCGTCTGCGGAGGGCTGTCCCTCGCCGCGGTCTTCGCCGCCGCGGGCCTGCCGGAGGACCTGCTGCACGTGCTCCCCGGCGGCCCGGACGCCGGACAGGCCCTGGTCGCCGACCCGCGCGTGCCGGTCCTCTCCTTCACGGGCTCCACCGCCGCCGGACGGGCCGTGGGCGAGGCCGCGGGCCGTCACCTCAAGCGCGCCCACCTGGAGCTCGGCGGCAACTCGGCCATGATCGTGCTCGAGGACGCCGACCTTGACGCGGTCATCTCCACGGCCGCCTGGGGCTCGTTCTTCCACCAGGGCCAGATCTGCATGACCACCGGACGCCACCTCGTGCACGCGTCCCTTTACGACGAGTACGTCGAGCGGCTGGCCGCCAAGGCGGACTCACTCGCCGTCGGCGACCCGCACCGGGACCAGGTCCACCTGGGTCCCATCATCGACTCGGGCCAGCTCGGCAAGATCAGCGGTCTAGTGGACGCCAGCACGGCCGCGGGTGCCAAGCTCGCCGCCGGCGGCACCCACGACAGGCTCTTCTACCGGCCGACGGTCCTCGCGCACGTGGACGACCGCACCCCCGCGTACACGGAGGAGGTCTTCGGCCCGGTGGCGCCCGTCCGCTCCTTCACCACCACCGACGAGGCGGCGGCGCTGGCCGCGCAGAGCCCGTACGGCCTCTCCCTGGGCATCGTCACCAGGGACGCGGCCCGCGGCCTGGACCTCGCCGACCGCATCCCGACCGGCATCGTCCACATCAACGACCAGACGGTGAACGACGAGGCCGTGGCGCCCTTCGGCGGAGTCGCCGCCTCCGGCACCGGCGCCCGCTTCGGCGGTGAGGCCAATCTGGAGGCCTTCACCGAGCTGCGCTGGACGACGGTACGCGGAGACGTCGCTCCGTACCCCTTCTAGGACGGAGACGTCGCTCCGTACCCCTTCTGAGGACCCGGCCCGACGGGCTCCGGATCCGGGACTCCTCACTCGGTCGGCTGCTGCGTCTGCTGCGCCTGCTGCGCCTGCTCCGTCTGCTGGGCCTGCTGCTCGGCGATCGACTTGCGCACCTCGTCCATGTCGAGGTTGCGGGCCTGCCCGATGACGTCCGTCAGGGCGGCCTCGGGCAGGGCGCCGGGCTGGGCGAAGACCGCGACCTGGTCACGGACGATCATCAGCGTGGGAATGGACTGGATACCGAAGGCCGCGGCCAGCTCGGGCTGCGCCTCGGTGTCCACCTTGCCGAACACCAGGTCCGGGTTCTCCCCGGCCGCCTTCTCGTACACCGGGGCGAACTGCTTGCACGGCCCGCACCAGTCGGCCCAGAAGTCGATCAGGACGAACTCGTTGTCCGTGACCATCTGGTCGAAGTTCTCCTTGGTGAGCTCCACGGTGCTGCTCATGGCGTACATCCCTCTTCCTGGTGTGGGGTCAAGCCGTCGGCACAACACGGCCGACCGGACACGTATTCCGCGCCCCTACCCACGTGGCCAGGGCGCACACCACCCACCAGACTGACCCCATGACGGAATCGGAAACCCACACGTACGACGTCGTAGTGCTCGGTGCCGGGCCCGTGGGGGAGAACGTCGCCGACCGCACCCGCGCCGCCGGACTGACCACCGCGGTCGTGGAGAGCGAACTGGTCGGCGGCGAGTGCTCCTACTGGGCGTGCATGCCCAGCAAGGCCCTGCTGAGGCCGGCCATCGCCCGCGCGGACGCCCGCCGCGTCCCGGGCCTGAGCCAGTCGGTCCAGGGCCCCCTCGACGCCTCCGCGGTCCTCGCCCACCGCGACCACTACACCTCGAACTGGAAGGACGACGGTCAGGTCCGCTGGCTCGACTCCATCGGCGCCGCCCTGTACCGCGGCCACGGTCGCCTCGCCGGCCCCCGCACCGTGACGGTCACCGGCCCCGGCGGCGGAGAGACCGTCCTGACCGCCCGGCAGGCCGTCGCCGTCTGCACCGGCAGCCGAGCCGCCCTGCCCGCCCTGCCCGGGCTCGACGCCGTCAAGCCGTGGACCAGCCGGGAGGCCACCAGCTCCAAGACCGTGCCCGGCCGGCTGATCGTGATCGGCGGCGGCGTGGTCGCCACCGAGATGGCCACGGCCTGGCAGGCCCTCGGCTCGCAGGTCACGCTGCTGGTCCGCGGCAAGGGCCTGCTGCCCCGCATGGAGCCGTTCGCCGGGGAACTGATCGCCGAGACGCTCACGGAGGCCGGCGCGGACATCCGCACGGGCACCTCGGTGGAGTCGGTGACCCGCGAGAACGGGACGGTCGTGGCGGTCACCGACACGGGCGACCGCATCGAGGCCGACGAGATCCTCTTCGCCACCGGCCGCGCCCCGCGCACCGACGACATCGGTCTGGAGACCATCGGCCTCGACCCCGGTTCCTGGCTGTCGGTCGACGACAGCCTCCGGGTGGACGGCCATGACTGGCTGTACGCGGTCGGCGACGTCAACCACCGCGCCCTCCTCACCCACCAGGGCAAGTACCAGGCCCGCATCGCGGGCGCCGCCATCGCCGCCCGCGCCACCGGGGAGACCCTCGTGGCCGAGCCCTGGGGCACCCACGCCGCGACCGCCGACCACGGAGCCGTCCCGCAGGTCGTCTTCACCGACCCGGAAGCCGCGGCCGTGGGCCTGTCCCTGGCCGAGGCGGAACAGGCGGGGCACCGGGTGAAGGCCGTCGACGTGGACCTGTCCACCGTCGCCGGGGCCGGCCTGTACGCCGACGGCTACCAGGGCCGCGCCCGCATGGTCGTCGACCTCGAGGCCGAGACCCTGCGCGGCGTCACCCTCGTCGGCCCCGGCGTCGGCGAACTCATCCACTCCGCGACCATCGCGGTCGCCGGTCAGGTCCCGGTCAGTCGTCTGTGGCACGCCGTCCCGTCGTACCCCACGATCAGCGAGGTGTGGCTGCGGCTGCTGGAGGCGTACCGCGACGCCTGACCCTCGGCCGTCCGGCGCCCCGCGCACCCGTGACCCCGGACGGCCCCGGCCGGGGTCACGGGTGCGCGGGCACCACCAGCTCCCGGTGGTCGTCGTCCCACAGGTCCTCCTCCGCCTCCGGCAGCAACACCCGGTCCGGCCGCAGCGCGTCGACGGCACCCTCGTCGGGGCGGCTCCGCGCGCTACGGCAGCTCGAAGCCGAGCGCCCGCGCCGCCTCCTCCGGCGTCGGCTGGGTCCAGCGCTCCGCCATCGCCAGATTGGACGACAGCGAACGCGGCTCGGCGCGGTCCAGGTACAGGACGCCGTCGAGATGGTCCGTCTCGTGCTGCACGATCCGGGCCGGCCAGCCCTCGAACACCTCGTCCAAGGGCTGTCCGTGTTCGTCCTGCCCGGTCAGCCGCACCGCTGCGGGCCGCGCCACCACCGCCTGCCAGCCCGGCACGCTGAGGCAGCCCTCGAAGAACGCGGCCCGCGCCTCGCCGACGGGCTCGTAGGCGGGATTGACCAGCACCCGGAACGGCTGCGGCACCCGCCCGCGCGTGAGCCGCACCTCCTCCGGCACCGGCGCCGGGTCCTCGATCACCGCGATCCTGAGTTCCACACCGACCTGCGGCGCCGCCAGCCCGACCCCGGGCGCCGCGCGCATGGTCACCCGCAGGGCCTCGACGAACCGGGCCAGCAGCGCGGGCCCCAACTGGCCGTCGTACGGTTCGGTGCCCCGCCGCAGCACCGGGTCGCCGGCCGCGACGATGGTCAACGGCAGGCCTCCGTCGAGGAGTTGCTCGACCCGCTCGGCCAGGGGCGCGTGATCGTTCGGGGTTCCCATCGCGTCAGGATGACACGGCACCCCCCACTCCTGAGTGACGCACGTCACACATGTTCTCCGGGAACCGAACCCCGCCCCGCCCCGACTACTGCACCGCAACGGCCACCGCCCACACCGCACCGGCCCTGACGACGTCCCCGGAGAAGCCCGCCGATGACCACCGCTCCCTCGACCACCACGGACGAGGCCCCGCAACCAGCCGCCCCGGAACCGTCGGGGAGCAGCTGGGCCCCGCTGCGCCCGCTGATCCTCCGCCTGCACTTCTACGCCGGCGTCCTGGTGGCGCCGTTCCTCCTCGTCGCCGCCGTCACCGGCCTGCTGTACGCCGGCTCCTTCCAGGCCGAGAAGCTCGTCTACGACCACGAAATGACCGTTCCCGTGGGCGAGCGGAAGCTGCCGATCGGCGAGCAGGTGACCGCCGCCCGCACGGCACACCCCGAGGGCACCGTCTCGGCCGTACGCCCCTCACCGGAGGCCGACGCGACGACCAGGGTGATGCTGTCCGGCGTCCCGGGGGTCGGGGAGGGCCACACACTCGCCGTGTTCGTCGACCCGTACACCGCGAAGGTGCGCGGTTCGCTCGAACAGTACGGCTCCACCGGCGCGCTGCCGCTGCGCACCTGGATCGACGAGTTCCACCGGGATCTGCACCTGGGGGAGACGGGGCGGCTGTACAGCGAGCTGGCGGCCAGCTGGCTGTGGGTCATCTCGGCGGGCGGTCTGGTGCTGTGGTTCTCGCGCCGCCGCGCCCTGCGCAAGGTGCGGGGCGCGAAGGGACGGCGCCGCACCCTCGGGCTGCACGGCACGGTCGGCGTATGGGCGGCGGCCGGGTTCTTCTTCCTCTCGGCGACCGGTCTGACCTGGTCGGCCTACGCCGGGGCCAGTATCGACGAGTTGCGGACGTCGCTGGGCCAGGCCACCCCGTCGGTGTCGGCCGCCGCGGGCGGTGAGCACTCCGGCCACGGCTCCGCCGCCGGGCAGGCGGGCGACGCCGCACACGGGGTGGGCCTGGACAAGGTCCTGGCCGCGGCGCGGGCCGAGGGGCTCGACGACGCGGTGGAGATCGTGCCCCCCGCCGACGCCACCTCGGCGTACGTCGTGAAGCAGGTGCAGCGCAGCTGGCCCACCAAGCAGGACGCCGTCGCGATCGACCCGGCCAGTGGCGAGGTCACCGATGTGCTGCGGTTCGAGGACCACCCGGTCCTCGCGAAGCTCACCCGGTGGGGCATCGACCTGCACACCGGCGTCCTGTTCGGCCTCGCCAACCAGATCGCCCTGATGCTGCTGGCGCTCGCCCTGATCCTGCTGATCGTCTGGGGCTACCGCATGTGGTGGCAGCGCGGCCGCGGCACCGCCTTCGGCCGTCCGATCCCGCGCGGCGCCTGGCAGCAGGTCCCGCCGCAGATCCTCGTGCCCCTGCTGGCGGGTATCGCCGTACTCGGGTACTTCCTGCCCCTGTTCGGCATCCCGCTGGCGGCCTTCCTCGCCGTCGACATCCTGCTGGGGGAGATCGCCTACCGGCGCGGGCGGCGGTCGTACGGCACACCGGCGGGGTAGCGACACCGGCCGCGGTCGCAACACCGGCCGCGGTCGCAACACCGGCCGGGGTGGCAGACACCGGCCGGGTGGCGGACCCTCCGGCGCACGGATGCCCGGCTCCGACGGAGCCGGGCATCCTCATGTACGGCGCGGGTCAGACCTGCGCGAAGTCACCCGCCAGCGCCGAGGCGATCCGCAGATGCGACTCCGCCTCCTCGTGCCGGCTCTGCCGCTGGAGGGTGCGGCCGAGCATCAGCCGCGCGTAGTGCTCCACGGGGTCCCGCTCGACGATCGTGCGCAACTCGGCCTCGGCGCGACGCAGTTGGGCCGAGTGGTAGTAGGAGCGCGCCAGGAGCAGCCGGGGCCCGGTCTGCTCGGGGACCTCCTCGACCAGCCCGACCAGGACGCGCGCGGCGGCGGCGTAGTCCTTGGCCTCGAAGAACAGCTGCGCGCGCTCCCAGCGCTCGGCCGGAGTTCCCTGGGCGTAGTACGTCGTGTCCTGGGTGGTGTTCACGTATGGCCTCCTTCGAGGCCGACAACTGAACCCGTTGGTTCAATATTCCAGTAAGCCGTCGGACTCACCGGACTCGCCGGACTCACCCGCGCAGCGCCGTCAGCTCGGTACCGGCCCGCTCGGTGATCAGACGCAGCACCCGGCCCGTCACGGCCAGGTCCTCGGCCGGTATGCCGTCGTAGATCCGGGCGGTGATGGGCGCAGTCTCGCCCGAGGTGGTGGCGTACAGCTCGCGCCCGGCGTCCGTGATCCGCACGTCGTACGCCCCGTCCGGGGTCAGTAGCTGTGCGGCGATCAGCTCGTCCACGACGCCGTGCACCTCGGCCGCGTCGATCTTCAGGGCGTCGGTGACACCGTCGACGAGCTGCTCACGGCCGACCGGCCCGTCGGCGACGGCGGCGAGCCGGAGGGTGACGGACTGCTGGAAGGTGATGCCGTGCCGGGCCAGCACGGTTTCGAGGAGGGCGCGGCCGGCGTAGTGGGCCAGGGCGATGACACGGGGGTCGACGAGGGGTGTGGTGGTCATGACTGCTCCGTCTCGTGCTCGCTGAAGGGATCAAGAGGTGCGTCGAGCAGGGCCGTCAGTTCGCGCGTGAACCTCCGGGTGCGCGCGCTGTCGAGACCGCCGAGCGGGTCGAGGAGCTGCTGGAGGAGCCCGTGGACGACCTCGATCGCCCGCCGGGTGACCTCGCGGCCCTGCTCGGTCAGGGCGAGCTGCACCGCGCGCGGGTCGCGGGGGTCCCTGGTGCGCTCCAGGAGACCGGCGGTCTCCAGTGCGCGGGCCAGTTTCGACACGTAGAGCGGCTCGAGGCCGGTGTGGTCGGCGAGGCGGCGCTGGCTGGGTCGTTCGCCGGAGCCCTGCATGCCGTACAGCGACGCGACCAGCGAGTACTGAGCGTGGGTGAGCCCTAGCGGCGCCACCGCACGGTCGACCGCGACCCGCCACTTCATCGACAGCCGCCACACCAGGAAGCCGGGCGTCGCACCCTCGGAACCGTTGCTCATAACGGATACACTACATAGCTACTATGTACATGGCTACTATTTTGCGGCGCGGCCCGAAGCGGACGCTGACGCAGGCCCCCGCCCCGGACTAGGTTGTGGCCATGAGCAATCTTGAGCGCGAGGCGGCCCCCTCCCTGTGCGGTGGCCGCGGCTTCGTGGTGGCGGAGCCGGTGCGTGAACTCCTCAGCCCTCGCCGGGTGAAGCTGGGCGAGTCAAGCGAGGTCCGCCGGCTCCTGCCCAATCTCGGCCGCCGCATGGTCGGAGCCTGGTGCTTCGTCGACCACTACGGCCCCGACGACATCGCCGACGAGCCCGGCATGCAGGTGCCGCCGCACCCCCACATGGGTCTGCAGACCGTGAGCTGGCTGCACGAGGGGGAGGTACTGCACCGCGACTCCACCGGCAGCCTCCAGACGATCCGCCCGCGCGAACTCGGTCTGATGACCTCCGGCCGGGCCATCAGCCACTCGGAGGAGAGCCCGCGCTCGCACGCCCGCTTCCTGCACGGCGCGCAGCTGTGGGTCGCGCTCCCCGACGGCCACCGCCACACCGACCCGCGCTTCGAACACCACGCCGACCTGCCGGTCGTCACCGCGCCCGGCGTCAAGGCGACACTGATCCTCGGAGACCTCGACGGCGCGACGTCACCCGGCACGGCCTACACCCCGATCGTCGGTGCCGACCTCGCCCTGACCCGGGGCGCGGACGTACGCCTCCCCCTGGAACCGGACTTCGAGTACGCCGTGCTGTCCATGTCCGGCGAGGCCCACGTCGACGGCGTCCCCGTCCTCCCCGGCTCCATGCTCTACCTCGGCTGCGGCCGCACCGAACTGCCCCTGCGGGCGGAATCGGACGCGGGCCTGATGCTCCTGGGCGGCGAACCGTTCGAGGAGGAGCTGATCATGTTCTGGAACTGGATCGGACGGACGCAGGAAGAGATCGAGCAGGCGCGGCAGGACTGGATGGAAGGGACGCGGTTCGGTGAGGTGAAGGGATACGAGGGCGATCCGCTAGCTGCTCCGGAGCTGCCGCCGGTGCCGTTGAAACCGCGAGGGAGAGTGCGCTGACCTGCGGAAACGTGTCAGCTTTGGTGGCGGCCGGGCGGAAGGTCGTCGCGTGCCAGCCGCTCAACGAAAACCGTCATACCAGCTCAACGGCCGACCACGCCATAAAGGACGAAACGGTGCGTCCTGGAACGAGACAGACGCAAGCCTCCATGCACCCCAGCCGTCACCCCATCCGGCCATCGAGAATTGACCGGACCAGCCGTCACATCAGCCCCGCAGCCCTGCATCACGCAAACAAGGAGGTAACGGCGTATACGAGATGAAAGCGACCTCTCAGACGTCGTTTCTTATGGCTGATGACGGCCTGCAAATCGCTTAGCAGGGGGTGACTTCAGGGTCGACTGGGGGCAGCGCCCAGGGTTCCAACGTGCCATCGCAGAGTTCTGCGAGGAACTGGACGGCGCCACCCTCGTAGTGCCACCAGCCGCCGTTGCGCGAGGCGATGGTGACGAGCCACTGCTGTGGGTTGTCCCCAGTTGTGCTCCATAGGAATTTGTCGCCCTCGTTGGACTCTGCCCATGGCAGTAGGCCGCCCTTTGCGGGATGCGGGCGCAGGCCGATGGACATATCGGCCTGCCACCACGCGTGGATGACCCCTTCAAGGTCGGAGCGGATACCGCGGAGCCGGTGGTGCTCTTCGCCCAGTTCAGGTAGGCCGACGAGGAGAAAGTCTCCGAGGGCGAAGGTGGGGTACCACTCGGCGAGGCGCTTGTAGTCGGCAGGTAGCGCGGTGCCCAGGCCGTCTTCGAGCACGGCCCAGTTGAGGACAGCGGGCTCTGATCGGCGGTACTCGGCCAGTCCAGGCACAGCACGTTCCAGTGCCGCGATCGCCTCTTCCGGCTCTGTGATGCGGTGCATCGGTGTCTGTGTGCCGATCAGATCGTCAGTCATGCGAGCAGCGTGTCAGACCCGTCTGACATCAGCGCCACTGATGCCGCCCGGCCTGTCGCAGAGGCCACCGTGCCCTGTGCCGCAGGCTTTCGAGGGGAAGCGGGTTTACCGAGAGCCAGGCGAGGGCGGCAGGACGGCATTCACCGGAGTGCCGGCCGCGGTCTGAGCATGGCCTTCTTCCGCAACGAGGCGGAGCACGCGCTCCCGTTCCTGGCGGCCCCAGGTCTCCTTGGTCACGAGGATGCCGACGAGACCGATCAAGGCCGCGCCGAGGTAGAGCACCGCCGCGCCCGGCCACCCGAAGGCGCCGACCAGGGCGGCGGCGAGCAGGGGTGCGAAGCCGCCGATGGCCGCGGCGACTTGGTAGCCGAGCGAGGCGCCCGAGGTACGAGTGGCGGTGCGGAACTGCTCGGTGAGCAGAGAGCCCTGGGTTCCTGTGAGCGATGCGTGGATGAGGCCGATGCCGATGATGAACACCGTCACCACCAGGGCGGGCTGGGCGGAGTTGGCGAGCAGATACATCGGGAAGGCGAAGAGGATCGCCGCCGTACAGGCCGTTATGTAGATGGGGCGGCGTCCGATGCGGTCGGTGAGTGCGCCGGCGAGGAAGGTGACTGCTATGGCGAGGACGCTGGCGGCGGTGATCGCACCGAGGGCCACGGGCCTGAGGTCGGGGTGGCGTTCGGTGATGTAGTTGAGCAGGTAGGTCGCGGTGGAGTAGTAGGCGAAGGATTCCACGACGCGCAAGGCGATGACACGCAGGATGCCGCGCCAATCGCCGGCCAGGGTCGCGAGGAGCGGGTTCTTCTCGGTCTTGCCGCTTGCCTGGACCTCCTGGAACTCGGGGGATTCCGTGAGACGGGAACGTACGATCAGCGCGACGATCACAAGGACGGCGCTGAGCAGGAAGGGTGTCCGCCACTGCCAGCTGCCGTGGAGGGTGTCACTCCACGCGAACACGCCGCTGGCCAGAGCGATGCCCAGAGGATTGCCGGACTGGGGGATCGCGGCGAACATGCCGCGGCGGTGCCACGGCGCGTGCTCGTAGGCCATGGTGATCGCACCGCCCCACTCGGCACCGAATGCCAGGCCCTGAAGCATGCGGAGGGCCACGAGCAGGATCGGTGCGAGCACGCCGACCTGTTCGTAGGTCGGCAGCGCGCCTATGAGGAAGGTGGCGGCACCCATGACGAGCATCGCCGTGACGAGGACGGGCTTGCGGCCGACCTTGTCGGCGAAGTAGCCGCCGATGGCTCCTCCGAGCGGTCGCATGACGAAACCGACGGCGAGGGTGGCGAAGGAGAGCAGGGTGCCGACGAACCGGTCGCTCTCGGGGAAGAAGACCGCTCCGAAGTAGAGCGCGGAGGCGGTGCCGTATGCGATGAAGTCGTAGTTCTCGACGCTGGTGCCGAGGCCCGCGGCGACTGCTGTCTTGACGCGGTCCTTGGAGCCGAGCACGCTTCGCCGTCCGGCGGGGGCGCTGGTGGACATGGGGGATCTCCTTTGTGGGTCGCCGGAGAGAAGCCGGCGTCTGCGCAGTGAGGAGGATGGGGCCGCACGAGGGGAGGCCGGATCCTTCGACTGGGTGCTTCTGGGCATGACGAACAGGCGCCCGGCGCAGTCGTTCGCGGGCGGGGAGTTCGGTGTCAGCGGAAGAGAGAGTTCACCCGCTCAAGGGGTGTGCGGGCGGCTTGTCAGTTGGCCTGGGCCAGGGCGTCGAGCGCGTTGAGCTTGGCGACCCGGCGGCGGGTTTCCTCGTCGTCGTCGAAGACGGCACCGAGGAACTCACGGACGATGTCGGGCACGAGTGCGTGCGGGACCAGCCAGGCCCCGATGGCGATGGCGTTGGCGTCGTCGTGCTCGACTGCTTGGTGCGCGGAGTAGGGCTCGTGGGCGAGGCCGCAACGGACGCCGGGCAGTTTGTTGGCGGCCATGACGGCGCCCTGGCCGGTGCCGCATACGAGCACCGCCCGATCGGCGGAGCCAGAGAGCACCACCTCGCAGGTGCTGCGGGTGATGTCCGGGAAGTCGACAGGGTCGCAACTGTGGGTGCCGCAATCGATCACCTCGTGACCGAGAGCCTCAATGGCCTGGCGGACGGCGTCTTTGAGCGGATATCCGGCGTGGTCCGCGCCGAGGGCGACCTTCATCGGTGGTTCCTTTCAGGGCGGGCGCACTGCCTGCCGTCGGATTGGGGAAGGAGGTTGTGGTGCTGGGTCTGGTGTGACAGCGACGGTGAGTGCGTGGTGCGGGTGTTGGTCGCACGCTGCGCCACCGCGTAAGCGCAGCCGACGGCCTTGCCGGGCATTGCACGCTCGGCGCCGGGCCCCTAGGGGTGCTCTGCACCTGGGCGGCGGTGCCTGTGAAGACGCCGGGACCGCGGGCGAGGAAAGGGTGCAGGGCGGCATCTCCGTCGACGGCGTCGGCCTCGAGGTGGACTGCACAGTAACGCCGTGACGACGCGGATGGCTGAGGGAGCCGGCGTCCTCGGTGGGGGCGGCGCCGAGGGCGATCCGCATGCTCATCGGATGTCCTGCGCGGACCGGTCGGCGAAGGTGGTGGGGACACGCTGTCCGAGTGCGGCGCCGCCGGCGATGAGGTCGACGAGCCCGCGTACACCGAGCCGGCCGATCGACGAAGCGTCGTTGCGGACCGCGCTGATGGGCGGAGAGGCGAACTCGAACCAGTCGAGGTCGTCGAAGGAGACGACTTCGATGCGGGCGGCCTGCTCTGCGCCGAGCCGCTCACGCAGGGCGCGCACGGCTCCCAGGGTGGTCAGACCGTTCGCACCGAACACGGCCGTGAACGTGACGCCACGGTCGAGGATGCGGGACATGGCCTCGGCCGCTCCGCCAGCCAGGAAGTCACCGGCGTCGAGCAGCCTGTCGTCGGTGCTGATGCCGTGTGCCTGGCGCCCGGCGAGGTAGGCGGCGCGGCGCTCGGCGCCGGTGGAGATCGAGTCCGGGCCTCCGATGAAGGCGACGTCGCGGTGGCCGCGGCGCTGCAGCCAGGCAAGCACCTGCTGCACGCCCTGAGCGTTGTCCGTGCCGTACAGCGGGGCGTCGACGCCCTCGATCGTGCGGTTGAGGAACACAACCGGCAGTCCGGACGCGAGCGTGGCGGTGACTTGCGGCGAGACGGTGCTCTGCGGTGAGAACAGCAGGCCGTCGATGCGCTGAGCAGCGAAGGTCCGAAGGTATGCGTCGGCCTGCTCGGCGTCCTCGTTCGCGTTGGCCAGCAGCACGGTGTATCCGTGGCGGCGCGCCTCCTGCTCTGCGGCGTGAGCCAGTTCGGAGAAGAACGGGTTACGGATGTCCGAGACGAGCAACCCCAGTACGTCCGTACGGGCACGCCGCAGCGAACGGGCGGGGCCGTTGGCGATGTATCCCAACTCGGCGGCGGCCGCGAGCACACGGGCACGAGAGTCGGCCGAAGTCTGACTGCTGCCGCTGAGCACACGGGATGCGGTACCCAGCGCGACGCCGGCTCGTGCCGCGACATCCTTGATCGTGGCCATCCACCCACCTCCTTACGGAAACGTTTCCATGAACGGAATGAGAATAAGATCGCACATCGATCGCGAGATGAGCAAGGGTCGAAACAAATGCAGCAACGAGCTGCCCCTGGTCGACAGGGTGCCGGCGGTGGACCGCGTCGTCGGACGACCCCGGCGATGGCCCGGACGAGGGTCGGCGAGGCTTCGATGGAGTCCGTGTCGTGTGCTCGCACAGCTCGAGGGCCCGCTTGCCGGGCATGTCCCTTCTCGATTTGGACGAGGTGCTTCGTCCCGTTCCGTCATAGAGCGTGTGTGCCAGTCGCGCCGGGTCGGCGTGGAGTATCAGTTGGCCGGGGTACCGACCCGCTCCGCCAGAAGGGTGGGGGCCTCGACGCCTGCGGGCAGCAGTGGTCTGGCTCCAGGTCGTCCCACGTGACGCGCAGCGGCAGAACGCCTGTCCCCAGGCCGAGTCGAGCGTCCACGCCAGCGCCGTCGTCCGGTGCTCCGGTGCGTATCTTGACGAACGCCTCGTCCAGGGGGAGAGCGAGCAGCGCCGTTACGGCGAGTTCCGTGTGGCTGGGACGGCGGGCCCCGGGTCATGGTCGACAGGGGCAAAGCCATGCCGGGCCAGTAGGCCGGGAGCTCCGAGCCCGGGGAGCACGATGAAGGCAACGGGGGCACGCTCAGCGCGCGGTCGACTCCTGGGTGGTGCCGGGAGCCGGGTACAGGGCGGTGCCGTTGCCCAGCCGGGACGGGTCGAGGTCCAGCGCGAGGGCGGCGGTGGCGCCGACGTCGGCCAGGCTGTCCGCGTCCGGCAGGAGTTGTGGGACGCGGAATTCGGGGCGATGGATGAGCACCGGCACGTACTCGCGTGTGTGGTAGGCGTGCCCGATGGTCGGGTCGTTGCCGTGGTCGGCGGTGAGGATGAGCCGGTCGCCGGGCGAGTCGAGCAGCGCGATCAGCTCCGCCAGCCCTTCGTCGACCTGGCGCAGGACGTCGCCGTAGCGGTCGGTCTCCTGCTGGTGCCCGGCCAGGTCGCTCTCCTGCACATTGGCCACCACCAGCCCGTCGCCGGTGGCCGCCCGGAGGGTGTGCCGCAGGACGTCGGCGGTGGGCACGGCGGGGCGGCGTACCGCCGTCTCGCACCGCAGGATGTCGGCGGCCTTGCCGACCAGGGTGACCGGGAGGCCGGCGCGCGCGGCGAGTTGGGGCAGCTGCCGGGTGTGGTCGAGCGGCGCGCCCAGGTGCACCACCTCCAGGCCGCCGTTGCGGTAGAAGCCGCACGCGGGGGTGTCCAGGCCCACGGTGCCGCCGTCGCCGGGACGTACGAAGCCGGGCAGCGGGCCGTCGGCGTGGCCGCCGACGGCGATGACGCGGGCGACCGGGGCCGGCGTGCGGACGGTGCGGGCGATGGCGGTGATGTCCTCGAACGGCAGATCGTCCAGGCGCGCCGAGACATTCCAGTTGATGCCGGGGTCGGCCTCCAGGTTGTCGTGCACCAGGGCGACGCCGTCCACCAGCAGCGGCCCGCCGCCCAGGGGCTCGACGGTGTGTCCGGCGGCGCGCAGAACGGCGGTGACCTCGTCGAGGTGTTCCCCGAGCCGGGCCACGGTGACCCGGCTGAAGTCGGCGCCCATCATGGTCTGGTGGCCGGCGAAGGTGTCGGCGCCCGGGTAGCCGAGTGCCGCCCGGCCGGCCGCGACCGGCAGCGGGGCGTCGTCCGCCAGCCGGGGGTGGGGGTGGACGAGGCCGAGGCCGAGCGCGGTGAACGCCGGCAGCCGCAGTCCGGGGCAGTGGTCCAGGATGTGGCCGAGGGTGTCGGCCTGCCGGTCGCCGGGGCGCAACCGGCCCGCGTCGGGCATCGCGCCGATGCCGAGGCCGTCGACGACGACGATGACGGTGGTGCTCATGGGGGTGCCTTTCAGTACCGACGGCCCAGCGGGTCGTACAGGCCGGTCAGGCGCGGCCGGCCGGAGGAGAGGCCGGCGACGACGGCGACGTTGCTGCGGGTGACGAAGACCTGGGTGCGGAAGGCGAAGAGTGCGGTGTCACCGGTGCGTACGTCCTGGCCCCCGGCGGGTGCGCCGAGCAGCCGGTAGTAGTCGATGTTCGCCGCGGGGGCGTCCTGGACGGGCAGCCGCAGGCCGGTACGGGGCAGCAGCGCGTCCTTGACCGCGGCCCGGGCGTAGAAGCCGCCCCCGTAGACCGCCGGGCGGCCGTCGGCGAGGGTGTGCGCGACCTCGGAGACATAGACGTAGGCGGGACGCTCGGGCTGGTGTGGATCGACGGCGTGCAGCGGGGTGGTTCCGGTCAGGGCGTGGCCGGGCTCGCCATGGGTGGCCCCGTGTTCGGCCAGCAGCGGCAGCGTCGCCATCGAGGTGGCGCTGGGCGCGCTCAGCTTCAGAGCGTGGTGGCCGCGCGCCCGCAGGGTGTCCAGGGCGGCATGTGCGAGTTCGAGGTTGGCGGTCGGCCGTGGCTGTCCGGTGACCGGGTCGCACAGCACGCAGGGGAAGGCGGTGACGCCGGCGATGCGCACGCCGGGGAGCCGTTCGGCCTCCGCGGCGAAGGCGTCGAGGCCGGTGAGCGGGACGCCACCTTCCTGGCCGGGATAGACCGAGCCCTCGGCGCCTTCGAGACGGATCAGGATGCCCTGCACCATGCCGAGCCGCTGGGCGGCCGCCGAGACGGCGCGCGCATTGGCCAGGTCGAAGACGGTGACGGCCTCGGGCCGCCAGGCGAGCATCTCCTCCAGCGCGCGGCCGGGAATCTGCACCAGGTGGCCGAGGTTGCCGGCCCGGGCGCCGGAGGCGTGCAGCAGGCGGGCCTCGGGCGGGTCGATGGCGGCGAACTTCGGGATGTGCCGGGCGACGGCCTCGATCAGCTCGGGGTTGCGGCCGACCTGCTTGACCACGAACCAGAGGGTCAGGCCGAGCCGTTCGGCCTCGGCGGCCAGCAGAGCGGCGTTGGACCCGATCGCATCCAGGTCCATCACATAGGTGTCGGGCGGGATCTCTCCTTCCTGGTGGAGCCGGCTGGCAGCGTTCACCAGGTCCGGGTTGCGGGTCAGGACGGTGTCGAGGAACACGTTCAGTCCTTGAGGTCGTGCAGCGAGCGCCGGAGAATCTCCAGGACCAGGTCGGCGCCGGCCCGCATTGGGTTGACGCGGACGGTCCAGTCGGCGAGTTCGGGGGCGTCGTCGAGGGAGGAGCTGGACATTCTGTAGAACATCGGGGCGATCTCGTAGCGGGAGTTGGCGCCCACCGGATACGGTGCGGCGCCGTGCCGGGCGGCGACCGCGGGCAGCTCCTTTGCCACCGGACGGGTCAGCCGCACCATCAGGCTGCGGTCCTGCGAGCTGGCGATCCGCACCTCGGCGACCCCAGGCACCTCGCCGGCCGCCAGCCGTTCGGCGATCTCGCCGGTCACCCTGGACTGCACCGCCCACATCACCGGCACGTGGGTCAGCGCGCGCAGTGCGTCCAGTGCCTGGTGGCCCTGGACCTGGCCGCCGCCCGAGTAGTTGTCCGCGCGCACCCGGTCGATGAGGTCCTCGGCGCCGACGACGATGCCGACACCCTCCGGGCCGTGCAGCTTGAACAGCGAGAAGCACGAGGCGTCCGCGCCGAGCTGGGTGCCGTTGCGGGGCACCCGGAACGCGGCGTAGTTGTCGTCCACGACGGTCCGTACCCCGGCGGCGCGGCAGGCGGCGAGGACCTCGGCGAGGTCGTAGGAGTCGGTGAGCCGCTGCCGGGAGTGCTGCACGTACAGCCAGCGGAAGCGACCCGAGTCGAGCGCGCTCCGCAGAGCCGCCGGATCGTTGAAGTCGGCCTGCTCGGTGGCGGCGCCGAGGCCGCGCAGGGTGACCTCCGTGGTGCGGTAGACCGGCGCGTCGTGGATGAGCAGCGGTTCGCCGGAGCCGACCGCGGCGGTCAGCGCGGCCCGGATGGCTCCGGTGCCGGCACCCTGGACGAACGCCGCGGCGGGCGCGCCGAAGTAGTCCGCGAGCACGGCCTCGACCTTGGCGGTGGTGGCCGGACGGCCGAGGCCGGGCACCACACCCGCGTCGGCGGTGAACAGCTCCTGCCCCTCGAAGTGCCGTGCGGTGCACTCCAGCAGCCGGAACTGCTGCGCCGCGGCGTCCTCCACCTCGACGTAGGACAGGGGGAAGGTCTGCGGGAGGGCCGGCTGCGCGGCGCAGGCGGCGGCTGCGGGGTCGGGTGCGGCGTTCATCGTGTCTCCTCTGTACGGGTACCGGTCAGGAAGCGCACCGGGTTGCGCCGTGTCATCAGGTCGATCAGGTCGTCGTCCGCCCCGGCGGCCCGCAGCTGTGGCAGGAACGAGCGGAACAGATGGCCGTACCCCTGTCCGCCCTCGGCCGTCAGATAGCCGTGTCGGGAGATGTCGCAGGAGAGCAGGACGCGGTCGGCGTGCCCGGCCTCCAGCAGTGACAGCAGCAACCGCAGCCGGGTGGCGTCGCTCTGGTAGTTCTCCTTGCCTACGGTGTCGAACGCGATGTACGCCCCCGCCTGTGCCAGCCGCCGGTGTACTCCGGGGTCGTCCAGCAGGTCCTGGTGGCCGAGGCTGACCCGGTGTGCGGGCAGGCCCTCCTCGGCCAGCACGGCGAGCTGGGCCAGGCCGCCGTGGCCGAGGTGGCAGTGGGTGGCCAGGGACAGGCCGGTGCGGACGGCGGCGCGGGCCGAGGCCCGCAGCGTCTTCTCCTCGGCCGCGCCGATCACGTCGCCATGCGTCCCGACCTCGCCCAGGACACCCGGCGACACCCCGGTGCCGTCGATGCCGTTCTCGATCTCGCGGACCAGAACGGCGGCCAGCTCGTCGGCGTCCCGGGCGGCCGTGACCTCGGCGGGGTGGAACGCCTCGTAGTACCAGCCGGTCGCCGCGACGACGGCGACATCGGACTCCCGCGAGATCCGGGTCAGCGTGGCGACGTCCCGGCCCATGCCGCGGCAGGTCAGTTCGACGACCAGGGCGAGGCCGAACTCCTCGCGCAGCGCGGCCAGTTCGGCGGTGACCGGGGCCGCGTGCGCGCCGGGCAGCAGCGCGGCCTCGCCGTCGGTGTCCCGGCGCAGGTCGGCGACGAGGTGCTCATGGGCGAGCACCGGGCCGGTGACGAAGGCGGCGGCCAACGGCCCGGTGACCGTACGGATCACGCTCATCGTCAGGCCACCTTGACCGGGGTGAAGAGGTCCAGCCAGTACAGGACGTTGAGCAGGATGCCGCCGACCAGGACCGCCGCGGGTGCCGCCGCCATCCGGACCACCACCCGGCCCATCGCCTCGTTCAGCAGGAAGAGGCCGCCGACGATGAGGATGCCGAGCCCGCCGCCCATGGCGTTGGCCG
Organism: Streptomyces tuirus; assembly: GCF_014701095.1. Classification (NCBI taxonomy): domain Bacteria; kingdom Bacillati; phylum Actinomycetota; class Actinomycetes; order Kitasatosporales; family Streptomycetaceae; genus Streptomyces; species Streptomyces tuirus. The sequence continues at coordinate 575,964 of NZ_AP023439.1, read as the reverse complement.
CCATCAGCGAACCGAAGAGGATCGCCAGATCCAGGGTGTTGCTGATCGCGTTGCGCAGGTGCTCGGAGGAGTCGCGGACGGAGGGCAGCTTGCCGAGCCACTTGCCGATGTACGACAGGGCCAGCACCTCGCCGGCGAAGACCAGGGCGCCGACGACCGCCGCGACCCAGGGGTTCGGCATCAGGTAGCCGAGCGGAGCGACCAGGGTGAAGCCGGCGATGCCGTAGGCGCCGGAGGCCAGTGCGGTGGTGGCGATCAGCGGGATGAAGCCGAAGACGCGGTAGAGGTCGACCTGCGCGGCTTCGGCGTACTGGCCCTTGGCGATCAGGAAGCTGGTGGCCTCGCCGCCGCCGAAGATGTGCATCTGGCCGAGGACTGCCAGTCCCGCGCCCAGCACCATGAAGACGGGCAGGTGCTTGCGCAGCCGCGCCGCGCTGGCGCTGAACAGCGAGGCCATCGGGTCGTCCGCGTCCGGCACCGGCTCGGCGACGCCCGCCTGGCGGTCGGCCCGGCGCTGCTTGAGGTCGCGGACGACGGCGAAGCCGATGAGCATCAGCACACCGGCGGCCATGGCCAGCGCGCCGGCGAACAGGTCCGGCCAGAGCTTCATGGTCAGCAGCACCATGGCCAGTTCGACCACACCCGCGATGCCGCCGCGCAGCCGGCCGAACTGCTTGGTGATGGCCAGCACGGGGAACAGCGTGAAGAGGAACAGGATCGGTGTGGACATCTGCTGCATGGCCGTCAGGAAGTCGACCGGCAGCTCGTGCGCGACGCGGTTCGCGCCGCTCAGCCCGAAGACCACCACCGCGCCCCAGGCGGCGCCGAGGATCGGGGCAAGCCACTTCTTGGGCGACAGGATGCCGAGGATGTCGGTCGGCAGGAAGACCAGCCAGGGGTTGAGCACCCCCGAGGACAGGGCCATCGGCGCGCCAAGTCCGAAGATGAACCCGGCCGACAGCCCGAAGGCCACCGCGGTCATGGCGTTGCGGGTCGTCCGTCCGTGGATGAAGTCGAGCATGAACGGGCGGGCGCCGTCGTTGAAGACGGCCAGGGCCATGTGCGATATGTAGGCGGTCAGCGCGCACAAGGCGATGACGAGCAGCTTCTGCGCCGTGGTGAAGTCAAGGCCGGCGCTCGCGGCGGCCAGGGTGGTAGACACGGGGACTCCTTCGTCGCCCGGCCGCTCAGGCGGTGCGGTTCGCTATGGCCCGGGCCATGAGCGGGGCGACGACGTCGATCTGGTCGGTGGCGAAGCCGAAGACCCTCTTGCCCTCCTGGAGCAGTGCAGTGACGGTTTCCTCGGTGGGGACGGAGCGGCCGAAGGTGTGGCAGGCGTCCCGGCCCATCAGGCCGACCAGGACACCGAGCGACGCGCCGGCGCCGGTGTGACAGGTGCCGAGGAAGTAGTCGGCCTGCCGGGCGCGCAGCTTCATGGCCGCGTCCATGTCGTTGGAGACGGTGACTTCGAGGCCGTCGAGGGCGAGTTCGCCGATGGTCTGCGCGACCTCGGACTTGCCGACGCCGCCGGTGAGGATCTTCGCCATGGTGGGGCCTTTCGAAAGGGGCTGCACAAGGTGGCCGGTACTGGACGGTTCCGGGGGGAGACGAGGGGGAGAAGAGGGGTGCTCGGGCTTTGTTCAGGACGCGGACGGGGTGGACGGGGACGAGCGCTGGGCGAGGACGGCGAGGTGCATCGCCAGGAAGTTGACCTCGGACTCGGGGAGCCGGGCGCCCAGTTCCCGCTCGGCCCGGGCGGCGGTGGCCCGGGCCCGCTCCACCGCCTCGGGCCGCTCGGCGAGTTCGGCGGCCACCTGCTCATCGGTGAGGAACTGCTCGATCGGCTCGCCGTCCAGGAGCCGGGTGAGCGCGTTGACCAGATGGCTGGTCAGCATGCCGGCGGTGTCCTCGGTGACGGTGTAGCCGACGGCCGTCAGGGCTGCCAACTCGTCGGTGACAAACGCGACGGCCTGCGGTCGGACGTGGTCACTGTCCCGGAAGAGCTGTAGCCGCTGGGCCAGCCTCTGGTCCATCGTGTTCCCTTTCCTCAACGCGTGCCTCGGGACAATGCCTCGAGACAAGAGAGATCAGAACTTCGGACGCCGGCGCCATGGGCCGGCGGCCGGATCGCCGGCGGCCCCGTTCAGCAGGAGGGCAGGCGCCTGTCAGTAGGAGGGCAGACGCTTGCCGCCCAGTACCTCGCTCTGAACGGCGGTGACCACCGACAGGTCGAGGAGTTCTCGCACGACCGTGAGCGCCTGCGCTTCCCGGGTCCGCCCGATGATCGCGGCGCTGGAGTTGCGCAGGCTCAGGTCGCGGGTGATCTCGTCGCCGAGCGGCAGCGCATCGACACCGGGGCCCAGGCCCGCGTGGACCTCGTCGAGGTTCCAGACCGTGGCGTCCACGTCGCCTCGGGCGAACAGGTCGGGCAACTGCATGTACGACGCCTCCACCCAGGTCACCTCGCGCCCGGCGAAGGCCCGCTCGGTGAGCATCCGCTGGTCCTCGGAGGCCGAGTCGACGGCGACCCGCAGCCCGGCGGCGTCCGGATCGGCACCGTGCCGCAGCAGCAGGCCGTGCGCGCCCACATAGGTGGCCGGGCCGAGGTCGGCGACGAGTTCCACCGGATGCTGCTCGACCAGCCGGTCGGCGGCGAACCGGGAGAGCACCACCAGGTCGGCCTTGCCCTCGATCAGCGCCGCGGCGCGGGTGCCGGCTCCGCGCATGAAGGTGATCGCGAAGGGTGCGCCGGCCTCCTCGAAAGCGGCGCGCAAGCCGGTGGCCAGGCCTTCGTAACGGCGGGAATACGGCAGCGGCATCGAGGCGAGCAGGGTGCCCAGCCCGGACAGCCGCCACAGGACGGCCCGGTCGGAGCGGACCAGGAAGGTGCCGAGATGGCCGCGGGCGACCGTTTCGATCGCCCCGGACTCCTCCAGCAGTTGGAGGGCGGCCTGCACGGTGCCGTTGCCCACGCCGAGCCGTTGCGCAAGGTCGCGCACCCGGGGCAAGCGGGTGTCTTCCTTCTGGCCCAGCAGCAGAACCGCGAGCTGCCGGGCAGCCAGTCCGTTGCGGGTCAGAAACCGTTCGTCGGTTCCGTTCACGGAGCAGACAGTAAACAGGATTCTGGATATTGACAACTGTTCACGCACGGCTCGACCAGCCCACGCGCGGGACCAGCCGGAAGCCCGCATGACGGGGCGGGCCACCGCCGCAGGCGCGGGAGTGGTCCGTCACGGTGGCGCCGCTCGTCCCTGAAGCAGTCGTGCCTGATGCAGTCGTGGTCCTCGCACAGGCGGGGACACAGGAGCCGACCTGGCTCCAAGAGGCTTCGGGCCGCCGTGAGCCCAGTGGTCGCGCCCCGGGTCAGGCGTTGGGCGGCAGGTCGGTGCCCGCACCGCGGCGCCGCACCGCGACCAGGTCCGTACGGCTCGGCTCCGCGTCCCGCGCTTCGGGCACCGCTCTGGTGGTGACCGGTTCGGGAGCGGCCTGGCCGCACGGTGCGCAGCCGCGGTCGCCGTGCCCGCCGCAGTCGCCGGCCGCCTCTGCGGCCTGGCTGCGGCAAGCGCCCGCGAGAGCGTCCGCACGGTGTGCGGGCAACGTGGTGGTGCCGGTGGCCTCCACTTCGAAACCGGCGTCGGAGATCATCGCCAGGTCGTCCTTGCCGGCCTGGCCCTCGCTGGTGAGGTAGTCGCCCAGGAAGATGGAGTTGGCCAGGTGCAGGGCGAGGGGCTGCAGGGTGCGCAGGTGCACCTCGCGCCCGCCGGCCAGCCGCACCTCCACGTCCGGGCAGACGAAACGGACCATCGCCAGGATGCGCAGCGCCCGCTGCGGGGTGAGGTTCCACTCCTTGGCCAGCGGCGTGCCCTCGAAGGGGATCAGGAAGTTGACCGGCACGGAGTCCGCGTCCAGCTCGCGCAGCGAGAGGACCACGTCCACCAGGTCCTCGTCGCTCTCACCCATGCCCGCGATCAGACCGGAGCACGCCGACATGCCGGCCGCCTGGGCCTGCTGCACCGTGGAGACGCGGTCTGCGTAGGTGTGGGTGGTGGTGATTTCGCCGTACGTCGCCTCGGACGTGTTCAGGTTGTGGTTGTAGGCGTCCGCGCCCGCGTCCTTCAGCCGGGCCGCCTGGCCGTCGCTGAGCAGCCCCAGGCAGGCGCACACCTCGACGCCCTCGTTCTGCTCCTTGATGGCCGCGATGGTCCCCGACACCCGCTCCACATCGCGGTCGGTCGGTCCGCGGCCGCTGGCCACCAGGCACACCCGCTTGGCGCCGCCGGCGACTCCGGCGGCCGCCACCTTGGCGGCGTCCTCCGGCTTCAGCCAGGTGTACTTCAGGATCTCGGCCGTGGAGCCCAGCCGCTGCGAGCAGTATGAACAGTCCTCCGGGCACAGGCCCGACTTCAGGTTGACCAGATAGTTGAGCTTCACCCGGCGCCCGAACCACTGGCGGCGGACCTTCCCCGCCGCCGCCACGACATCGAGCAGTTCGTCATCGGATGTCGCCAGTACAGCGAGCGCCTCTTCGCGGGTCGGCGACTCACGTCGCAGACCCTTCTCCACCAGAGTGTTCAGCAGATCCATGACGCTGATGCTGATCGGCCGATCACGCTGCCAGCTATACGACACCCGGGACAAACGTCCGGGAGCGAGTTGTGCGTCTCGCGCACGGCGAGATACCCGTCCTGTACGGATGTGGCCCTTTACGACGAACCGGATCGGAAGGCAACCCCTCCTTCCTGCTCCGTTGGGCCGGGCCGGTCGGGGAAGGAGCTGTGCCGTCCGCCGGGCCACGGCGGACGGCGTGGCCGCGATCGGTCCGCGTGTTGCCCATGTCAGGTTCGGCGGGCTCTCGTGTACCGAGGGGTGTGAACCGCAGGCCCGACGTGGAGCCGCGTCCCGCACGGGCGGGTGGGGCCGCCTTCTCGCAGAGTGAGAAGGCGGGGCTCGGCCGCCTGGTTCGCGAGATCATGTCGCCTGCGGAACCCGTCGTATCGCAGCCCGTCTTCCGGCAGGGCCGTGTGCTCCGGCTGCAGACGGGTCCTTCGCGGGATGGTCTTGTCGTCACGGACGTCAGGACCATCCCCGGCGACACTGAGGGACTGATCATTTGTGGCGGTTGCAGGCGAGGTACGCCTGCGCCGTCGCGGCACAGGAGGACCAATGCCGGCAACGTTGGGCACACTGCTCTCGCGCCCCGATCTGGCACTGCGGCCGGTTGTGCCTGCCCGGCCGGACCGACTGGTGCGCTGGGTGCACGTCAGCGAGCTGGAGGACCCGACACCGTACCTGGAAGGCGGCGAACTGCTGCTGACGACCGGGCTGCAGCGCCGCGCGGTGGATGCGGGGTGGGACGACTACGTCGCCCGGCTGACCGGCAGCAATGTGGCCGGGCTGGGCTTCGGCATCGGACTGCACCACGACGAGATCCCGCAAGGACTCGTCGCCGCGGCCCGACGTCACGATCTGCCCCTGCTCGAAGTCCCGGCGAGGACGCCGTTCATCGCGATAAGCAAAGCTGTTGCCACCGCGGTGGCACGGGATGAGCACCAGGCGCTGACCACGGCCCTGGAGGCGCAGCGCAATCTGATCAGGGCTGCCCTGGGCGCGGGTGCGCGAGAGAGATCACCGCGCGGCTGGCGCGTGTGCTCGACTGCTGGGCACTGGTGCTGGATCATTCCTGCGTCCTGCGCAGCGCTGCGCCGGACGCTGCCCGCAAGCATGTGGCCCGGGTGAGCATGGACATCGAGCAGCTCGGCCTCGTGGACCTGCAGCGCAGCGCGGCACTGACCATAGGCGAGGACACCGTGGCGGTGTTGCCGTTGGGCGTGCAGGGGCGGGTCGGCGGCTATGTGGTCGTGGGGCGGCCGACGGCGCTCACTCCAGCGGAGCGTTCCGTGCTCACCACCGCGGTAGGCCTGTTGTCGCTGGACCTGCACAGTCAGTGGGACTTGCGGGAGGGGGAACGGCGCGCCCGGGCCGCACTCGTCCACCTCGCCGTGAGCGGTGAGGCCGATCTCGCCGTACGCCTCGCGGACACGCTCGCAGTGCCCTTTCCCGAGCCGCCGGTCCGCGTCGCTGTGCTGGGTGCGCCGCAGGAACGGCTCCCCGCGCTGCTGCAGGCCGCCGAAGACCATCAGGCTCTGCGCATGGTGTGCGCGTTGGCCGCCCGGCACGAGTCGGATCGGGTGTTGGTGCTGCTGTCCGCGGCCGTGGGGGAGACCCGGAGCCTTGAGGAGGTGCTGATGCGGGTGCCGCAGTCGCGGGGCGCGGTCAGCGACGCCACCCCGATGAGCGAGCTTCCTGAGGCGTTGCGGCGGGCCCAGGCCGTCTTCCACGCCTCGCCGGCCTCGGGCCGGCTGGTGATCGCCCAGGATCTGGTGACGGCCGGGCTGCTGCGGCACCTGGGCACACCGGACGCGCACGGCTGGGGTGCCTCGCTCCTGGAGCCTCTGGTCCGGCATGCCGGCCGCTCCAAACTCGACCTGGTGGCGACGCTACGGGTGTTCCTCTCGCACAACGGGCTGGTCGACGCGTCGGCCTCCGCACTGGGCATTCACCGGCACACCCTCCGCTACCGGCTGAACAAGATCGCCGAGCTGCTCGGGTGCGACCTGGACAACCCCACCGTACGAGCCGAGCTGTGGATCGCGTTGCTCCTGCGCGAGCACTCCTGACCTGGGCAAACACCGACTCGGCCAATCGCGTCCGGGGAGCTGTACCAACCGCGCATGGTTCGGGAGTGTGATCCGGCCGACGCTGGTGCCCCATCCCGCCAGAGAGGCCGGCGGGTGTCGGGAAGGTTGCGTACATGTACCGAGAAGCGTGCGAAACGCTTGGACGGGCCGGGACCGCAGGACTCGCTCGTAGAGGGTCGACGGCGTGCGTCTGTTCGTCCCCTCATGCCACCGGTTGCGGCGCCGCCCTTGCCGGCGGGCGGGCGGCACGACGCACGGCGCTCGCGCCGCCACCGTGCCGCCTGCCGGGGCCGGCGTGCAGCACACTCCGCGCAGCCCGGCGCGCGAGGGCTTGACCGTATGAGCACGACAGCCAGGAGACGCCAATGACAGCGCCAGCCATCATCGCGGCCACTCCCGCGGAGGCCGACCGACCGCCGGTCACCTACCGCCCGGCGGGAGACCGCCACATCCTGATCGAGTACGGCGAAGCCGAACTGGACCTGCGCCTGAACTTCTTCGTCATCGCGGTACTCGACCGCCTGCGGCAGGATCCGCCTGCCGGGCTCGTCGAAGCGGCCCCCGGTCTGCGGTCGATCCTCGTCGCCTTCGACCCCGACCAGACCACCCGCGCACACCTGCTCGACGCGCTGACCGCAGTGCACGAGCAGCAGGGGGAGATCTCGTCACTGGTGATCCCCAGCCGCCGGATCACCCTCCCGATCGCCTTCGACGACTCCTCCTCGACCGAGGCCGTCAAGCGCTACACCACCACCATCCGCAAGGACGCGCCGAACACCGCCGGCGGCAACAACATCGACTACGTCGTGGAGTACAACGGTCTGGCCGACCGCGAGGCGCTGTACGAGACCGTGCTCGCAACCGAGTGGTGGAACGCGTTCACCGGCTTCTTCCCCGGCCTGCCGTTCATGTTCCCGCTGGACACACGACGCGAGATCACCGTACCGAAGTACAACCCGACGCGGACCTGGACCGCCGAGGGTGCCGTGGGCATCGGCGGCTCCTGCGTGGCCATCTACCCGGTGGAATCACCCGGCGGCTACCAGATGTTCGGCCGGACGGTGCCCATCTTCGACATCCTCGACCGGCACCGGATCTTCGCCGACGACCCGCTGCTCATCCGGCCCGGCGACCGTGTGCAGTTCGTCCGCGTCAGCGAGGACGAACTGCTGGAGTTCCGCCGCCAGGTCTTCGAGGACCGCTACGAGTACCAGGTCGAGGACGCGCCGTTCGTCGTCGCCGACCACCTGGCCGAAACCGAGAAGAACGCCGCGGAGGCGGCGGCGCTGCGAGCCCGGCGCGACGAGGCCGCCAAGAACGTGGAGGTGCCGTAATGGCGACGACATCAGCACTCCCGGACCTGCCCACGGGCGACGAGCCGGACGGCACCGAACGGCCCGAGGCGCTCACCGTCATCGAGCCCGGTGTGCAGACCACCGTGCAGGACTACCCCGGCCGGCGCGGTCTGCAGGCGAAGGGATTCTTCCCTGCCGGGCCGGTGGACCACCTCGCGTTCCGCGTGGCGAACCTGCTGGTCGGCAACGCGCCGGGCGCCGCAGGCCTGGAGATCCCCATGGGCCGGTTCAAGGCCCGCCTGGGCTTCGCCGGGGTGATCGCCCTGACCGGCGCCGATGGCGCGAAGCCCACCCTCAACGGCGAACCGCTGCCGCTGTGGGAGGCGGTCCGGGTCGCCCCCGGTGACGTCCTCGCCTGCGGCATCGCGAAGGGCCCCGGCTTCCGGCTCTACCTGGCGGTGTCCGGCGGGATCGACGTACCCGAGGTGCTCGGTTCCCGGGCGACGTACACCATGGGCGGCCTCGGCGGGCTCGACGGCCGGGCGCTCGCCCGCGGCGACCGCCTGCACCTCGCCCCCGAAGGCGTCGGCCGCACCCGACGGCTGCGGCTGCCGCAGTCGCTGCGCCCCGGGTACGTCAACGACTGGGAGATCGAGGTCATGCGCGGGCCGCACGCCGATCCCGACTTCCTCACCCCCGACGACTGGCGCGACTTCTGCTCGCTGTCCTGGAAGGTCGACCTCAACTCCAACCGCGTCGGCACCCGGCTCAACTCCCACCGCTTCACCTGGGCGCGCAAGAACGGCGGGGCGGGCGGCGGCCACCCCTCCAACCAGCTGGACGGCAGTTACCCGCTCGGCGGCATCAACACCAACGGCGACGTCCCGGTCATCCTCGGGCCGGACGGCCCGACCTCCGGCGGCTTCACCACCATCGCGACCGTCGTGCACGCCGCCCTGTGGAAGGTCGGCCAGCTGCGGCCGGGCCGCGACACCATCCGCTTCCGCGAGGTGGACTTCGACGAGGCCACGGCGCTGAGCAAGCACATCCACTACCTCCTGGACCCCACTCACCTGGAGGAGCTGTGAGCAAAACGTCACGCATCGACGTCAACTGCGACATGGGCGAAAGCTACGGCCGCTGGACCCTGGGCGACGACCGGGGGATGATGCCGTACCTGTCGTCGGTCAACATCGCCACCGGCTACCACGCGGGCGATCCGCCCACGATCCGGCAGACCGTGGAGGCCGCCGTCGAGCACGGGCTCGGCATCGGCGCGCACGTCGCCTTCCCCGACCTGATGGGCTTCGGCCGGCGGCGCATGGTCATCCCCCCGCGCGAGCTCCAGGACTACTGCCTCTACCAGATCGGAGCGCTCCAAGCGTTCGTCACGGCCGCAGGGGGACGGCTCGCCCACGTCAAGCCGCACGGTGCGCTGTATGTGATGGCGTCCGAGGATCCCGAGATGGCACATGCCGTCGCCGCCGCGACCGCCGCCGTCGACCCCAGCCTGCCGCTGATGCTGCTGCACCGCGGCTGCGCCGACGCGGTCGCCCCGACGGGCGTGCGGCTGGTTGCGGAGGCGTTCCCCGACCTGCACTACGACCGCGACGGCAAGCTCGTGATCGAGAAGTCGAAGGTCGCCTGGGACCCGCAGACCGTGGCCGGCCGTGCCGTACGGATGGCCACCGAAGGCCGGGTCACCACGGCCGAGGGAACCGACATCGCCGTGGACGCGGCGTCGCTGTGCATCCACGGTGACGCCCCCAACGGCGTCGCCGTCGCCCGCGCCGTCCACGAGGCCCTCACCGGCGCCGGTGTGGACATCGTGCCGCTGCGCACCCTGCTCGCCGCCTGATTCCCCTCAGCACAAAGGACACACCGTTGTTCGAGACCGTCCTCGTCGCCAACCGCGGCGAGATCGCCCGCAGAATCCTGCGCACGGCCCGGAGCCTGGGCATCCGGGGCGTTGCCGTCCACTCCGACGCCGACGCCACGCTGCCCTTCGTGACGGAGGCCGACACCGCCGTGCTCCTCGGCGGGGCGTCTCCCGCCGAGTCGTACCGCAACATCGACCGCATCCTCGCCGCCGCCAAGGACACCGGCGCGCAGGCGGTGCACCCGGGATACGGATTCCTCTCCGAGAACGCCGAGTTCGCCCGCGCCGTCCAGGACGCCGGTCTGATCTGGATCGGCCCGGACCCCGAGGTCATCGATCTCATGGGCGACAAGATCAACGCCCGTAACCGTATGGCGCAGGCGGGAGTGCCCGTCGGCGCGGGCACCCCCGATCCCGTCCACGAGGTGACCGCCGCGGTCGACGCCGTGGCGCACATCGGCTACCCCGTCATGATCAAGGCCGCGGCCGGCGGTGGCGGCATGGGCATGGCGGTCGCACGGGACGAGGGAGAGCTGCGCAAGCAGTTCGAAGCGATCCGTGGATTCGCCGAGCGCACCTTCGGTGACCCCTCGATCCTGCTGGAGCGCTTCTTCTCCAACGCCCGCCACGTCGAGGTGCAGATCCTCGGTCTGGCCGACGGCAGGGTCGTCGCACTCGGCGAGCGTGACTGCTCCGTACAGCGCCGCAACCAGAAGGTCGCCGAGGAGTCACCGTCCCCGGGTGTCGACGAGGCGCTGCGCCGGCGCATGCTCGACGCCGCGGTCCGGGCCGGGGAGGCCGTCGGCTACCGGGGCGCCGGCACCGTCGAATGCCTCGTCAGCGGTGGCGACTTCGTCTTCCTGGAGATGAACACCCGCCTCCAGGTCGAGCACCCGGTCACCGAAGCAGTGTTCGGCATCGACCTCGTCGAAGAACAGTTCAGGATCGCCGCCGGGGAACCGGTGACCTTCGACCCGGAGACCCTGACGCCCCAAGGACACGCCCTCGAACTGCGTATCAACGCCGAGGACTCCAAGAGGTTCCTGCCCGGACCGGGCACCATCGCGCAGTGGCGGGAACCGGTCGGCGACGGCATCCGGGTGGACGCCGGCTACACGCAGGACAACAAGGTCACGCCGTTCTACGACTCGCTCATGGCCAAGCTCATCGTCCACGCCCCCAGCCGGGAGGAGGCGCTCGCACGGGCGCGGGAAGCCGTGCGCGACTTCGCCATCCAAGGCCCCAAGAGCAACCTCGAGTTCTTCACCGAGTTGCTCGACGACGCGGAGTTCACCTCCGGCACGTACGACACCGGGCTCATCGCCAGGATGCGCCGCCCCGCCACCCGCTGAGAAGGAGAAGCCGACATGGCCGAGAAGATCGTCGCCGAACTGGTCGCCAACGTGTGGAAGGTGCTCGTCGCCGACGGCGACACCGTCAGCGAGGGCGACACTCTGGTGATCCTCGAGTCGATGAAGATGGAGATTCCCGTGCATGCCGAAGCCTCCGGCACGGTGTCCGCGCTGAGCGTCACCGAGGGAAGCACCCTCGAAGAGGGGGACCTCATCTGCGAGATCTCGTGACCGGCTGACTGCCTGCCCCCTGCGCCGGGCCGCTACGCACCTCAGCCCCGGCTCGACGAGCCGGGCGCGCTGGTCTCGGGTGAGCTCGGCGGGCCTGGATCCGGCGGTGACGGGCCTGAGGACGGACCGGCCGCGGGCCGGGTGCGCGCCCCGGGGGGAGGGGGCGGTCGGCCGGGTGTCGGGGTCAGGCCGGGGCCGTGAGCAGGGCTCCCGGGCCGCCGACCGCAACTGACCTCCGGCATCGCCGAGACTTGCTGCTCGGGGCGCTGCTCGACGCCGACGGCGGGTGGTGCGGGCATGGGGGGCGACTGTACCCAGCCGGCCTCCGGGCGTGCGGTGCCCCGCCGCCGGAGGCCGGAGCGGGGCACGCTGCCGTCAGGAGTTCGGCGGGGTCTCGTCCGCGAAGATCTTGGTGACGATCTTCCCGTCCTTGGTCAGGTACGCGTGCAGCAGGCCCTCGCTGCTGTGCGGGGCGTCGAACGTGCCCTTCCCGTCCAGCGCGATAACCCCGCCCGAGCCGCCCAGCTTCGGCAGCCGCTCGATCAGCACCTCGTACGCCGCGGTGGCCACGTCCTTGCCGCCGAATTCCATCAGGTTGGAGATGGTCGCAGTCGCGGCGCCACGGATGAAGATCTCCCCGTCGCCGGTGGCGCTTGCCGCGACGGTGCCGTTCTTGGCGTACGTACCGGCTCCGATGATCGGAGAGTCGCCGATCCGTCCGGACATCTTGTTGGTCATGCCGCCGGTGGAGGTGGCGGCGGCCAGGTTCCGCTTCTGGTCGCGGGCGACCGCGCCGACGGTGCCTTTCGCCTGTTCGTCGGCGAGTGAGGCTTTGGCCGGACCGGAACCGTTGTCCGACCGGGAAGCGCTTCCGGCCGCCGCGCGCTTGGCGTCCATCAGGGAGTCCCAGCGGCGCTGCGTCCAGTAGTAGTCCTGCGTCACCGTGGGCAGGCCGTTGCGGGCGGCGAAGTCGTCCGCGCCCTCGCCGGCCAGCATCACGTGCCGGGACTTCTCCATGACCAGCCGCGCAGCCGAGATCGGATTGCGCACGCTGCGCACCCCGGCCACGGCCCCGGCCTTCAGGTCGGACCCGCGCATGATCGACGCGTCCAGTTCGTGTCCGGCGTCCTCGGTGAACACGGCGCCCTTGCCGGCGTTGAACAACGGGTTGTCCTCCAGCGAACGCACCGCGGCCTCCACCGCCGAGACGCTGTCCCCGCCGCGATCGAGCACCTTCTGCCCGGCCCGCACCGCGTCCGCCAGCCCGTCCCGGTAGGCCTTCTCCTGTTCGGGCGTGGTGCGGTCGCGGTGCAGCGCGCTGCCCGCGCCACCGTGCACGGCGAGCACGACGTCGTGTGCGTCGGGCCGGGCCTTGCCCTGTGGTTCGGCGGCGGCCGCGACATCCCCGGCCGGTCCCGCCCGGCCGGTCCGGTCGGGCCCGCCGTGCGGCACGGTGGTCAGCAGGGCTGTGGCCACCGCCGCCGCGACCAGGGCGGGCAGCGTCCAGGGGCGGGACGCGGACATCCGGAAACGCGAACGGGTACGCATGGTCCTCCTCGCGGGTTCGTCGACCTCGGAGTGGAGCGGAGGAACCGTACCCCGGGTGTGCCCTGAGCGCAGCAGGGCGTCGGACGGGACAGAAGTTCAACTCATCCGGAACGGGGCGGTGTTGACGGTGCGCGCTGACGTCGGGTGTCCCAGCTTTCAGCTGTTCAGAAGGTGGATTGCGGCTTTCCATGATGCGAACAGAGGATTGCAGCACCGCTGGAGAGGTAGTGAGCGTCCAGATGAAGCGCCGTGGTCGGCACTGGCGCTCGGTCCCGCTCGGTTACTCACTGGCGCGAACTGCGGTGGCCATACCGGTCACGCCCAGATGCAAGCAATGTGAGCAATGCTCAGGACCTGTGGAGCAGCTCGGGAGGGACGTACCTTCCGGGAGATTGATCGATAGGTCACCGAGCAAGACCGGTGTTCGCAGCCCCGGCCGGGAAGGCACGTCCGTGCTCAGCGTAGTGAACGACGACGGCAGCGCCGCCAACGGATCCTCCCTGATCGACAAGATCGTCCGCGAGGGCGCAAGGAGGATGCCGGCCGCGGCGCTGGAGGCCGAAGCTTCGGGCTTCGAGTTCGACGATTAGTGGCGAGACCTTCCCCGGGCTGGGCGAGGTCAGGCCGCAGCCGGCAGCGGCCTGCCGCCCCAACGGAGAGCTCGTTCGCTGCGGATACGTGCGCGTTCGCGTCGTTGGGGGTCCAGGACGTCGGGGTGGCGGGCGTTGTTGTTCCGCCGGCGCAGATAGGCGTGCGGGGCCCGGGTCTGGACGGCGTGGTTCGGATGGTTGGAGTCGGCCAGGATGAACTGCCGCAGCGGCCCGAAGCCTCGATGGGGTTGGCCCAGGACGGTCCTCGGTGTTGGCGGCCGTCCGGGGCCGGTGGGCGGGGCGACGTCACGCAGGGGCGCCGAGCGGCGGGTGCTCGAGCACGCTGGGCTTGTACTCGACCAGCTGGGTGCGGCCGTCGAAGGTGCGGTGCTCGATCATCTCGAGGGCGACGTCCGGATAGCCGTCGTAGATGCGTTCCTCGCCCGTAGCCCCGGTGATCACCGGGAACATCACGACCCGGAAGCGGTCGACGAGTCCGGCTCGCAGGAGGGACCGGCACAGGCTGAGGCTGCCGATCGTACTGAGGAGCCCCGAGCCGTTCGTCTTCATGGCGCGGACCGCCTCGACTGCGTCGTCGCGGACGAGCGTGGAGTTGGCCCACGTCAATGGGTCCTCGAGTGAAGAGGAGAACACCACCTTGGACGCTTGCGTGAGCTCGTCGACGGACGCCTCTTCCTCGGGCCTGAACTCGTCCTGCCCACTCGGGACCTGGCCCGCGGCGAAGCCCGACATCAGGCGGTAGGTGTTCGCTCCCATCAGGTAGGTGGCCTCGGGCTGCTCGCCGAGCCATGCGAGGTACTCCGGGCCCTCAAGGCCCCAGAACCCGGGCCATCCCTCTCCCGACGCGTAGCCGTCGAGGGAGGTGATGAAGTCGACGAGAAGCTCCGACATGACGGTGTCCTTTCCTAGGTGTCACGAGCTTGGACCGGCCCGGAGCCACAAACTCATCGGCCGCGCAGCGGAGCAACGAGAAACCCCATGACGCTGCAGCCGATCAGGTCAGCGGAGCGGCACTACGCGCTCCCGAACCCGAAGCCCCCCTGCCTGCCAGGGCCGGTGTGGCGGCGGGGCGTGATCGGGTCGGGGAGCCGTTCCGGGATCGACTCAGTAGCATGTCCGGCATGTTGCGTGTGAGCAGTCGGCTGCGTGTGGGAGGGGCCTTCGGGTACCTCCTGCTGGTTGCCGCGCTCACCTTCGGCGTGTTCGCCATGCACACGATGGGCCATCCCGAGCACTCGTCCGGCTCAGGCGCGGGCGGCGCATCCCATACGGTCGCCGCCACGCACCAGGACGCCATGGGCCGAGGGGCTGCCGAGACCGGGACCTCCACAGAGCCCGTTGCGATGGCGGAGCACGGCGCGGTCGCACCGACCGAACCGACCGCGGACGGGCCCTTGGCGGGCATGGACGTGCTGTCCGTATGCGTGGCGGTGCTCACCGGCTGGCTGCTGTGGCCGTTCCTGGGCGCGGCGGCTCGCCGCAAGGAGCGGCTGACGGCCCTGCTCGCCCGAGCGATGGCCGTGCTGCGCCCCCGCCCGCCACCACCCAGACCTCTCCTCGCTCAGCTGTCAGTTCTGCGGATATAGGCCGGACCCGCAGCGCGGGCTTCGCATGCCCGCGCACACCGCGTGTACCGCCACCTTCACCGCAGAACCGATCAAGCGAGGTCCGACACACATGACCGCACACACCCCTGCCCTGAATCGTCGCCTGCGTCGCCGTTTGGCGGTCGTGAGCACCGTCGCCGCGGGCGGGCTGCTGCTCGTCGCATGCGGCGGGGACGACATGGGGGGCATGGACCACGGGAGCGGCAGCTCCGCCTCCGCCTCCTCCACCCCCGCGGCCGGTGAGAACCCGGCGCCCGGCGCGTTCAACGACGCGGACGTCATGTTCGCGCAGATGATGATCCCTCACCACGAGCAGGCCCTGGAGATGTCCCAGCTCGCGGACGGCCGGGCTTCCGACACGGAGGTCAAGGCCCTGGTCGCGGACATCGAGAAGGCCCAGGACCCCGAGATCCGGACCATGAAGTCCTGGCTGAAGGCCTGGGGCAAGCCGGAGTCCGCCGAGGGAAGCATGCCGGGCATGCACCACGGGTCCGGTGACATGGACCACGGCTCCGGCATGTCCGGGATGATGTCCGAAGCGGACATGAACAAGCTCCAGGCCGCCAAGGGCACCGCGTTCGACCGGATGTTCGCGGAGATGATGATCGAGCACCACAAGGGCGCGATCACCATGGCGGAGGACGAGCAGAAGAACGGCCGCAACGCCACGGCCAAGGCGCTCGCAGCCGACGTCGTGAAGACCCAGTCCGCCGAGGTCGAGAAGTTCGAGAAGGTCCTCGACCGGATCTGAGCCACATCCATGCACTGACCGCCCCGGGCTCCAAGGCGCCCCCGAAGAGCCCGGGCGGTCATCCCCTTGCCACCATGACCGCGACCGGCCGTCGCCGTTCCGGCATGGAGAGGGTGGAGGACTGCAGGAGCCTCAAACACGGGTTCTTCTTCGAGAAGGTCGAGGACGCCCCTCGACACTTTCGGCAACCGGCTTGTGCTCAACGCCTTAATCACCCAACGTACTGGTCGACGGCCGCCGGGCCCGGGCCGTCAGGTCGGACATGAGGGGGAAGCAGTGGAAGCGACGAGTTCACAGGTGCCGGTGCGCCGGCGCACCGTCCCTCCGGTCGTTGCGGCGCGATGGGCGCTGTGGACTTTCGTCGTCGCCAACTTGGCGATCGTCGAGGTGTTGTTCCTCGACGCCGGGACCGGTAAGAACGACGTGCTCACGGTCGCCAAGTTCTTCGGTCTGCACGCCGCCGTGCTGATGCTGTTCCAACTGCTGCTGGTGGCCCGGCTGCCGTGGCTCGACCGCCGTATCGGCATGGACCGGCTGACGGTGTGGCACCGGTGGGTCGGCTTCACCCTGTTGTGGACCCTCCTCACCCACGCCGTGCTGGTGGTGCTGGGCTACGCGAGGCTCGACGGCGCGTCGATGCCGAAGACGTTCCTCGCACTGGCCGGAGTGCCGGCCTCGCTGCTCGGGATGCTGGCGGCGGCGCTCGTCGTCGTGGTCGCCTCGGTCTCCGTCCGGAAGGTGAGGCGGCGGCTGCGGTACGAGACCTGGCACGGTGTGCATCTCCTGCTGTACGTGGCGCTGGGGCTGGCGTTCGTCCACCAGTTGCAGGAGACCACGACCTTCACGTCGTCCGCGTTCGCGACGATCTACTGGTGGGCCCTGTGGCTGTTCGCGTTCGGTGCCCTGGTCACGGGGCGGATCGTCATGCCTCTGTGGCGCAACGCCTACCACCGGTTCCACGTCACCGCGGTGGTACCGGAGTCCGACCAGGTGGTTTCGGTATACGTCACCGGCCGCCACCTCGACCGGCTGCCGGCCCGGGCCGGCCAGTTCTGCATCTGGCGGTTCCCCGGACACCACCACTGGTGGCCGGCGAATCCGTTCTCGCTGTCGGCGGCACCCGACGGACGCACCTTGCGCCTCACCGCCAAGGCGGTCGGCAGCGCCAGCGCCGGCCTGCGGCACATCCCGGTCGGGAGCCGCGCGTTCGTCGAGGGGCCGTACGGCGCGTTCACCTCGTTGCATCGGACGCGGCCCGGCGCACTCCTGATCGCCGGAGGCGTGGGGATCACGCCCGTGCGGGCCTTGCTGGAGGAGGAGCCGTCCGGCGACGTCGTCGTGCTCTACCGGGTGCGCAGCGAGCGCGACGCCGTGCTCGTCGACGAGGTACGGGCCCTGGTCGCCGACCGCGGTGGCGAGCTGCACCTGCTGACCGGTCGCACGGGGGAGGGGAGCCCGCCGTTCGAGCCGGACGGTCTCCGTGCCCTGGTTCCCGACATAGCCGAGCGCGACGTGTACGTCTGCGGCCCGCCCGCGATGACCTCGGCCGTGCTCAGCGCGCTGCGCGGCCTGAAGGTCCCGCGCCAGCAGGTACACGCCGAGCGGTTCGGCCTGGCCTGAGCAGTCCGGCTTACCGCGAGCCGTGGCGGGAGGAACGTGGGTGTGCGACGCCGTCGGCGCCGGGGATGGTCAGAGCCGCTACGCCGGATCGCCGCGCTTGTCCCTGACCCGCTCGGCGACGTCGCGCAGCTTGATGTTGTGATGCTGGGAGATCTTCCGGAGCACGCTGAAGGCCTCCTCGTCGCTCATCCCGTGGCGTTCCATGAGGATGCCCATGGCCTCGCCGATGGCGTGCCGGGTCTCCAGGGCGTGTTCGAGCTGGTCGATGGTGCGGGCGTCGGCGAGGGCGACCGCGGCGTGCGAGGCGAGCAGCCAGCCGGCGGTCGCGATGTCCTCGGTGAAGGTGCCCGGGCGGCGGGAGTACAGGTTGAGCGCGCCGAAGTCCTCGTCGTGGGTGTAGAGCAGGACTCCGGTCATGCTGCCGATGCCCAGTTCGCGCGCGGCCTCGGCGTAGCGGGGCCAGTCCGGCTGGGGCTGGGTCATGTCCACGATCCGGAACAGCCGGTCGTCGTCGGCGGCGCGACGGGCGAGGTCGAAGCAGGGCCCCTCGCCCAGCTCGCCCTGCCGGCGGTCGGACTCCTCGACCATGTCGCCGTACGAGGCCAGGGTGACGGCGCGGCCCTTGCGCACCGCGAGGATCCCGGCGGCGTCACAGCCGTCCACCAGTTGCACGGCCGACGCCGCGATCTCGTCCAGCGTCTGCTGCACCGAGTCCTGCTTCAGCAGCCTCCGCGCGAGCAGGGCCATATCTTCGGCGAACTTCTGCCAGTCCATGCCACACCACCCGCGTCGATCACCAGTCCGACCACCCTACGCACAGCCTGGTCCCTCCCTGTCGAAGGCGCCAGGACCGGGGAGCGTGGCGCGGGCCTCGACGGGGATCGCACCGGGTGTGTGTCGCCGACGGCCCCGTCCCATAATCTCGTTCATGGAGGCCCCAGGAGCCACGTGGGTCCACCGTGAGGAGGCGAGGGTGCTCGGCAGGAGCACGGGGGTGCGGTTGTTCGCGGGCGCCATGCTGGCGGTCTTCATGGCGCTGGTCGGCCCCAGTGCACCGACCGGTGCCCTCTTCGGCGGGGCCCAGCCGGCGGAAGCCGTCAGGGACGTCGTGCCGAACCGGGTCATGACCTGGAACATCTGCAACCCCTGCGAGGTGAGCGACGTCGACCGGGCCGCGGAGATCGCGGCGGCCGCGCCCCAGGTCATCGGGCTGCAGGAAGCGTGCGTGCGTGACGTCGAGAGGATCCGGGAGTACCTGGAGAACCTCCACGGGCTGGTCTACCACGTCGAGTACGGGTCCGTTCTGCGGAAATGGGGCCGCTGCGGGGGGACTCCGTGGAGTCCGGGCGCCTTCGGCCAGGCGATCCTCTCCGCGGCGCCGATGACGGACCCCGTCAGCGTGGAGTATCCCGACGGCGGCTCCGAGGACCGCGGGTACATGGCCGTCACCACCACCGTGGGTGACCGGTCCGTCCGGGTCTTCAACACGCATCTCGCCCAACGGCGTCAGGAGGAGGTCCGGGCGGAGCAGACGCGCGTGCTCGCCGCGGAGGTCGCCCGGCACGACCGCGCGATCCTCCTCGGCGACTTCAACGCCGTGCCGGACTCTCCCGAACTGACCCGGATCTGGGCCCTGGCCACGGACGCGGACCCGCAGTGCCTCCCGTCGCCCACCGGCACCTGTCAGCCGACGACCGACTGGCAGCTCAAGTTCGACTACGTGTTCCTGCGCGGCTTCGTCCCCCTCCGGCACCGCGTGCATCCGACGCCGTCCTCGGACCACCACCCGCTGCACACCGACGTCGACCCGACCTGAGCCGGAATGATCGCGACGAACGCGCGGGCGGAGCGACCGCCGCGTCGCCGACCGCTCCGCCCCGTCCGGTCCCCGGCACCGCAGGCCGGCGGCCCGCACGGACCGCCGGGAGGACGCGCGCGGTCGGGCGACGTGCAATTTACTGTCGTTTGGGCATACGGGGAGCAGGCGAACAGGGCATGCCGACGGCAGGGACGTCGGCCCGATCAGCAGGGAGGCCGCGATGACGGGGCCGGAGCACACGGATACCGTTCAAGGGCCGTCCGTGCCGACAGCGTCCGTCGTACTGGCCGGGACCCTGGAGGCCATCGGCGCCGGGGCCTACGTCGTGGACGAACAGGGCTGCATCATCGCCGCGAACACCCGCGCCGAGCAGCTCCTCGGCCGGTCCGTCGACGAGCTGATGGGCCATGACGCGCACGACCTGCTGCACCGCGGCCCGCAGGGGCAGCCGCTGCCGCGGACCCAGTGCGCCATGCGGCACGCCTTCCACGCCGGGCGCACCGCCCAGGCCGACGAGGACTATTTCGCCTGCGCCGACGGCACCCTCCTGCGCATCTCCTGGCTGATCACGCCGTACGACGTCGGTGGCCGGCACGGCGGCACGCTCGTCGTCTTCCACACCCCCGATCACGAGCAGAGTCCCGAACCGCTGCCGGAGCCGTCGAGCCAGCCGCTCTCGGAGCTGCACCGGCTGGCCCTGCTCGCCGAGACCACCGCGCAGCTGACCTCCACGCTCGACGTCGACGAGGCGCTGCGCAGGCTGGTCTCGCTGGTCCTGCCCCGCCTCGCGGACTGGGCGGTCGTCGACCTGATCACCGAGCGCGACGAGGTATGGCGGACGGTCGTGGTCCACGCCGACGGCGGCACGATCACGCACCGCGAGGATCTGCAGGGGCCGATGCCGCCGATCCCCGAGGAATCCCCGATGCCGCTCTCCAGGGCCCTGCGCGGTGTCGCCGCCAACCTGGCCGGACCGCAGACCTACCAGGGGCCACCGGACTCCGGCATCGCGGTCGAGCAGCGCCGCCTCTTCGAGGCCACGGGCATGCACTCCGCGGCCATCGCGCCCATCCGCAGCACCCGCGCGGTCCTGGGCGCGCTGACCCTGGGCCGCGACGAGAACCTGGCGCCCTTCACACCCGCGGATCTCCCCCTGATCGAGGACATCGCACGCCGGGCCGGTCTCGCCCTCGACAACGCCCGCCTCTACCAGCGCCAACGCAAGGTCGCCGAGACCATGCAGAACCATCTGCTGCCCCAGATGCCGGGTGTCTCGGGCCTGCAGATGACCGTCCGCTACCTGCCCGCACCGGACGCCTCACAGGTCGGCGGCGACTGGTACGACGCCTTCCCCCTGTCCGACGAGTCCACCGCCCTGGCCATCGGAGACGTCGTCGGCCACGACCTGGAGGCGGCGGCCGGCATGGCGCAGGTCCGCAACATGCTCCGCGCCTACGCCTGGTCCCAGCACGAACCGCCCAGCCGGATCGTCGAACGGCTCGACGAGGCGATCCAGCACATCACCGACGTCACCATGGCCACGACGATCTTCGCCCGGATCGAACCGGCCGACGACGGCCACTGGCAGCTCTCCTGGACCAACGCCGGCCACCCCCCGCCGCTGCTGATCAGCCGGGACGGTCTGGCCGAGTACCTCACCGAGGGCCACGGTCTCCTCCTGGGCACCCAGACCCGCGCCCGGCGTCCGGATGCCACCGCGCTGCTCCCGCCCGGCTCCACCCTGGTGCTGTACACCGACGGCCTCATCGAAGCGCCCCGCCGCTCCCTCGACGAGGGACTGAACCAACTGCGCCAGCACGCCGCCGCCCTCGCCCACCGGCCCCTGGCCTCGTTCACCGACCAGCTCCTGCGCCGGGTCCGCCCCGCCGGCAACGACGACGACGTCGCCGTCCTGGCCCTGCGCGTCCCCGGGAGCTGACCCGCACCGAACTCCGAGGGCTTACCCGGAGGGCCCCGACCCGGCCCTCATCCGGTGCGGGCACCCTGCCGTGCGCCGCCGGCGTTGTCGCGGTGCTCGCGCACGGCGAACCGGACCTGCTGCCCGGGGGCGCCGGGACCGTCATCGGCGCCGGCAGCACCCTGGGCGAGACCGTGGACCGCATGCGCGAGACCGGCCTGGCCGGTCTCCCCGCGCTCGACCTCTGGTCACCCGTTCGTACCTGCCGGGCAGGGCGTGAGCGGTGCGTCGCGGTCAGCATGGACGGTGCCGGGGCGCCCGCATCGGCAGCCCGGTGCTGCCCGACGCGACGCGCGGCTGTCGCTGCCCGTACGCGTGAGGGAGAAGCATGACCGAGACCGACGAGGCCGGGACCTTCTCTGCCGGGGCCGCATGGCCCGCGGAGCACCGTGACCCGAGTACCGGCATGGTCGACCTCCGGCGCGTGGGGGCGAACCCGGACTTCTGGTACCCGGTCGCCCGGTCGAAGAACGTGCGCACCAAGCGGGCGTTCGCGACGGCCTTCGCCGGTGAGCGCATCGCCCTCTACCGCGGGGAGAGCGGCACGGTGTACGCGCTGGAGGACCGGTGCGCCCACCGTCAGGTGCCGCTGAGCATGGGCGTCGTGGAGGGCGAGGCCCTGCGCTGCTGCTACCACGCCTGGGCCTACCGGGGCGACGGCCGGATCTCGCAGATCCCGTACCTCTCCAAGGGCGACGGCCGGCCGCCGCGCGGCGTGCGCGGCTACCCCGTCCGCGAGGCGTACGGCCTGGTGTTCGTGTTCCCGGGCGACCCGGACAAGGCGGCGACCGTCCCGCTGCCCGACCTGCCGGCGTTCGGCTCGCCGCGGTACAGGACGATGACGTACTCCCGGACCGTGCACTGCCACTACTCGTTCATGCACGAGAACCTGCTCGACATGAACCACCAGTTCCTCCACCGGGGCGTGGTCGGCAGACTCCACCCCGAACTGCTCGACTTCCGGACCGACGAGCGGTCGGTGGAGGCCAGGTACCTGTTCAGTCACGCCGGGGGCAAACGCAACCGCGGTGCCAGTCTGCTGGCCGCCGAGGGCATCGGCGGCAACGACTCCCGGGACGTCATGACGATCCGCACCACGTACCCGTACCAGACCCTCGACCTGGTCCCGGAGAACGCCGAGCGGCCGGCCTTCCGCCTCTGGGTCGCCTATGTGCCGGAGGACGCCGAACAGCGCCGATGCCACACCTTCGGCCTGCTCATGATCGAGAAGCCCCGGGTTCCCGGCGCCCTGCACCTGGCCTGGCCGCTCATCAGGCGCTTCACCGAGCGGGTGTTCGCCGAGGACCGGATGGCCGTCGAGGCCGAGCAGCGGGCCTGGGACGAGCAGGGGGAGGACCGCAACCGCGAGGTGTTCTCCCTGATCCTGGACGTCCGCGAGGTCCTGCGGACCAACGGCGTCCCCATCCGCCCCCGGGCCGCGTGCGGCGCCGCCTCGGTGTGCAACGGGCAGGACCGCGGGCCGTCGTCCGCGACGGGCGCCGGTGGCTCCGCGCCCTAGGCCGCGGGCCCGGACCGGTCGGTTCAGGACGGGAACCGCCCTGCTGCGGTCGGCCCGGACGACCAGGACCGGGGCCACCAGGGCCGGGACGACCAGGACCGGGGCCACCAGGGCCGGGACGACCAGGACCGGGGCCACCAGGGCCGGGAGCACCAGAGTCGGGACGGCGCACCCGCGTGATCCGGCCCCCCCCAGGGCGCCGCGGGGCCACGGCCCAGCGACGGCTTTCCCGCTCTCCTTCCCCGGCGCCTTCACGGCCTCGGATTGGTGCGCTGCCACCGCGGGCGGGCGTCCGGCCCGCGGCGTCCCGCCACCGAGGCGCAGCGCGGGCACACGCGCCGTACCCGGTCCGCGGCGCCGCCGGACTCCGGGAAGGTGTCCGGCCAGCCGACGTGCGGGAAGCGGACCAGCCGGGAGCGGCTGAGGGACAGGCCGCAGACCGTCTCGTTGCGGCCCGGCTCCCAGGCGTGCACCTCACCGGAGGGCAGCCGGCGCCGGCCCTCCTCCTCGTCGGTCCACTGCCCGGACGCGGCGACGGCGTACCGCTTCGCGCGTGCCACGGCGGGTCAGCCGGCCGGGTGCTCGACGCGCAGCCGCACCTGTTCCTCCAGCCGCCGCAGGCTGGAGTCCAGGGCATCGGCGACCGCGCGCTCGCCCGGGTCGTGGCCGGCGTCGAAGAACGACAGGTGCACGGTCACCTCGCTGGCGCCGCCGTCGAGACCGGCGACCTGGAGCCAGCCCGCGTAGCCGCCGTGGTCACGGGTGCCCCACTCGAGCCGCATCTGCTCCCGCCGGGCGCTCAGCACGGCGGGGGTGTCCTCGTCGGTGCGGTCCTCGTGCACGGTGACGGCGGGCAGCTCCTCCGGCTCCACGTGCAGGGCCTCCGGCAGCCAGCTGTCCAGCTGTCCGACTATCGCGGCCTGGTCGAAGACGTGCTCGGGCTGCGCGGGCATCGTGCGGGAACGTTCGTACTCGGTCATCGCCTTACCGGCCTTGCTTCGGGAGTTCGTGGCCCGCACCCGCGTTCCCGGCCTGACCGGACCCAACCCTCGGATGCCCCGCCGGCGATCGCGGACGGGGCATTCCAGGGAGCTCAGAACCTGGGCTGGGGGGACTGCGCCTGGACGAGTTCCTCCGCCTCCGCCTTCGTCTCCACGGACGGCGGGGAGCCGGCCAGCGGCTTGTTGGCGGTCTCCGGCATGCAGAGCACTGCGACGACACCGATGACCGCGGCGCCCGTGGCGTAGTAGGCCGGCATGAGGGTCGAGTCGAAGGCGCTGATCAGAGCGGTGATCACCAGAGGTGTCGTGCCGCCGAAGACCGAGGTGGCGATGTTGTAGGCCACCGAGAGCGACCCGTAGCGCACATGGGTGGGGAAGATCGCCGGGAGCGCCGCCGACATCGTGCCGAGCATCGGCAGCAGGGAGAGCCCCATCAGCAGCAGGCCCAGGGCGATGAGGACGACGTTGCCCTGCCGGATGAGCAGGAACGACGGCAGGGAGAGGACCAGGAAGCCGAGCATCCCCGCCATGAGCAGCGGCTTGCGCCCGAAGCGGTCCGAGAGCCGCCCGACCTGGTTGATGAGGCACATCTGCAGCACCATCACCACGACCAGGATCAGCAGGCCGTGGTTGGTGCCGTAGCCCAGCTCGTCGGACAGGTAGGTCGGCATGTACGACAGCAGCATGTAGTCGGTGATGTTGTACGCCGCGACCAGTGCGAGGCACAGCAGCAGCGGCCGCCAGTACTGGGTGAAGATCTTGCCGAGGTCGGCGGCGGCCGAGGTCTCCACGGCGTCGGCGGCCTCGCTCGCCCTCACCTGGCCGCCCTCCAGCTTCTGGAAGGCGGGCGTCTCGTCCAGCTTGAGCCGCAGGTAGAGCCCGATGAGGCCGAGCGGGGCCGCGAGCAGGAACGGCACGCGCCAGCCCCACGACAGCATCTGGTCGTCGCTGAGAAGGGTCTGCAGGACGACGACGAGGCCGGAGGCGCCGACGTAGCCGGCGAGCGTGCCGAGCTCCAGGAAGCTGCCGAAGAAGCCACGCCGCTTGTCGGGCGCGTACTCCGCGATGAACGTCGAGGCGCCCCCGTACTCCCCGCCCGTCGAGAAGCCCTGCACCAGCCGGAAGAAGATCAGCAGGGCCGGGGCCCACAGGCCGATCACGGCGTGCGAGGGGATCAGACCGATGGCGAAGGTCCCCACCGCCATCATGATCATGGTGAAGGAGAGGATGCGCTTGCGGCCGACCTTGTCCCCGAGCGGCCCGAAGACCATGCCGCCGAGCGGACGCACCAGGAAGGCCACCGCGAACGTCGCGAAGGAGCCGAGCAACTGGGCGGTGTCGCTGCCCGAGGGGAAGAAGACCTTCCCGATCGTCGCCGCCAGATAGCTGTAGATGCCGAAGTCGTACCACTCCATCGCGTTGCCGAGGGCGGCGGCCTTGGTGGCGCGCTTGACCGCCGCTTCGTCGGTCACCGTGATGTCGCTGCGTCGCAGCTTCGGGTGACGCCGTTTCTCGATCGCCCGGAACAGCGCGCGGTGTCGTCTCACAGCCGCGGGATCCACCGACTCGTCGTTGTCGGGCGCCGCCATCACGTGGTTCCTTTCGCCGGTCGTCCTTCCAAGCACAACGCCTGCACCAATCTCGCGCGCTCAAACGACCCCCTTCGCGCGGCGTCCGGTTGATCACGGAGCGTGATGAGGGGGTGTTCAGGCCGGGTCGCGGGTCACGGCGCCGTCCGGGAGGATCTCCGGGGCGGGTGTGTGCCCCCGGTCCGGCGGGGGAACCTGTTCCGCCGGGCGCGTGCCCCGTGAGAGGAGCCCAAGTGACAGCGTCGGCGGCGGGCGGCCGGAACCAGGGCGGGCAGCCCGACGGCTACGAACCGGACCCGAACCGGTGGCGGGCCCTGTGGGTCACCCTGGTCGCCGGCTTCATGAGCCTGCTGGACGTGTCGATCGTGGCCGTCGCCCTGCCCACGATCCAGCGGCAGCTGCACGCCTCGGCGGCCGAGGTGCAGTGGGTCGTGTCCGGCTACGCCCTCTCCTTCGCTCTCGCCCTCGTCACCGCCGGCCGCCTCGGCGATGCCCTGGACCGGCGGCGCATCTTCCTGATCGCCCTCAGTGGTTTCGTGCTCTTCAGCGCGGCCTGCGGAGCTGCCCCGAACATCACCCTGCTGGTGGTGGCCCGGCTCGCCCAGGGCCTGGCGGCCGGTTTCATGGCCCCGCAGAACTCGGCGCTCATCCAGCAGATGTTCCGCGGCGGCGAACGCGGCCGGGCCTTCGGGTTCTTCGGCGCCACCGTAGGCATCTCCTCCGCGGTGGGCCCTCTCGCCGGCGGCCTGATCCTCGCCCTGGCCGACGGCGCCCAGGGCTGGCGCTGGATCTTCTACGTCAACGTCCCCATCGGTATCCTCGCCGTCCTGCTCGGCCGCCGGCTGCTGCCCCGTACCCGGCGCTCCGGGCGGGAGCACGTGGACCTGCCCGGAGTCCTGCTCCTCGGCCTGGGCGTCCTCGCGCTCATGTACCCACTGGTCCAGGCGGAGGCCGGCGGCCTCACCCGGCTGTGGTGGATGTTCCTCGCCGGTGCCGCGCTGCTCTTCCTCTTCGTCCGCCGGCAGCGCCGGCTGCTGGAGCGCGGTACCCAGCCGCTGCTCGATCCGCGCCTGTTCACCACCGTGCGCGGCTACGCCGTCGGCGCCGGCGTCGGCACGCTCTACTTCATCGGCTTCAGCGGTGTCTGGCTGGTCTTCGCCCTCTTCTACCAGCACGGCCTGGGCTTCTCCCCGCTGGAGTCGGGCCTCGCCGTGACCCCCTTCGCCCTCGGCTCGGCCGTCGCGGCCGCCGTGTCCGGGCGGCTCGTGGACCGGCTCGGCCGCCTGCTCACCGTGGGTGGGCTCATCGGCGTCATCCTCGGACTGGGCGGCACCGCGCTGCTGCTGCGCTTCGCGCCTCTGGACATCGCGCCCTGGATCGCCGCCCCGGTCCTGTTCCTCGGCGGCGTCGGCGGAGGGTGCGTGATCTCTCCCAACATCACCATGACGCTGCGTGACGTGCCCGTGCACATGGCGGGAGCGGCGGGCGGCGCCCTGCAGACCGGACAGCGGCTCGGCGCCGCCGTGGGCACCGCCGCCCTGCCCGGCCTCTACTACCTGGTGCTCGGCAGCCGGAGCGACGACCACCGCGGCGCGCTCTTCCTCGCGATGGCCGCTGGAATCCTCGGCATGGCCGCGTCCCTGGCCCTCGCGGCATACGACTGGCGACGCGACCGTCGCACACGGGAGCCGCACGGCCCCTGCCCGGACGACGTCGCCCACAGCCCCGTGCACGCCCGGCAGACCTGAGCCGCAACGCGACCAGAGGCTCCTCGGGGGCTCCTCGGCCTCCACGGCACGCATGCGGCGGCGCGATACGAGACGCGTGACCGCACAGCGTGCCCGGACGATGTCGCCCACAGTCCCGTGCACACCCGGCAGACGTAAGCGGTCACGCGGTCACGAGGCCAGGGGCTCCGGCTGTTGCCCGGCGGGTGCGTCGTCATCCAGCTCGCCGCGCAGCGCGCCGAGGGCGAAAGCCGTCATGGACGCCAGGATCAGCAGCGCGAGCGGTCCCCAGATCGCCGGAACGGCCCAGAGCGGCCAGTCGTTGGCCGCCTGCGCCCAGAGCGTCAGGATCGCCGTCGCGCCCAGGCCGACGCCGTGCCACCGCACCATCTTCGCCGCTGTCACCCGGCGCTCGTGGCCCCGCGCGAAGAGCGGCCACACCCCGCCGACGAGGGCCGCCAGCCCGAACGAGAGGCAGGCCAGCGCACCGCCCAGACGGTCCGCGGGCCATCCCACCGGCCCGTCGGACGTCTGCTGCCGCCGGCCCTCGGCATCCCGCACCTCGACGACCCGCCCGTGCCAGATCACCCCGACGACCTTCTCGTCCGGCGCCATCTCGGACATCACCGGCTCGGTACGCAGGAACGTCACCTCCCACGGCTTGCCCGACGGCAGCACCAGCTCCGCCTCCGGGGACTCGCCCCGCTTCCCGTGGTTCATGGCGGCGCTCCGTACGGTGAACTCCTGCTCCCACACGCACCCCGACGCCTTGACGGGAACCGCGGCGCAGGCCGGCGCGCCGCGGTACTCCCTCTCCCGTTCCAGCGCCCCGCCGACCTCGCGGGCCGACGCCACTCCGACTCCGAGCGTCACGACGGCGAGCAGTATCCACACCACGGACCGCATGACCCCGTCCCCCGACGACCCCACCGCGCCTCATCCCCTTCCGTGCCGACGTACCGACGTACCCCGGAGCATTGGAACACGCCTCAGGTGCCGGTGTGGACCCGCCGCCCCTCGACGAAGGTCTCCAGGACCCGGGTCGCGGCGATCTCCCCGGGCGGACCCCGGAACGGGTCGCGGTCGAGGACGACCAGGTCGGCCGCCTTGCCGACGGTGATGCTGCCGGTGATGCCGTCGAGGTGGTTCACATGGGCACTGCCCGCCGTGTAGGCGGCGATGGCGGTACCCAGGTCGAGGCGCTGCTCCGGGAAGAAGGCCGGCGTGCCGTCCGGGGCCTCGGGGGAGACGCGGTTGACGGCGACATGGATGGCCTGGAGCGGGTCGGGGCTGCTGACGGGCCAGTCGCTGCCGGCCGCGAGGGTCGCCCCGGCGCGCAGCAGATCGCCGAAGGGGTACTGCCAGGAGCCCCGTTCCGCGCCCAGGAAGGGCAGGGTCAGTTCGTCCATCTGCGGTTCGTGCGCGGCCCACAGCATCTGCAGGTTGGCGCTCGCACCCAGTGCCCGGAAGCGCGGCAGGTCGCCGGGGTGGACGACCTGGAGGTGCGCCAGATGGTGCCGCGTGTCGCTGTCGCCGTTGGCGGTCCGGGCGGCCTCCACCGCGTCGAGCGCCTCACGCACCGCCCGGTCGCCGAGCGCGTGGAAGTGCACCTGGAAGCCGTGGGCGTCCAGTTCGGTGACGTACTTCCGCAGTTCGCCCGGCTCGACGAAGCTGATGCCGCTGTTGTCCGAGGTGCAGCCGCAGCCGGTCAGATAGGGGGACAGCATGGCGGCGGTGTGGTTCTCGGCGATCCCGTCCTGCATGATCTTCACGGTCCCGGCGCGGAACCGGTCCCGGCTCAACTCCTCCCTCCTGGCGAGGAGTTCGCCGATCTGCTCGGCGCCGCGCTCGCGGTCCCACCACAGGGCGCCGACGACCCGCGCGGTGAGCAGACCCCGGTCCAGCGCCGTCAGATACGCCGGAGCCGGATCGGTCAGGTTGGCGTACGTGCCGACGATGGCGTCCTGCCAGGCGGTGACGCCGTGCGCGTGCAGCACGGCCTGGGCGCGCAGCAGACCGGCGAGCTGCTCCTCCGGCGTGGGATCGGGCACCAGCCGGCCCACCAGGTGGACCGCGCCCTCCTGGAGCATCCCGGTGGGACTGCCCTCGGCGTCGCGCTCGATCCGGCCGTCGGCGGGGTCCGGGGTCCGGGCGTCGATGCCCGCACGCTCCAGCGCCCGGCTGTTGACCCAGGCGCCGTGGTGGTCGCGGTTGGGCAGGAAGACCGGGCGGTCCGGGACGACCGCGTCCAGGGCGGCGGCCGTGGGGGAGCCGCCGGGGAAGGCCTCCAGGGACCAGCCGCCCCCGGTGATCCACTCGACGTCCGGGTGCTCCTCGGCGTACGCCGCGATCCTGCGCAGGTACTCGCCTGCGTCGGTGGTGTCGCCCAGGTGGCACAGGCCGAGTTCGAGGCCGGCGCCCATCGGGTGGACGTGGGCGTCCTGGAAGCCCGGCAGCAGCAGCTTCCCGGCGAGGTCGACGACCTCGGTGCGCGGCCCGATCAGCTCGCGCACCTCGTCGTGCCCGACGGCGGCGATCCGCCCGCCGCGCACGGCCACCGAGGTGGCGCGGCTGCGGGCCGGGTCGACGGTGTGCACGGGGCCGCCGGTCAGGACGAGGTCGGCGGGTCCCGGGGCAGGGGCGTGTGACATGGGGGTGAACTCCATGAGGGTCAGACCGCCGTGCGGTCCATCGGCAGGGTCAGGGCTTCGGCGTCGGTGCCGCGCCCGGTGGTGAAGTAGGGCGAGCGCCGGACGTACTTGGCCACGGCGGCCATCCCGAGGCCGGCGAGCACGATCACGGCGGGCAGCGAGAACATGAACCAGCCGTTGTCCGGGCTCAGTTCGAAGTGGTCGCTCATGGTGAGGTACGAGTAACCGAGGTAGCCGCCGAGGCCCAGCAGCACCAGCCCGGACACGGCCGGCACGACGACGGCCGGCAGCGCCTCGCGCGCCCCCTCCTGCCAGGCGGCGCGGAACCGCACGGCGCAGGCGAGCGCGGTGAGGCCGTAGTAGAGGGCCACGATCAGGCCGATGGCGTTGACGGCGGCCAGCAGCATGTCGCTCAGCTTGGGGATCGCAAAGGCGAGCACGGCGATCACGGCGGCGACGGACATCACGACGGCCGTTCCCGCGGCGGGCGTGCCCCAGCGCGGGTGGACCCGGGTCCACAGTGGTCCCATGGTGCGGTCGCGGCCCATGGCGAGCAGTCCGCGTGCCGTGGGGATCAGGGTGGCCTGCACGGAGGCGACGGCGGAGAACATCAGGGCGATCAGGGGCAGGGTGGCCCAGGGTTCGGCGGCCAGCTTCTCCCCGAGGTAGGGCAGCGCCTGCGGGCCGTTGCGGACGAGTTCGGCCAGGCTCATCTCCCGCTGGAAGGCGACCGACGCGAAGAGGAACAGGCCGAGCATCGCGAACAGGGCGATGAGTCCGCCGCGGGCCGAGTCGCCCGGGTCCTTCGTCTCCTCGTTGACGCTGAACGCCGCGTCCCAGCCCCAGAAGAAGAACACCGCCAGGACCATGCCCTGGGCGAAGTGGGTGCCGCTGGAGATCTCGAACGGGTTGAACCAGGACAGCGACACCGCGTGGTCGCCGGTGAGCAGGGCCCAGCCGCAGAAGCCGAGCAGCACCGCGTACTCGAAGACCAGCAGGGCGAACTGGAACCGGGTCGCGCCGCGGACACCGGTGACGGCCAGGACGGTGAGGGCCAGCAGGATCACCAGCCCGACCGCCGTGCACACGCCGGTGGACGTCGGATCGAGGGCGACGCCCGCGAGGCTGTGCAGGCCGGCCTTGTTGGCGAAGGCCAGCACGACCGAGCCCATGATCGCGCTGGTGTAGGCGCAGAAGATGACCGAGCCGACCAGCGTCACCCAGCCGGTGAGGAAGCCGGGCCAGGGGCCGAGGGATCTGCCGACCCAGGTGTAACCGTTGCCGCAGTTGGGTTCGGAGCGGTTGAGCCGGGCGTAGGCGAGGGCGATGCCCAGCACCGGCAGGAACGCCAGCAGCAACAGCGCCGGGGCCTGGAGGCCGACGACGGTGGCGATCGTGCCCATGCCGATGGCGATGCTGGTGGTGGCCGCGGTGCTGGACGCGGCGATGGCGACGCCGTCGACGACGCCGAGGGAACGGCGCAGAGCGGGGCGGGGCGGGGGCGGTGCGGACGACATGACTGGCTCCTCGGGGGACGGGGTGGGAAGAGCCGCGCGGGACTGTGATGGAACAGCCGGTGGCCACATTGGGTCAACCCTGTTGACGTAAGGCGGCGAGCGCCGTTCACTGCGTTACGCGAGAAGGCTCCGGTCGGCCGGAGGTCGTCGGCGCGCGAGAAGACTCGGTGCGCGAGGAGACTCGGTGCGCGAGAAGACTCGGCGCGCGAGGAGAGGAGTCCCGGTCATGACCACCCGTGTCCCGCAGGAACGCCGGCGTCGGCGACCGACCCGTTCGGGCGTCCTGCTGTCGGAGGACCTGATCGTCCAGACCGCGTTGCGGCTCATCGGCGAACACGGGCCCGAGGCGCTGAGCGTGCGCCGGATCGGCGCGGCCCTGGGCTGCGACCCGACGGCGCTGTACCGCTACTTCCACGGCACCGACGACCTGGTGCTCGCCATTGCCGACCGGATCATCGGCGACGCCATGGCCGGCTTCACCCCGGGGGACGACTGGGTGGCCT
This sequence comes from Streptomyces tuirus, assembly GCF_014701095.1. Classification (NCBI taxonomy): domain Bacteria; kingdom Bacillati; phylum Actinomycetota; class Actinomycetes; order Kitasatosporales; family Streptomycetaceae; genus Streptomyces; species Streptomyces tuirus. The sequence continues at coordinate 544,068 of NZ_AP023439.1, read as the reverse complement.
CGCTGCGCGAGATGGCCCTGAGGGTCCGGGCGGGATACCTCGCCCATCCGCGGGCGGCCGCCATGGCCGCCCACCGGGTGACCCGGCGGCGCAACGAGATCCGTGCCGTCGAGACGGGGATCGGCCTGCTGCTCACCGCCGGCTTTCCGCCGGCCGACGCCGCACGGCTCTACCTGGCCTTCATCGACACCGTGCTCAGCCACGCCGCCACGGAGGCGGCGTTCCACGCGCTCCCCCCGCAGCGGCGCGAGGCCGACCGCCGGTCGTGGCGGGATGTCTACCAGGACCTCGATCCGGCGACGTACCCGTCCCTGACGGCGGTGCGGCGGGAGCTGCCCGCGATGGCGGACAGCTCCTTCGAACCGGCCGTGGACCTCCTGCTGGAGGCCCTGGCGGCCCGCGCACCGGCCCGCGCACGGACGTGACGAGCCCGCGCTAGAGCACCTCGGCCCGCCCCGGGGTGTCGTCCAGGAAGCCGCCCGACTGGTGCTGCCACAGCTTCGCGTACGCCCCCTCGGCCGCGAGCAGTTCCTGGTGGGTGCCCTGCTCGATGATCCGGCCGCGGTCGAGGACGACGAGCTGGTCCATGCCGGCGACCGTGCTCAGCCGGTGTGCCACCACCAGTGCGGTCCGTCCGTCCATGAGCCGCCACAACGCCTCCTGGACCAGCAGTTCGCTCTCGGAGTCCAGGGCGCTGGTGGCCTCGTCGAGCAGCAGGATCGGCGCGTCCCGCAGGATCGCCCGGGCGAGGGCGACCCGCTGGCGCTGACCGCCCGACAGCTTGACGCCGCGCTCGCCGACCATGGTGTCGAAGCCGTCCGGCAACGCCGCGGCGAACTCGGTGACATGGGCCGCCTCGGCCGCCCGGTGGATCTCGGCGTCGGTGGCGTCCGGCCGGGCGAAGGCGATGTTGTCCCGCAGGGTGCGGTGGAACATCGCCGGGTCCTGCGGCACGTACGCGATCCGCTCGCGCAGGTCCGCCTGGCGCACCCGGCTGATGTCCTGGCCGCCGACCAGGATGCGGCCGCCGTCGATGTCGGTCATCCGCAGCAGCAGCCGGGTGAGGGAGGTCTTGCCGCCGCCGGACCGGCCCACGAGACCGATCTTCGCCCCGCTCGGCACGGCCAGGTCCAGTCCCTCGAAGAGCGGGCGGCCGCCCCGGTGGGCGAAGGTCACCTTCTCGAAGCGGACGTCGGCGGCCCGGGACCGCAGCGGTTCCGGGGCCGGCGGGTCGAGCACGGTCGGCGGCACCAGGAGCAGTTCGGTGAACTGCGCGGCCTCCGTCATCGAGCTCTCCAGCCGGCGGTATATCTGGTTGAACTCGAACATGATCCGGGTGGCGTTGTTGTAGTAGGCGAAGGCGACCACGACCGCCTCCACACCGTGCGCTCCGCCGCCCAGCGTCACCGCGAGCAGCAGACCCATCGCGCTGGTGAGGACGGACATCGGCGCGACCAGCGTGTCGATGCGCAGATTGCCGTAGTCCCACGACCGCAGGGTGAGCCGGCGCGACGTCGCCACCCGGGACCGGTGTTCGGCGGCCTCGCGCCCCTCCGCGGCGAACGCCCGCACCGTGTCCATGTTCATCAGGCTGTCGGCGACATGGCCCGACACCCGGGCGATCGCCTCCTCACGCTGGTCGACGAGCGCCTGGCGCCGCCGGATGAGCGGCACGACCAGCACCGCGGTCAGCCCGATCATCACCAGGAGGCCGACGACGAGCAGCGGTTCGTAGCGCCACAGCACCACCGCGCCGAACGTGACCGGCACGAAGCTCCCCACGATCTGGAACGTCAGCGTGTCGACGAACTGCTCGAAACGCGAGGCGAAGCTGAGGACCCGCTTGGTCAGCGAACCGGCGAAGTTGTCATGGAAGAACGCGGCGTCCTTGGCGAACAGTTCGTCCATGCCGATCACGTACAGGTGCTCGATGCCCAGGGCGTCGAGCCGGTTGAGGCAGTGCAGGGCGACGCGCCACAGCGCCTCCGCGGCCAGCAGGACGCCGGTGAAGGCGAGCACGTACGGCAGCATCGCGCCGACCGTGACGTCCTTGTTCCCCGCGATGCCGCCGACCAGCTTGGCGACGATCAGCGGCGCGACGTAGTTGATTCCGATGTTTCCCAGAGCGGAGAGCAGCATCGCGGGAGCCGTCCACCGGCGCAGCCGGGCCAACTCCCGTCCGTAGTAGCGAAGTGCGAGAAGTACCGAGCGCCTGCCCGGTAATGCCCTGTGTGTTTCCGGCGTTTCCATCCCACCCCTGTGTCGTCCTGTGGCCGCCCGCCACGCCGCGCGTGCGGGCAGGGGCCATCGCCGCAACGGATGTGTGAGGTTTCGGGTCGAGTCCGGAATTCTCCCGCGATACCGGCCGCGGCGTCCAAGCGTTTTCCGGCCGGGGGGTGGTGTGCGGGGAGCGCCCTGAGGCGCGGCGGGCGGATTAGGGGTGGGACGCTCGGCCTGTACTTCACCGGCGTCACCCTGCAGGACGGCGTTCAGCGCGGTCGGCGCCGAGGCCGGATCCGGGTCAGCCCAGGTAGAGCGGCACCTTCGAGGCCAGCTCGCCGAGTCCGGCCTGCTCCCGCTCGGTCGGTGTCCGCCGTCCGGTGCCGATCAGCAGGGCGTCCACGTCGTGGAAGGCAGGCGGGAACGGGCTCCCCGCGATCTGCTCCAGCATCTCCCGCGACCGTACGAGGCCCTCCGCGGGCGGCTGCTCGGCGTCCGGGAGGTAGGCGATCAGGTCGAGGTGGTGCAGCGTCCACTCCATGACGTAGGTGGAGAGGAAGTCGTCCACGGTGAGGATCTCGTCCCGGGTGCCGACCCGGCCGGCCGGGTCGGCGAGCAGGGCCGCGCGGCCGGCGGCCGAGCCGACGTCGTCCAGATGGAACTTCAGCAGGTGCGGATCCTCGTAGGCGGCGGCCAGCCGGACGGTCAGCGCGTCGAGCGGGTCGTCACCGGTCGGCGGGGTGTCGGAGACGTCCCAGTACGTCAGCGCGTCACGGGTCGGTTCCCGGTCGGACGGGGTGGCCAGGGTGATCAGGACGTCCTGGGCGTCGACGATCAGATGGCACACCAGATCCCGTACCAGCCAGCCCGTGCAGCCGGAGGGCCGCCCGAAGTCCTCGTCGGAGAGATCCGCCACGGCCGCGCGCAACGCCGTCCAGGTGCGTGAGAAGAGATCCACCTCGGCACCGTAGTGTCGCGCCGCGACGCCGGACAAGCAGCTTTCCGGCGACTGCCGGAGTCACGAACGCGTCCTGCGCGCCGGCGTCCCGCACGCGACGTGCGGGCCGGCGTCCCGCACGCGACGTGCGGGCCGGTGTCCCGCACGCGACGTGCGCGCCGGCGTCCCGCACGCGACGTGCGCACGAGGCGGCCCCAACCCCTCGTGCACGCCGGCGCCCTTCACCCTCCGGGCGCTCCCAGGCCTCCGCCCACCAGGGCGGCGAGTTCGTCCGGCGTCCGCGGACCCGGCTCCGCGTCGGCCAACAGCCCCTGCGCGCGCAGGAGTTCCGCCGTCGCCGCGCCCCAAGGCAGGCGCAGGCCCGCCTCCCGCAGGAGGTCCGGGCGGGCCAGTGCCGTGGCCGCGGGCCCGGTGCGCACACCGGACGGGGTGAGCAGCGCCGCGTCGTCGGCCCAGCGCAGGGCGAGGTCGACGTCGTGGGTGGCCATCACCACCGTGGTACCGGCGGCACGGAGCCCGTCGAGGGTGGTGAGGAGCCGTTCCTGCCCGTCGGGGTCGAGCCCGGCCGTCGGCTCGTCGAGGATGAGGACCCGCGGCCGCATGGCCACCGCACCCGCGATGGAGGTGCGTTTGCGCTGCCCGTAGGAGAGCAGATGGGTGGGCCGGTCGGCCAGGGCCGTGATGTCCAGGGCAGCGAGCGCCTCCGCCACCCGCGCCCGCACCTGCGTGTCGTCGAGGCCGAGGTTCAGCGGCCCGAACGACACGTCCTGCTCGACGGACGCCGCGAACAGCTGGTCGTCCGGGTCCTGCACGACCAGCTGCACGGTGGTCCGCAGCCGGGTCAGCCCCTTGCGGTCGTACGACACCGGCTGCCCCTGGACCGTCAGCCGCCCCTCGTGCGGCTTCAGCCCGCCGGAGAGCAGCCGCATCAGCGTGGTCTTGCCGCTGCCGTTGCGGCCGAGCAGCGCGAGCGCGCGTCCCTCGCGGATGTCGAAGTCGAGGCCGCTGAGCACGGCCGGGCCGTCCTCGTAGGCGAAGGACGCGCCCCGCAGGGCGACGAGGGCGGGCTCGCTCATGTCAGCGGCCTTTCCAGGACGAGGGTGAGGACGGCCAGGGCGGCGAGGAGCGCGCAACTGGCCGCCGTGAAGCGGGCGGAGACCCGGGCCTCGGGCACCAGGACGCGCAGGGTGCCGTCGTAGCCGCGCCCGGCGAGTCCGGCCTGGAGCCGGGTCGCCCGGTCGAAGGCGCGGACGAACGCGGTGGCGCCGAGCCCGGCCAGGGAACGCCACTGCGCGGCCCGGCCGGTGTGCCCGAGCCGGGCCGCCTGGGCCTCCCGGATGCGCCGCACGGAGTCCAGCAGCAGGAAGCTCATCCGGTACGTCACGAGCGCGACGTCGACGACCGGCGCGGGAACCCCGGCCCGGACCAGCCGGGGCAGCAGGTCGGACATGGGCGTGGTGAAGGCGAACAGCAGCACGCCCAGGGAGGCCGCCGAGGTGCGCAGCAGCAACTCCCCGGCCCGCAGCGGCCCGTCGTGCGCGAGCGAGACGACACCACCCGGCCCGCCCACCTGGACGAGCAGCGTGACCGCGCCGGTCACGCAGAAGCCCAGCGGCACCCGGTAGGCCCGCCACAGCCGCCGCCCGGGCACCCCGGCCGGCCCCAGCAGCACCACCAGGGCGGTCAGGAGGACCAGGGCGGCGCCCGGCCAGGGCGGCAGCGAGATCGCGAGCACGGTGAGGCCGAGCCCGAGCACGGCCTTGTCCACGGGATGGCGGCGGCGCCAGCGACTGCTGTGCGCCGCCGCGTCGATCGGCAGCACCCGGGCTCAGTCCTGTTCCGCGGTGGACTTCCCGGTGGCCCCGGCGAGCGCGCTGTCGGCCTCCCGCTCCAGCGCCCGCTGCTCGCCCTGCCTGCGGCCCCGGCGCAGGCCGAAGTAGTAGGCGAGGACACCGGCGCCGAGAGCCGCCTGGAAGGAGAACAGCGCCGACTCGATCTCACCGGACGGCGGTTCGTACAGCGGCGAGAACCACGGCTCGTAGTCCGGCTTCAGCTCGGTGATCGCCGTCTCGGCCTCGCCGTCGGCACCCGCGAACGGCTCCTTCTTGTGGTCGCCGAGACCCAGCGCCAAGGGCAGCACCGCGAGCGCCGCGACGACGAACAGCAGGACCAGGTTGATCTTCGTGTTCCTGCTCATCGGGCCACCGCCTCGGTCTCGGTGCGGGTCTGCTTCTTGGCGAGGAGCACACCCAGCCGGGTCAGTTCGCCCTTGCTGGACTGCACGAGCAGCCGCATCACGAGCACGGTCAGCAGACCCTCGCTCACCGCGAGCGGGACCTGGGTGACGGCGAAGATGGAACCGAACTTGCCGAGCGCGCCCAGGAATCCGCTGCCCGGGTCGGGGAACGCGAGCGCCAGCTGCACGCTGGTGACGCAGTAGGTGGACAGGTCGGCGACGAACGCGCCGGAGAACACCGCCACCATCAGCGGCGCGTTGGAGCGCCGCAGCAGCTTGTAGACGGCGTATCCGGCCCAGGGGCCGACGATCGCCATGGAGAAGACGTTGGCGCCGAGCGTGGTCAGGCCGCCGTGCGCGAGCAACAGCGCCTGGAACAGCAGGGTGATGGTGCCCAGCACCGCCATGATGGGCGGCCGGAACAGGATGGCTCCGAGGCCCGTGCCGGTGGGGTGTGAGCAACTGCCGGTGACGGACGGCAGTTTCAGGGCGGACAGGACGAAGGTGAAGGCGCCGGACGCACCGAGGAGCAGGGTGCTCTCGGGGTGCTCGCGGACTTCACGGGTGAGTGACCGGACCCCGTGGACGACGAACGGCGCCGACGCGACGCCCCAGGCGACCGCGTGCGCCGGAGGAAGGAAACCCTCGGCAATGTGCATGGCTCAGCAGACCCTCTCCAGCACCTCGTGGATGGTTGACGCGCCTTGGCCGGTCTCCTGGCTGACGGGTACCACCGCCCGGACTCCGCCTTCCCGGGTCGCAAGGACCCAGTGGCTGCCCGTGAGGGCCGGAGCCGGACTTCCCGATTCACAGTGGCGAGGGCCGCACCGGCATCACACCGGATTTCCCGTTCACCAAGGCCTGGTGACAATAAGGCCGGGGTAAGGGCGATGACAAGCCACCCAAGGGGCGCGCGAGGGGGCGCCCGCTCGCACACCGGCGCATCCCCCGGCTGATCCACGCGCACCGGCCAGGGGTCCTCCGTGCGCTGCCCGGGCCGCGTCAGTCGTCGTCCCCGTCGTCCTCGCCGTCGCCGCCTTCCCTGTCATTCCCGGCCTGGCCCGGGTTCTCCGGCTGCGGCTGCTCCGGCCCGCCGGGGCCCGCGTCCTGCGTCGGAGTCGCGGCGCCGGGCTCCGGCGCCACGGGCGTCGGAGAAGCGGCCGGCGCGGACGGAGTGACATCGGACACGGTGCCGGCGGCCGGCGCGTCGGCCACCCCCGGCCCGGCCGCCGGAGCGGCCCCGGGACCGGCCTCGGAATCGGACGAGGAAGACGACGCGGAGTCGGTGGACGGCGTGGCGGCGGGGCTGCTCGCGGTCGGGGACGCGTCGGGTTCCGTGCTTTCCGCGGTCGTGTCGGGCGAGAACCAGCGCATGCCGATGAGCATCGCGGCGAGGAAGAGCGCCGCGGCTGCGGCCGTCGCGGCCAGTCGCGACCGGTTGCCCGGGCCGCCGCGCCCGCGGGAGCGTCCCGAACGTCCCGCCTGGGCCGCCCGGGCCGCGCTGCGGTGCCCGGCAGTCGCGGGCAGCGCGTACGTGGTCGGGTTGCCGGTCCCGGCCGTGGCGTACGGGCCCGGCCCGGCGGGCATCGCCGCGGACGTGGTCCTGGGCCGCAGTGGCGGCGAGGCTTCCGGCAGCGGCTCGGGCAGGCCCCGCCAGGCGCCGCCGGCGAACCACTCGGCGGCCTGCTGGGCGGTGGGCCGGTCCTCGGGCTGCTTGGCGAGCAGTCCGAGGAGGTAGTTCTCGAACGCGGGCGGCAGCCCGGCGACACCCAGCTCGCGGGGTGGCACGGGGGCGGCGTCGAGGTGCTGGTGGAGAAGGGCTACGGCGGTGTCGGCCTCGAACGGCGGGCGCCCGCTGAGGAGCTGATAGAGCACACAGCCCAGGGAGTACATGTCGGAGGCGGGCCCCGCCTGCTTGCCCAGGGCACGCTCGGGCGCGAGGTACAGGCCGGTGCCGACGATCTGGCCGGTGGCCGTGAGAGCGGCGCCCGGGTCGTCGAGGAACCGCGCGATGCCGAAGTCGCCGATCTTCAGGGTGCCGTTGGCGTCCAGCAGCAGGTTGGCGGGTTTGACGTCCCGGTGCACGATGCCCTGCCCGTGCGCGGCGGCCAGCCCGGCGGACGCCTGTGCGGCCAGATCGGCCACCTGCTCGGCGGGGAGCGCGCCCGAGCCCGTCAGCACCCCGGCGAGGCTGTCGCCCTCGACCAGCTCCATCACCAGGTACAGCCGGTTGTCGTACTCGCCGAAGTCCAGGACGCCGACCACGTTGGGGTGGTTGAGACGCCCGGCGGTCTGAGCCTCCAGACGGAACCGGGAGGTCGCCGTGGCATCGGTGTCCTGGGGGAGCAGCAGCTTGAGGGCCACCGCTCTGGCGAGCGTCTCGTCGTACGCGCGCCAGACCTCTCCCATTCCACCGCGCCCGATCTCAACATCCAGCCGGTAGCGGCCCGCTAGCAGCACTCGTCCTCGTCTCATGCGTGTGGGTAGGTCGTCGCCGCAGGCCGAACTCCCCGCTTGTGCACGGGGATTGGTGGGGGGTGCCGCAGCCGACCCAGGATACTGGCGCGGCGTGACCACCGATCGCCGCGGCAGTGTCCTCACCGGGCGCTGTCTCGCACATCCCGCGCGAAGAGGTCACCCGCCGGGTTGACGCTCCGGCGCGCCGGGCGTCCCGGGGCGCCGGTGCCGTCTCAGACCGCCGCGCCCGCCTCCTTCGCATGGCGCGGCAACAGGCCCACCGCCAGGGCCGGTACGGCCGCGAGGACCAGCCACGGCACGGCCGCCGGCAGCCCCAGGTCGAGCAGCGAGCCGGTGGCCGCGCTGCCGGCCAGGACGATCAGGCCGGAGACGGACGACAGCGCGCCCGTGTAGAGCCCGAGCCGTCCTTCCTCGGCGAGGTCGGGCACCCAGGCGCGGGCGGCGGGCACCACCAGCATCTGCCCCACGGTGAGCAAGATCACGAAGCCCGTGGCCGGCAGCAGCCCGGCGGCGCCGGTCCAGCCGGCCGGGCGGGCCGCGGCCACCACCGCGAAACCGGACGCGATCAGCAGCAGTCCCGCGGTCATCGAGCGGCGCGGATCGAGCCGGTCGCCCGCCCAGCGGGTCACCGGCAGCTGGGTGGACACCACCAGCACCGAGGACAGGGCGAAGAGCCAGGACAGCGGCGCCTGGGAGCCCGCCGCGCGCTGCACCTCCTCCGGCAGGGCCAGATACAGCTGGTTGTAGGCGAGCAGATAGGAGCCGTAGGCACAGCACAGGGCGAGGAAGCGCCGGTTGCGCAGCAGAGCCCGGGCCCCACCGCGCTCGCGGACGCGGACCCGGCCGGGGATGTGCTGCGGCATCAGCCACAGGTGCCCGGCGAGGACCAGGACAAAGACCGCGGCACCCGCGAGGCACGCGGTGCGGAAGTCCACGGCGAGCAGCAGCGCGCCGAGCAGCGGCCCGGCGAACGCCCCGGCCTGGCCCGCCACGCTGAACAGGGCGAGGACCCGGGTGCGCGGCCCGCGTCCGCTCTCCTCTCGGGCCACCGCCTGGCGCGCCACCTCGGACTCCACGGCAGGGGAGAACAGCGCGGCGGCGAACCCGATCACGAGCACCGCCCCGATCACGGCCCCCGGCGCACGCGCGTACCCGAGCCACACGAACCCGGCGATCCGCAGCACGCACCCCGCCAGCACGACCGGCCGCACCCCGAACCGGTCGACGAGCCACCCGCCGACCACGAACAGCCCCTGCTGGCTGAAGGTGCGCAGCCCGAGCACGAACCCGACCAGCCAGCCCGCCATGCCGATCGCGCCGCCGAGATGCCCGGCGAGGAACGGCAGGACGGCGTAGAAGCCGAGGTTGAAGGCGAGCTGGGTGAGGATCAGCAGCCGCAGCAGCGGCGACAGTTCCCTGCACAGCCGCCAGGCGCTGTCGCGGGTCCCGGCGCCGGACCGGCGGGCGGCCTCGCGGTCCGGCGCGAGGGGGGCGGGGTCGGTCATCGGTCTTCCGCCGGTGAGGCGGACACGGGCGTCAGGAGGGCCTCGGGGTGGTCCGGTTGCCGGAGCGGGGCCGGCACGACCCGGTCCGCGGGCAACAATCCGGCCGGGCCGGCGGGCCGGGTACGCCGCCGGGGCAGCCGTACGCCGCCCGCGGCCGTCACCGCGAGCGCCCCGAGCAGGGCGAGTACGGCGGCGGGGAAGAGCACGGCCCACGGGGCGCGTTCGGCGTACGGCTGGTTCTCGGCCAGCAGCAGGCCCCAGTCGGGGGACGGCGGCTGGGCGCCCAGCCCGAGGAAGCCCAGCGCCGCGAGGCCGAGCGCGATGCCCGGCAGCCGGAGCAGGGCGTGCCGGGCGACCGGGGGCAGGGCGGCGGGCAGCAGTTCGTGCCGGAGGAGGTACCAGCGGCCGGCACCCAGCGCCCGGGTGGCCGTCAGATGCGTGGTCGCGCGCTCCTGCCGCAGCAGGGAGGAGGTGTGCGCGGCCAGCGGGCACCAGGCCACGACGGCCACGGCGAACGCGGGCGTCCACGGCCCGCTGCCCATGACGCCGGTGACGAGGAGCCCGGCCAGTACGGGCGGTACGGCGCTGAGCATGTCGACCAGGGGCCCGGACAGCCTCGGCAGCAGTCCCAGCAGCAGCCCGGCGGCGAGGGCGGCGGCACTCACCGCGAGGGCGGTGCCGAGGGTGGTCAGCGCGCCGTGGGAGACGCGGGCGAGCAAGTCCCTGCCGAGCGCGTCCGTGCCGAAGGGGTGCTCGGCGGAAGGGGCGTGCAGCCGGGCGAGGGGGTCCAGGGCGAGCGGGTCGCGGGGCAGCCCGAAGCCGATGACGGCGGCCAGCAGCCCTCCGTAGAGCAGGGGGAGCGTGCGGGGCGCGGGCGGCCGGGGCCGGTGCGGGGACTGCAGGGCGCCGTCGCGCAGCGCCGGGCCGATCAGCAGGCGGGCGGCGAGCCGGGCGAGGAGTCCCGCGGCGGCCGCGAGCAGGACGAGGGCGAGCGTGCCGGTCTGCAGGACGGGCAAATCCTGGGCGAGTGCGGCCTGGAGGGTGAGCCTGCCCAGGCCCGGGATGTCGAAGATCTGCTCGACGGCGACCGATCCGCCGGTCAGGCCGACCACGAACAGCGCCAGGTTCGGCAGCAGCCCGGGCACACAGCGGCGCACCGCCTGCCGCGCCACGGACCTCGACGGAACCCCGCGCGCCGCGGCCGCCGTCGCCCACGGTTCTCCGAACGCGCCGGGCAGCAGGTCGTCGAGCATCCGCCCCAGGACCGCCCCGGCGGGCAGGCCGACGGCGAGCGAGGGCAGCACCATCCACTGCGGCCCGTACCAGCCCAGGGCGGGCAGCCAGCCCAGCCGCACCCCGATCACCGAGGCCAGCACCGCGGCGACGAGGAACTCGGGCAGCGCGGCCAGCACCGCCGTCGCCGTCCCGCCGGGGCGGCGCGCCCCGAGCCGGCCCCGAGCGCCCAGCCGGAGCGTCCGGGCGCAGACGGCGGCCGCCGTACCCGCGGCGACCACCAGGGCCCCGGCCATCAGCAGCAGCGACGCGCCGAGCGCCGGTACGACGCCGGGCAGCACCTGGCCGCCGGACACCCAGGACGTGCCCGCGTCGCCGTGCAGCAGCCCGCCCAGCCAGCGACCGAGCAGCATCAAGGGGCCGTCGTCCAGGCCGAGTTGGTCACGGATGGCGCGCAGGGTCTCGGGGTCGGGGTCGCGGTCCGCCGACCGCGCCCTGAGTACGGTCAGCGCGGGGTCGGTGCGCGACAGCCACGGCAGCAGGCCGATACCGCACACCAGGGCGGCCACGAGCACGGTCCGCCACAGCAGCGCCGGGACGCCACCGCCCGCGACTGCGCGCACCACCCGGGAGGCGGCACCCTTCGTCCAGGGTGTGTTCGAGCTGTTCAGCGCCTGGTCCCCGTCCCTATGAGGGTGCGCTCGTACGGATCGGGCAGCGCGCCGCGGACGGACGTCGCGATGCCCGCGACGAGCTTCTGGTGCACCAGCGGGATCACCGCGTCGGTGCCGAGGACGGCCGCCTCCGCCTTCATGGCGGCGTCCTGCCGCTGGGTGGTGTCGGACTCGGCCTGGGCGGCGGCGACGAGCCTGTCCACGTTCCTGTCGCACAGGAACGACAGGTTGTTGGAGCCGTCGCAGGTGTAGTCGCTCGCGAGGACGGTGACGGGGTCGCCGGTGTCCAGCATCATGTTGCGGGAGAAGACCGCCGCGTCGAACCTGCCGCCCAGCAGGTCGCCTTCGAGGCGCGCGTACGTGCGCACCTCCAGCTTCACCTCGAACCCGGCCTTCCGCAGCTGCTGTTGGAGCACCTGGGCGGTCTCCGGCAGCTCGGGCCGGTCACTGTAGGCGGCGAGGGTGATGCGCTCGCCGTCGGGGCGGAGCGCCCGCGCCCGCCCGGTCGGTTCGACGCGCTTGGCTGCGGCCCAGGTCAGGGCCGGGCCGAACAGGCCCTGGGCGGGCACGGCGTACCCCTCGTAGGCGCCCTTGGCGATGACTGAGGTGTCGATCGCTTCGCGTGCGGCCGCCCGCAGCCCCGCGTCGGTGAAGGCACCGGACTTGGTGTTGAGGTACAGGCTGGTGTTGCGGGCGGTGTCGACCTCGTGGACGTCGTCCTGGTCCAGGGCGGCGACCTGGGCGACGGGCAGGGACTCGGCGATGTCGACGTCGCCGGTGCGCAGGGCGTTGGCGCGGGCGGTGCCGTCGGAGACGAACCGGGCGGTGACGCCGGACGCCTGGGCCCGGCCGCCCCAGTAGTCGTCGAAACGGTTCAGCGTGGCCGCGGTGTCACCGTCGGCCTTGGCGAGCGCGAAGGGGCCGGTGGCGGTGCCGACGACGTTCACCGTGCCCTTCTTGGCGTACGCCTTCGGTGCGAACACCGCGAGGGAGGGGTTCGACAGCCGCAACGGCAGGACGGGGTCGGCCTCGGCGGTGCTGACCCGGACGCGTCTGTCGTCCTCGGCCGCGGCGGTCAGCTTCACGCCGGAGAGCGCGGACGGCGCCGGGTCGGCCTTCCCGGCGGCCGTGAGGGCGGCGGCGACGGCCTCGGCGGTGACGGTTTCGCCGTCCTGGAACCTCGCGTCCCGAAGGGTGAACAGCCAGCTCCTGCCGCCGTTCTCACTGCTCCACGACTCGGCCAGCGCGGGGACCGCCGTGCCGTTCGCGTCCAGCTTGGTCAGCCCCTCGGTGACGCCGAGCCGGGACAGGAGCATCGCGTCCTGGCCGTACGGCGAGTAGTTCTCGGTCGGGGCGAAGGGCAGGGCGACACGCAGCCGGGCGCCGTCGCCGGAGCCGGAGGAGGCCTTCGCGTCGTCGCCGGACGACGCGAAGCAACCGGAGAGCAAGGGCAGCACGAACAACCCGGCTATGAGCCGGCGGGGGGTTCTCATAGTGTATATGAATACCATTTTCGTTAAGCGAGCGGTATCTCGAAGTGCACGACGCCGCTGCCCCCGCCGGGCACCTCCTCCCGCTCGTCGCAGACCACCTTGCCCAGTGCCCGCCACAGGCCCATCGCGCCGGGGGAGTGCGGGTAGGTGTGCAGGTACGCGGACCGGTAGCCGCCGTCCGCCCGGGCGAACTCCAGCAATCCGTCCACCAGTTGCCGGGCCAGGCCGCGCCGCCGGTGCTCGGGGCGCACGTACACCCGCCGGAGCTGGGCCGTCTCGCCCGAGGGGAACCGCTCGGCCAGCCAGTGCGGGTTCGGCGGGTGCTCCGGGCCGCGCGCGTCCAGAGCCGCCGTGGCCGCCACCGCCCCGTCCCGCTCGTCCACGGCCACCAGGAGGGTGTGCCGGGGCGGCATGACGTAGAACGGCACCGGATCGATGATGTCGGCGTGCCACCGCGGTACGTACCCCGTGCCGAAGTCGCGGTACACGGCGTCGAGCATCACCGCCCGGGCCCCGTCCATGTCGGCCAGGGCGGCTTCCCTGATGCTGTACTCGCGCACTTGCACATCATACGCAAGAGGGTGCAAGCATCAGTCGGTGGCCGCTCAGCTCTCGGACGGGGCGAGCACCACGAAGTCCGCGTTCGCCGGGTCGAGGCAGACGGCGAGCCGGCCGACGCCCTCCATGTCCACCGGTCCCATCTGCACGCTGCCGCCGTTCCCGGTGACCTGGGCCACCGCGGCGTCGCAGTCCTCCACGGCGAAGACCGGGTGCCAGTACGGCCGCCCGCCCGTCAACGCCAGGTCCTCCTTGCCGAGCTGCATGAGCCCGCCCTGCATCCGGTCCTCGGGGAGCCCCGCCGGGGTGATCAGGGTGTACGTGCCCGCGCCGCCCGGTAGCGGCATGTCGCTGAACTGCCAGCCGAAGAGGGTGCCGTAGAAGTTCCGAGCGCTCGCGGCATCCGTCGTGTACAGCTCGGTCCACGACAGCGAGCCCGGCTGGTCCACCAGCTCCACGCCCTTGTTCGTGCCCGGCTCCCAGACCGCGAACTGGGCGCCCTGCGGGTCGCTGTACTGCGCCATCCGGCCCCAGTCGTCGAGGCTCATCGGCGCGACCCGCACGGTGCCGCCGGTCTGCTGCACGGTCTGCGTCGCGGCGTCCGCGTCGGTGACGCTGTAGTAGATCATCCAGGCCGAGCGGGCGCCCTCCTCGGTGAGCTTGCCGAGCCCGGCGACGATCTTGCCGTCCTTCCTGAACATCCCGCCCTCGAAGTCCTCGCTCTCGCCGATGGACTCGAAGTCCCAGCCGAGGACGGCGCCGTAGAACGAGGCTGCGGCCCGGACGTCCGGAGCGCCCAGGTCGAGCCAGCAGGGGGAACCGGGGACGAAGTCCGTCGTGATCATGGCGATGCTTTCCCTTCCGCGGGGCCTGTGTGCCCAGCGTGACACCGAGCGTCGCCCGTCGCCCGTCGGCCGCTGGCCGTTCGGGGGACCCCGGGGGTGCCGGGGGCGGCGTCAGTGGACGGACAGCCCGCCGTCGACGAAGACCGACTGCCCGGTCACGTAGGCGGACGCAGCGCTCGCCAGGAAGACCGCCGCTCCCGCGAAGTCCTCGGCGAGGCCGTTGCGCCCGATCATCGTGCGGGCGGCGAGGGCGGCCACCTTCTCCGGGTCCGAGGACAGCCGCGCGTTGAGCGCTGTCATCACGAAGCCCGGCACGAGGAGGTTGCAGGTGACGCCGCGCGGCGACCACGCCTCGGCCTGGGAGCGGGCGAGCGCCTCCAATCCGCCCTTGGAGGCGCCGTAGGCACCGCTCTGGACGAACGCGCGATGCGCCTGCTGCGAGCTGATGTGGATGATCCGCCCGTACCCGCGCTCCGCCATCCCGGGGCCGAAGCGCTGACCCAGCAGGAACGGCGCCTCCAGGTTGACCGCCATCGTGGCGTCCCAGACGTCCTCGCCGAGCTCGTCCATCGGCGGACGCAGGTTGATCCCGGCGCTGTTGACGAGGATGTCGGGCTCCCCGAACACCCCGGCCGCCCGCTCGGCGGCCGTCCGCACCCCCTCGCGGGTGCTCAGATCCGCGCTGACCCACGCGGCGCGGCAGCCCTGGGCCGTGAGCTCCTCGGCCGTCGCGACCAGCCCGGCCTCGCCGCGGGCCACGACCACCACGCCCGCTCCGGCCCGCGCGAGGGCGCCGGCGATGGCGCGGCCGATACCCGAACTGCCACCGGTGACCACCGCGACCCTGCCCTCCAAGGAGAACAGCTCGGAGAGGTAGTCCCGCGGCGCACGGGACGGCGAAGTCGCCCCGTTCTGCCGGGGTGGCCGGGTCGGCTCGGGCGATGGCGTCGGGTGGGTCGTCATGGCAGCCCACTCTAGGTCGGTCATCCGGCCGGCCGGCGAGTGGTGCCGGTCGCTCCGCGGAATCGTCCGGCGCGCCCTGCCCGTCCTCTCGTACTATACCCCTAGGGGGTATAGAGTCGGTCTCATGGACCACACCGCTCATGAACCTGAGAAGCATCACCGGGCCGCGTCCTGGGGGACCGCCGTGAAGGCGACACTGCACTGTCTGACCGGGTGCGCGATCGGCGAGATCCTCGGCATGGTGATCGGCACGGCGGCGGGATGGGGCAACGTGCCCACCATGGTGGTGGCGATCGGGCTCGCGTTCCTCTTCGGCTACTCGTTCACCCTGTTCGCGGTCCTGCGCGCCGGACTCGACCTCAAGGCCGCGATCCGGGTCGCCCTCGCCGCGGACACGGTCTCGATCGCGGTGATGGAACTCGTCGACAACCTCATCATCGCGCTCACCCCGGGCGCGATGGACGCGGAACTGTCGGAAGGTCTCTTCTGGTACGCGCTCCTGGGTGGTTTCGCGGTGGCCTTCCTGATCACGACCCCGGTCAACAAGTGGATGATCGGCCGGGGCAAGGGCCACGCCGTGGTCCACGCCCACCACTGACGCGCTGTCAGTTCCCGTGCGACGGAGCGGACTGCGCCGCCGCCTCAGGGCAGGGCGTGCAGCGGAGAGTCGATTGAGCTCCTGCGCGGTGATGTCCGTGCGGGGTTCACCAACCGGTACTCAGCACCACCTGGCCGTCACTCGGGCGCCGGTTCGATGTTCTGGTTGGCGTGGAAGAGGTTGTCCGGGTCGTAGGTCCGCTTGATCTTGGCGAGCCGGTCGTAGTGGTCGCGGTACGTCGCCCGGACCCGTTCCCGGCCCTCGCCCGCGCCCATGAAGTTCACGTACGAGCCGCCCATGGAGTACGGGTGCAGTGCCTCCTGGTAGCCCACGCACCACTGCCTGATCTTCTCAGCGTTGGCCGGGTCGGGATCGACGCCGGCGAAGACGCCGGACCAGAGCGCGTCCCGGTAGCTCCACGCGGTGTCGTCGGGGCCGACCCGGTGGACGGCTCCGTCGATCGGGTAGAGGTGCATCAGCGACAGCGGTGTCGGGATGCTCCGGCCGTACTCGAGGTGCACGTCCAGAGCCGGGTCGGGGATGCTGTCGAAGAAGTCGCCCCGCCAGTACCACTGGTAGCCGGCCGGGATCAGGTCGTCGAACATGCTCTGCAGCGCGTCGTACGGCATCGGCGTCGCGAAGTGGAAGGCCGGCCGGCCCGCGTCGTTCACCACCGAGAGGGTGTCGTCGAGCGCGTCCAGGTCACCCGTGAAGCACCACACGACGCCGCACACCTTCTTGCCGTGCAGTTCCTCGGGGAAGGGCGGGGCGGGCGGGACGACGAGGACGGCGAAGAAGCCGTAGACGTCCTCGGGTGCCTTCGGGAGGAACTCGCGGTACCAGGCCAGCACTTCACGGGTGGCGTCGACCGGCCAGACCGTCACCCCGGCCCCGACCGTGCCCACCGGGTGCAGCCGGTAGGTGAGGGCGGTCACGACGCCGAAGTTGCCGCCGCCGCCCCGCAGGGCCCAGAACAGGTCCGGGTGCTCGGTCTCGCTCGCGGTGACGAAGCTGCTGTCGGCCAGCACCACGTCCGCGGCGATCAGGTTGTCCGCGGTCAGCCCGTACTTGCGGGTGAGGTAGCCGTGGCCGCCGCCGAGGGTGAGGCCCCCGACGCCCGTCATGGAGATGATGCCGGTGGGGGTGGCGAGGCCGAAGGCCTGGGTGGCGTGGTCGAGGTCGCCGAGGTGGCTGCCGCCGCCGACCTCCGCAGTCCGCGCCTTCGGGTCGACCCGCACCCAGCGCATCGGCGAGAGGTCGAGGGTCACGCCGTCGTCCACCAGGCACAGGCCGGGGCCGCTGTGCCCGCCGCCCCGCACGGCGAGTTCCAGGCCGTGCTCGCGGACGTAGCCGACCGCCGCCATCACGTCGGCGGCGTCCGCGCAGAGCACGAGGGCGGCAGGCCTTTTGTCGATCATCGCGTTGTAGATCTTGCGCGCCTCGTCGTAGCCGGCGTCCTGCGGGCCGATCACCGGCCCCCGCAGCGTGGCGCGCATGTCTTCCAGGGTGGCGGTGTCCATGACGATCTCCTCGAAACGCGTGACCGTGTTGACCCCTCCAGCCTCCCGCCGACCGCACAGCGACGCATGTCCGCAGCGTGCGCCGCCGGAGGAATTGCCTGGACTGTCTATCCAAACTCTGGATTTGTGGTCTAAGGTGGTGGAGTCGAGAGGGGACGGGGATGAGCAGTGAGCGGGATGCCGAGCGGGACGCGGTCCTCGCCGCGCTGAGGCCGGTCGTGGCCGGAATCGCGGCCACCTTCGGGCCGGTGTGCGACGTCGTGCTGCACGACTACCGCATCCCCGAGGAGTCGGTGGTCGCCGTGGCCGGATCGCTGACCGGGCGCGTGGTCGGTGGCGCGATGAGCGAGATCGGCATGCGCGTCCTCGCCCGCGGCGACGACGCGCAGGACGAACTGAACTACGTCACCCGCACCCGCGACGGGACACGGGTGAAGTCCTCCACGATGCTGCTGCGGGACTCCACGGGTGCCGTGTTCGGCGCCCTCTGCGTCAACGTGGACATCAGTGCCGTCACCCAGGTCCACGACCTGCTCGGCGCACTCGCCGGGTTCGGCGCCGCCCCGGCGGAGCTGCCGACCACCACCTTCGGCAACGACATCGACGCCGTGGTCGACGCCCTCGTCGACGTCCACCAGTCGAAGCAGCGGGGCAGCTGGGCGGAGCTCGACCGCGCGGAGCGCCTGGAGCTGTTCGGAGGGCTGGACACCCGCGGTGTCTTCGCCGTGCGCGGCGCCGTCGAGCAGGTCGCCGCCCGGCTCGGCATCTCCCGCGCCTCCGCCTACAACTACCTGTCCCGGGCCCGGGCCGCCCACGACACGTCCACCGGAGGACCCGCGTGACGACCACCACCCCACCGGTCACCCTCGACGACGTCCGCGACGCCGCAGCCCGCCTCAAGGGCGTCGCCCACCGCACGCCCGTGCTGCGCTCCCGCACCCTCGACGCCCTCACCGGCGCCGAAGTCCACCTCAAGTGCGAGAACTTCCAGCGCGTGGGCGCCTTCAAGTTCCGCGGCGCCTACAACGCCGCCTCCCGCCTCACCCCCGAGCAGCTGTCCCGGGGCATCGCCGCCTACTCCTCCGGCAACCACGCCCAGGCCGTCGCCCTGGCCGCCCGCGAGCTGGGCACCACCGCGGTGATCGTCATGCCGGAGGACGCCCCGCCGTCGAAGCGGGCGGCCACCGCCGGCTACGGCGCCGAGATCGTCACCTACGACCGCTACACCGGCGACCGCGTCGCCCTCGCCGAGGCCCTCGCCGATGAACGCGGCCTCGCCCTCATCCCGCCGTACGAACACCCGCACGTGATGGCCGGGCAGGGCACGGCCGCTCTCGAACTCCTCGAAGAGGCGGGAGAGCTGGGTGCGCTGCTGGCGCCGGTCGGCGGCGGCGGGCTGATGGCCGGCAGTGCCACGGCGGCCAAGGGCCTGCACCCCGGCATCCGCACCATCGGCGTCGAGCCGCAGGCCGGGGACGACACGAAACGCTCGCTGGAGGCCGGCCGGCGCGTCAGCGTCCCGGTCCCGCGCACCATCGCCGACGGCCAGGCCCTGCACACACCCGGAGCACTGACCTTCGCGGTCAACCAACGGCTCCTCGACGACGTCGTCCTGGTCACCGACGACGAGATCCGGGACGCGATGCGGTTCGCCTTCGAACGCCTGAAGATCGTCGTCGAGCCGAGCGGCGCCACCCCGCTCGCCGCCCTGCTCACCGGCCGGGCGGGTCCCCTGCCGCAGCGTGTGGGCGTGATCATCTCCGGCGGCAACATCGACGCCGGGCGCTTCGCCGAGCTGTGCGGCAGCGAGGGCTGAACGGGCCTTCCCCGAATGGCGGCCCCGGGTGGCAGGGCGGACGATTGAGTGGTAGCGGGCCGGCCGCCGACGACGGTGTCCAGGGCCGCCGCGGGCCGGCCCCGGCCGCGGTGCGTCGCGGCCTGAAGGGAGCGCGTCATGCTGGAAGTGAAGACGCTCGACAAGCCCGATGAACGGCGTGATTTCCCCCGGGGCCACCTCGAAGCCGTCCACATGACGGAGCTCGACTTCGCCGTGGCCACCTTCGAGCCAGGCTGGCGCTGGACGGAGTCCGTGGCCCCGATCGCCGGCACCGCGACCTGCCAGATGCACCACTACTGCTGCATGGTCCAGGGCCGCCTGCACATCCTCATGGACGACGGCGGGGAGACCGAGGTCGGGCCGGGCGACGTCTTCGTCGTCTCGCCCGGTCACGACGCCTGGGTCGTGGGTGACGAGCAGGTCGTGGTCTACGACTTCGAGGGTCAGACGGCGAAGGAGTACGCGAAGCAGGAGTACGCGAAGCAGGAGTGACGGGTCCTGCCCTCGCTCCCGGAAACCGGTCGGTTTACCTTCCCGGCATGAAACCGATCGGTTTCCATGTCGGCTACGTGGACCCGGACATGGCCGTCGGGGTCGACGCCCCCAAGTCCACGGCCGGACCCGTCGCGGCCCAGGCCCTCGACGGCATCGTCTCCGGCGCCCACGAGGTCCTGGCCGACGACCTCACGCGGCGGGTCAAGGCGGGACCGGCGGCCGGCCCGGCCGCCCTCTGCCCCCAGCTCACCGCCGCCTGATCACACCGGCAGCAGCCGTGCCACCAGCGCGCTCAACTGCCGGGCGTTGCGGCACTCGTGCATCGCGACCAGCTCGGCGTAGGCGGGCGCGACGGAGTCGCCCGTGCCCCAGCGGGAGCGCTGCTCCGGGTTCAGCCAGTGGACGCGGCGGGCGCGCTCGGCGATCTGCCGCACGGCGGGCAGGTTGGGGTCGCTCCGGTTGGTGCGGGCGTCACCCAGCACGAAGACGGTCGTGCGCGAACCGACCGCGTCCGCGTACCGCTCGGCGAACTCGCCCAGCGCCATGCCGTAGTCACTGCTGCCGTGGTAGCCCGTCACCGCCGCCTCCCCCTGGATACGGCTGCTCAGCCCCTCCGGGTCGGCCCGGCCGCGCTCCAGCAACCCGGTCACCTCGTCGATCCGGTTGACGAAGGCGAACACCCGCACCTTGCTGAACTGGTCGTGCAGCGCCTGCACCAGCAGCATCGTGAAGTCGGAGAAGCCGGAGACCGACCCCGACACATCGCACAGCAGCACCAGTTCGGGACGGGCGGGCCGCCGTCGGCGCAGCACCGGCTTCATCGGCACCCCGCCCGTCGACAGCGAACCACGCAGGGTCCGCCGCAGGTCGATCGTGCCCCGCGAGGCGCGACGGCGCCGGGCGGCGAGCCGGGTCGCGAGCTTGCGCGCCAGCGGCTGGACCGTCCTGCGCAGCTCGGCCAGCCGGTCCTGCCCGGCGAACAGGAAGTCGACCCGGTCGGCGGTCGGGG
Organism: Streptomyces tuirus; assembly: GCF_014701095.1. NCBI lineage: Bacteria > Bacillati > Actinomycetota > Actinomycetes > Kitasatosporales > Streptomycetaceae > Streptomyces > Streptomyces tuirus. Next base: position 523,446 of record NZ_AP023439.1, on the reverse strand, counting down.
CCACCGCCCGCCGGGCGATCTCGTCCCGGCCGCGCCGCTCGGCGACCCGCCGCCGCGCCTCCGCCGCCACCAGAGCGCGGAAGACGTCGATGCGCCGCCGGACCTCGTCCTCCAGCAGCCGGTCCGTGAACCCCTGACTGCCGCCCCGCCCCCGGATGGTGTCGCGCACCCGGGCCAGCAGCGTCTGCGGCCGCAGCCGTTCGAGCGCCTGGTACGACGACCAGCCGTCCGACTCCGGCGAGGAACCGTAGCCGCCGAAACCGTCGACCGCCTCGATCGCCAGCCGGCCCAGCGTCGCCCGGTCGTCGGCGGTCAGGGCGTCGGCCAGCCGGTCCCGCAGGTCCTCCCGCCCGGCCGACCGCTGCTCCGGGCCGCCGACGCCGCGCGGGAAGTAGAGGTCGAAGACGGGGTCGAACACCTGGCGTTGTCCCTGCCCGTGCAGCAGGGTCGCCGCGAGACCCTCGCGCAGCAGCTCCCGGTCCGCGAGGCCGAGTTCCCCGACCGCCCGTGCCGCGTCGACCGTCTCGCCGGTGCCGATCCGCATGCCGTGCGCGCGGAGCGCCCCGACCAGGGACGTCAGCCGCTCGGCGACGCCTGCCGGCGTCGTCACAGGGCGTCCAGATCGAGCTTGGCCGAGGCCTTGAGGACATCGTCCTGGTGCTTGAGCAGCACCCCGAGCGTAGCCCGCACGACCGTCTCGTCGAGGGAGTCGGCGCCGAGGGCGAGCAGGGTGTGCGCCCAGTCGACGGTCTCGGCGACCGACGGCACCTTGCGCAGGTCCATCGCCCGCAGCGCGCCCACGACCCGGACGACCGAGCGGGCCAGCGCCTCGTCGAGGCCGGGCACCTTCAGGCGGACGATCCGGCGCTCCAGCTCCTCGTCCGGGAATCCGATGTGCAGGAAGAGGCAGCGCCGGCGCAGCGCCTCGGACAGCTCCCGGCTCGCGTTGGACGTCAGGACGACGAAGGGGCGCCGCGTCGCCGTGATCGTGCCCAGCTCGGGGACGGTCACCTGGAAGTCGCTGAGCACCTCCAGCAGCAGGCCCTCCACCTCCACGTCCGCCTTGTCGGTCTCGTCGATCAGCAGCACCTTCGGGTCGTCGCCCCGGATCGCGGTCAGCAGCGGCCGCGTGAGCAGGAACTCCTCGCTGAAGATGTCCGTACGGGCCTCGTCCCACGTCTCGTCGCGGCCCGCGCTGATACGCAGGAGCTGCTTGGCGTGGTTCCACTCGTACAGGGCGCGGGACTCGTCGACCCCCTCGTAGCACTGCAGGCGGACGAGCCGCGCCCCGGCCACCGTGGCGACGGCCTTGGCGAGTTCCGTCTTGCCGACGCCGGCCGGGCCCTCCACCAGGAGCGGCTTGCCGAGCCGGGCGGCGAGGAAGACGGTCGTGGCGACGGCGGGGGAGGCGAGGTAGCCGGTCTCGGCGAGGCGTGCGGAGACATCGTCGACGGATGTGAACAACGGGGCCTCCAGGACGGCGGCGTCGGGCGGACGGGCAGAGCACTATCTAAGCGCTTGTTCACCCACGCTGTCACGGGGTTCTCGTCCGGGCAGCAGGCCAAACCGATCGGTTTCCCAGGACTCCGGGGCGAGGTACTCTCGCCCGTATGGCCACAAGCGACAAGGCGTCCACCAGGGACCGTCTCCTGGACGCGGCGGCCGAGCTGTTCTACCGCGAGGGCGTCTCCCTCGGTGTCGAGACGCTGTGCCGGAGCGCCGGGGTTTCGAAGCGGTCCATGTACCAGCTCTTCGCGAGCAAGGACGAGGTCCTCGCGGCGAGTCTGGCCCGGCGGCTCCCGGCGTACGAGGAACGGCTCGCGCCCGGCCCGCAGGACGCCGGCAGCCCCCGCGAACGGATCCTGCACGTCTTCGAACGGCTGGAGAAGGCCTCGGCCGAGCCCGCCTACCAGGGCTGCCCCTATCTCGCCGCCCTGGTCGAGCTGAAGGATCCCGCGCACCCGGCGAGCGTCGTCGCGCGCGGGGTGAAGGAGTGGCTGCTGGGCTTCTTCCGCACGCAGGCCGAGGAGGGCGGGGCGCGCGACGCGGAGCTGCTCGCCCGTCAGCTGATGCTGGTCTTCGACGGGGCCAGCGCCCGGGCCGGGGCCGGGATCGAGACGCTGGACGGCCTGACCACGGCGACGGCGACCGCACTGCTGGACGCTTCCGGCACGCGGTGACAGAGCGGCGGCCACCGCCCAGCCGCGGCGCCTTCAGGGCACACCCGACGGACAGCAGGATCGCCCCGTACGCCGGCGGCGCCATCAGCGCGGCGTCCTTCGCCGAGAACACGAACGTCGAGGTCGCCGCGGCGGCCCCGGCCACCAGCGCGGTGTTGGCGAGGACCGTCCGCGCCCGGCCCCGCTGCCGCCGTCGGCCCGTCGCGCGCCGGACGGCGAGGGACGCGGCGCCCGCGGCGGCGAGCAGCGTGACGTCGAAGCCGGTCAGGAAGGCCACCGGCACGAACTCGAACTCGACGGACCGTGCGACCTGGACACCTCCAGCAGGGCCCTGCCGCCGAGCATCGCCGGGCCGGGTCCCAGCGCCTCGCCCACCAGCGCCACGGCCACCGCCTCGCCCACGACCATCCGCTTGATCTGCCCCGGAGTCGCCCCCCGGGCAGCGCAACAGCTCCATTCCGGCGGCCCGCTGACGCACGTTCACCGTCAGGGTCGAGGCGATCGCGAAGAACACCAGCAGGGTGCCGTAGCCGCCGACCACGCCCGCGGCCGTGGAGAGCGCGTCCGGTCGAGCCCCGCCGCGCAGCTCAGCAACGTCGATGTGCCGGAGCCGGACGGCCCCATCACCGCTGTGAACGTGCCACGTTCGAGACTGAGCGTCACCCCGTTCAGGGCGGTCACCACGCTGTCGCCGCCGCCGTAGGTCTTGGTGACCTTCACCAGCCGCAGCGCCTCGACGGCGGGCCCCCTGGCCCGGGTCCTGTCGGGTCCTGGTGCGAAGCATCGTCGTCCCGCTTCGCCCGGCACGTCCTGTGCCTCTCCGACGACGCTACGGAGAAGCGGGTCTGGCCACGCCGGCCGCAGGGCCCGTATCGCGGGGTGTACTCAGTGACACCCCGCGATCGGGTTCACCCTGGCTTGCGGGGCGTCAGCCGTCGCCGCCGAGCGGGGGTGTGACCGGGGCGGGCCATGCGAAGGTGTTGGTGTACAGGCGCACCTTCGGCTCCTTCGTCCGGTAGTAGCCGACGGTGTCGTAGGAGGTGACGGCGAAGTCCAGCCTGCCGTCGCCGTTGAAGTCCGCGACGGCGATCCGGGCCGTGGATTCCGTGCTCACCTGCTGTTCCAGGAGCGTGTTCCCCTGGGCGTCGAGCTTGTAGTACCAGACGCCCTGTGCCGGGGCCGGACCACGCATGCCGACCAGGAACTCGTCGTCGCCGTCGTTGTCGAAGTCCGCGACCACGACGTGGTGCCCGGCGGCGTCGAACCTCGGGTCGGGGCGGTCGAACACCTTCAGCACCTTGCGCCGCCACGGAGTGCTGAACGGCGCGGCCGTCGTGTCGGGCCGTACGTAGACCGCGACAGTGTCTCCGTGGAACGGCTCCAGGGTGACGATCACCGCGCAGGACCGGCCGTCGATCCGCCCGACCGCGAGGTTCCCGCTGCCCCGGAAGTACCGGCCCAGTTCCGGCGACCGCCGTGGCGGCACACCGGTGCCGATCGTGAAGTGCCGCCAAGGGCTTGCCGGGCCGGGGCCGGGCCCCAGCCAGCTGACACCCTCCCCGCCGGCCAGCAGGAACGACTCCCGGTCCGGGTGCGGGGTGCCCGGGTAGCGCGCCGACGTCACCCCGTGCACAACGGTGAAATGAGCGGAGTCGACCGCGCGGCCGGGCCACGCCTCGGCGCTCAGCGGATCGTCCGGCAGGTCGTACACCGTGATGTGCACTGGGGAGTTGACGCCGGTCTCGCCGCCCTGCGGCCCGACCACCGGGAACGCGGCCAGTTGCAGCCGCCGGTCGGTGGTGAAGTGGCCGAGCCGTACCCGGTGGGCGGAGACCAGGTCCGCGACGGGCCTGCGCTTCCACGGCCCGTCGGGTTGTGCCGTGCCCGGGTTCTGCAGCCAGGAGATCTTGCCGTCCTGGGGGCCGCAGTCGAACATGCAGTTGCCGTAGTCGTGGCTGAGGACCAGGTCGGGCAGGCCGTCGCCGGTGAGGTCGGCGGCGTCCAGGGCGACCGGCTTGCGCCCGTCCAGGTCGGCGATGGTCCGCTTGGTCCAGGACGGGTTCTGGTACCAGACGACCTGGCCTCGGCTGAGCCCCGAGGCGACCAGGTCCGGTCGGCCGTCGCCGTCGATGTCGACGGCCTGCAGGAAGTACCCGTCCCGGGGGTCGGCGTCGATGACCGACTCGGTGAACGTCGGTGTGGCGTACGCGCTCAAAGCCCCAGCCCCCTCAGGTACTCGCGGGCCAGCTTGGCGTAGTACAGGGGCGGGCGCGGCCCGTGCGGGTCCTGCTCCGCCTCGACGACCAGCCAGCCCTTGAACTGCCTGGCCTCCAGGGCGGCGAGGACGGCCGGGAAGGGCACCCCGCCGGACCGGTCGCCGGGCACGGTGAAGATCCCGGCCCGGACGAACTCCTCGAAACTGGCCGAGGCCAGCCCGGGCCGGTCGCGCACCGCCTTGCGGATGTTCTTCAGATGGACGTGCCGGATGCGCTCGGCGTGCGCCTCGATCACCGCGACCGGGTCGCCCCCGGACCAGTACAGGTGCCCGGTGTCCAGCAGCAGATGGACGTACTCCGGGTCGGTGCGCCGCATCAGCGTGTCCACCTCGCCCTGCGTCTGCACGCCGGTGCCCATGTGCGGGTGGTACACCAGCTGGAAGTCGCGTTCACGGGCCAGCTTGCCGACCTCCTCGAGGCCTTCCGCCAAGGCCTTCCAGTGGTCCTCGGTGAACACCGGCTTGGAGGCGCTGAGGCTGATGGGCATGAGGTGGATGGAGTTGCCGAACTCGGCCACCCCGATGCTCCTCGTCCTCACCGGCCCCTTGATCGCGTCGAGGAAGTCCATCCGCTCCTCGAAGGCGGCGACGGTCCGCCCGCGCATGCCCGGCACGGTGAAGAACGTGCTCACCCAGGGCTCGGTGACACTGAGCCCGCGTAAGCCGAGGGCCTCGTTCAGCGCGTTCACGTCGGTCGGGAACTTGTGGCCGATGCTGCACCCTTCGAAACCCGCCAGGGCGATCTCGCTGACGCACTGTTCGAAGGTGATGCCGTCGCCCAGCAACGGGAAGTCGTCGTTGGTCCAGCCGGTCGGTGTGATGCCGATGTGTGTGTCGGTCAGACTGATCTGCGTCATGGTCGTCTCTCCCTGCCCGGTCAGGCGCTCGGAAGCATGCCCTTGATCTTCTCCACGGCCCTCAGTGCCATGGCACAGCTGGTCAGCGTGGGGTTGGCGGCGTTTCCGAAGGGATGCAGTCCGTTGCCGCCGAGGAAGAGGTTCTTGACGCCCCACACCTGCGAGTCGGGGTCGACGACGCTGGTCCTGCGGTCCTTGCCCATGCGGGTGGTGCCCGCGATGTGCAGCGGCAGGCCCGGGGTGAGGAACTGCGGTTCGGAGCCCGGCATGAAGCCGCCGAGCTGCGCGGCGACCCGCATCATGTGGTCCATCATCCGGCCGCAGTCGGCCCGCTCCTCCTTGCTCAGCTCGAAGTGGAACGTCGGCTGCGGCAGGCCGAACGTGTCCTTGATGTGGTTGCTGAAGGTGATGCGGTTGCTGCGGCGCGGCCGGGACATCCCGAACCAGCGCAGGTCCACGATGAGCCGGCTGTCGATGTTGGGCGGCACCTCGCCGTAGCTGAAGGCGTCCCGGTGGATCTGGCAATGCCAGGGTTGGCCGGGGACCGCCGGGATCCACAGGTTCGGCTCCAGCTCGCCCTTCGGGAAGGGCACCGGGTCCGCGCCGGGCGTCTTCTCCTCCTGCTTCTGCTTCTGCTTGTCGATGTACTCCTTCACCCGCTTCTGGGCGTCCGGATACTTGCCCAGGAGGTCCACGACGCCGTCGATGAGCGACTGCTTGAGCACCGTCTGGCAGAACGCCATCGGCTGCTCGGTCATGTACCGGCCCAGCGACTCGGACTGCAGGCCCGAGGCGAACAGCAGCTGCGGGGTGAGTACCGGGTTGCAGGCGACGACGTACGCCTCGGCGTTGATCGTGACCTTCTCGTCGAGGTCGCGCAGGTTGCGGACCTTCACTCCGGTCACCCGCTGGTCGCCGTCCCCGGCCTCGGAGAACTCCAGCCGGGTGCACTGGTGCTCGGCCAGGAGACGGAAGGAGCCCTTGGTCGGTGTGTGACGCGGGCTGGCGAGCTCGCCGAGCACGGTGTCCGAGGCGCTCCAGTGCACGGCGTCCGACTTCGCCCGGTCGGACCGCTCGCGGACCGCCAGGGGCAGCTCCTTGACGTTGGTGAACTGCGCCCGGTGCAGTACCTCGCGGACCAGGAGGTGGCGCGCCGAGGAGGAGAACACTGTCTCCGACCTGTGCAGGAGCGCGGCGGCCTCGTTGTAGAGCGTGTCCATCGCCGACGCCTCGATGGGATAGCTCTCGCCGTTGTAGGTGCGCTCCAGCGTGGGGTGGAACTCCGGGACGGCACAGGTCCAGTGCGTCGCCATGCCACCGACGGCGTACGTGGAGGCGCACGCGCCGAGATTGTCGCGCTTCTTCTGCTCCGGGTTCTGGTTGTTGAGGACGAATCCCGGCCATTTCTCGGGGTCGTACGAGAAAGAGGACGGGTCGAGAGTGACCACTGGGGAATCGTCCGACGCGATGGACATCGGATGCAGATGACCCCGGATCACCGACGCGAAGAGATCCACGTTCTTCTGGTACAGAAAGCTGTTCTTGAGGTGCTCTCCGTAATTCCCGGAGAGTTGCGCGCCGGCGTCGATCATCAGGACGTGGTGTCCCGCCTCCACGAGTTTCCGGGCGAATGTGGCGCCGACCGGTCCACTGCCGACGATCAGAACGTCGACGTCGTACTTGCTCATGGTGCTACCTCGCTTTCCTGGACGGTTTCCTTTATTGAGGAGCCGGGTCGGGAATTCCGTAAATAGCGGGGTGGCACATTCCCTCGAAAGGGTCATTCATGTGATGAGCTGACAGATATTGCGCGCATTCTGGAAAAGGGAATGACTGTGCACCCCGACTCGAAGCCGGGGTTCACAGTCATATGGTGCTCTGGTTTATCGGCGGCGTTGAGTGATCTTCAATTCCTCGATCCCCGGCCGCGCGCCCTTTTCACCCGGGTCCGCCGCGCGGACCTCCACCCGCACGAAGCGCGCGGCCACCCCGGGCGTCATCTCGCTCCAGCGCTCCCCGTCGACGGAGACGAGCAGCCGGTGCGAACCCGGGCGGACGTCCGACCACTCCACCTCGGCCCCCGCGACCCGCACCGTGCGCCCGAGGTCGACGGTGAGGTGCGCCTCGGCCGCCGCAGGCGACCAGGCCGTCGTGGCGTCCCCGTCCACCGCGGCGCCCGCGTACAGGCCGGGCTGCTCCGACGTGGCCTCGGCCGTCCGGCAGCGGGCGGCGTTGTCCGTCGGCATCCGGTCCGGGCGGCGGGTCTTGACGACCGCCGGCGCCGCCGCGCTGACGATCTGCGAGCCCTGCGGCGTCTCCAGCTCGAACGGCTCCCCCTGCACCAGCCGGACCTTCGTCTCCTCGGCCCCGATGGCCACCTCGTAGGTCCTGCCGTGCGCGCGCAGGCCCTTGAGGGTGACGCCCTCCGACAGCTGCGGTGGCAGCATCGGGTCCAGGTGCACCTTGTCCGAGCGGGTGCGCATCCCGGTCAGTCCGTGCGTGAACACTTGCAGGAAGCCGCCCTTCCCGGTCAGGAAGTCCTCCGCGGGGAACCCCGCGTGCGGGTCCCCGGCCCCGGCCGCGCGCTCGCCGCGCGCCTCGGAGAACAACGCGAACGGCCCCCGCACGAACGGCCGGATCGACCGCATGAGATAGGTGTGCGTCACGCAGCCGGGTTTGCCGACGGCTGCCGCGTCCACCGCATGCACCGAGTCCGTCATGGCCGGCCCGTCCGGGTCGGAGCGGGCCGCGTAGTAGGCCAGAGTGTTCGCCGCCGCCTCGTCCGGCATCGGCCACTCCAGCGGGTACATCAGCAGCACGGCGTCCGCCTGCTTGATGGGGGCCCCGTCGTAGCCGTCGTACTGCCGGAAGGTCTTGGTCTCCTTGTCATACGGGATGCGCAGCCCGTCGGCGACGGTCGTCCAGACACCCGGGGCACGCTCACCGAGTACGCCGGCAGCCCTGGTGGCGTTCCGCAGCGAGGTCGCGGCACCGGCGTTGGTGAAGACCGCGTCGTTCTTGTAGTTGCTGTACTCGTCCGGCCCCGACACGTTCTTGATCGAGTAGCTGCCGTCGCGGTTACGGGTCACGCGGCTCTCCCAGAACTCCGCGACCCCCCTGAGCAGCGGCCAGCCCCGCTCGCGCAGCCACTCGTTGTCGCCGGTCTGCTGGTAGAACTGCCAGGCCGCCAGGGCGATGTCGGACTGCAGATGGATCTGCGTACGGCAGTGATCCGGCTCCACGCTGTGGCACTCGGAGGTGAGATCCCCCTGGTCGGCGCTGGTCCAGGGGAAGAACAGCCCACGGCGGCCGAGCGCGGCGGCGTTGCGCCGGGCGGCCGGCATGGTGCGGTGGCGGTACTCCAGGACCGGCCGGGCCAGTTCTGGCCGGAAGGCCAGCAGGCCCGGCATCATCCAGATCTCCGCGTCCCAGAACTTCAGGCCCGCGTAGTCGTCACTGGTCAGACCGGCCGGCGCGATGCTGTCCGGGGAACCGGCCCGGGTACTGGCCAGCAGCCCGTACAGAGCGGAGCGCAGCCATCTCTGCAACTCGGGCCGCCCGCTCACCTCGATGTCCCCGCTCCACAGCTGCTCCCACTCGGCCGCGTGCCGACCGAGCAGCCGCTCCCAGCCCCGGTCCGCGGCCCGCAGTGACTCTTCGGCGGCACTCCGCGCGGGCGTACGGGAGGTCAGCCCGGTGTCGACGCCGACGAACTTGGTGAACGCGAACGAGCGCCCGGACCGCACCGGCACCGACACCGACTGACGGGCGGTCAGCCCCTCGCCGCCCCGGGTCCGGCCGCGTACCGGCACACCTTCGTCCGGGCGCAGCGTCGACACGACGGCTCCGTCGACACCGGTGCCGTCGGTGCGGAACGCCACGGCGATGCGGTCCTCCACCGATCCGCCGGGCTCTTCCGCCGTCGCGGAGATCCGCCGCGCCCCCCGGCCGTCGAGCAAGTCGGTGACGCTCGCGGTGCCGGACCAACGCGGGGTCACCCGCAGGCGCACGGCACCGACATGACGGTACTTCCGGTCGGCGACGACGTCGTAGACCAGGTCGGTGGCCCGGCCCTCGCCCGTGGTCCACGTCAGGGACGTGCGCACCAGGCCGCAGCGCAGGAAGAGGGTTTGCCGGTAGCCGGAGATGCGGTCGGCGGGTGTGGCGGGGCCGAAGGTCTCGTCCCCTACGGTGACGGAGAGCCCCGACCAGGCAGGGAGGGCCGCCATGACGTGACGGTTCCCGGCGGTCCGCTCGTTGTGCGCGTAGAGCCCCGCCACATACGCCCCGTCGTAGCGGGGCGTCTTGAGAGGCCAGCCCGTGTCCCGCTCCGACACGGAGTAGCCCGTCCCGGCGGGCGGCAGGCTCTGCCCGAGGAAGCCGTTTGCGACGGAGGCGTGGTGGTCGTTGACCGGGTCGGTGGACGTGAGCGCCCAGTCGGCCGGTGCGGAGTGCCCCTCCTCGGGACAGAGCCGTTCGGCGCGTTCCGCCGGGGGAGCGGCACCGGACAGCGATGCGGTGACGAGGAGTGCGCCCAGGATGAGGGGGACGGTCAGCCGGACACGGCGTGACGGGCGTAAGGGCGGCGCGAACCGCCTGGTTGCCTGCGGCATGAGGGATCTCCACAAGGTCGGAGGAGAGAGAAGGAGCCAGGGCGCGGGGGAGCGTGAACGATGCGGGAGCAGCGAGCGTCAGCGGACGCGTATCTCCGGCGCTTCGCAGGGAACAGGGGCGGGCCTCGAAGCGGGGTCCCCACCCTGCACAGTCATCCCTGCGGCCCTCCTGAGAGGTGATGGCCCGGCGTCAACTCGTCGCTACCCGGAGAGACTTGACGGTAACCCTGAGTAGTTCCCAATAGATCCTGTGCGCCTTTGCGTGCCCCGGTGCCATCGTTCGCGCCCCCGGCTTTCCCGGCGCGTATCGGCATCCCGGCGCGCCGTCTTCGCTATGACTGGGAGTGCCCGGGGGCCGCCCCCGGGTGCGCGATCACTCCCGTACCGAAAGGACTGACCCGGCATGCAGATCGACTTGAAGGGCCGCACCGCTCTGGTCACCGGCTCCACGCAGGGCATCGGCGCCGCGATCGCCGCGGGCCTGGCCGGCTCGGGCGCCCGGGTGGGCGTCAACGGCCGCTCGGCCGGTCGGGTGCAGGAGGCCGTGGACCGGATGCGGGGTGAGGCGCCCGGCGCCGACCTGGTGCCCGTCGCCGCCGACGTCACCACCGACGAGGGCGCACGGAAGGCGCTGGAGGCACTGGGCCAGGTGGACATCCTCGTCAACAACCTCGGCATCTTCGAGTCCGCCGACCCCCTGGAGATCAGCGACGAGGAGTGGCGCCGCTACTTCGACGTGAACGTCCTGTCGGCCGTGCGCCTCACCCGGCTCGTCCTGCCCGGCATGACCGAGCGCGGCTGGGGGCGCGTCCAGTACATCGCCAGCGACTCGGCGGTCGTCATCCCCGCCGAGATGATCCACTACGGCATGTCCAAGACCGCCCTGCTCGCGGTGAGCCGGGGCTTCGCCAAGCAGGCGGCCGGCACCGGCGTCACGGTGAACTCCGTCATCGCCGGGCCGACGCACACGGGCGGCGTAGAGGACTTCGTCTACCAGCTCGTCGACCGCGACCTGCCCTGGGACGAGGCCCAGCGCGTCTTCATGCGGCAGCACCGGCCGCAGTCGCTGCTCCAGCGGCTCATCGAGCCGCAGGAGATCGCCCACATGGTCGTCTACCTCGCCTCCGACCAGGCCTCCGCCACCACGGGCGGCGCCCTGCGGGTCGACGGCGGCTACGTCGACTCGATCCTGCCCTGAGCTCCGGATCAGTTCTCGCCGACCAGGATCACCTCCAGGGTGCGCGGACCGTGCACCCCCTCGACCCGGTCCAGCTCGATGTCACTGGTCGCCGACGGCCCGGAGATCCATGTCAACGGGCGCGCCGGATCGAGCCGTTCGAGCCCCTGCGGCACGGACGACACGACCTGGCCCGGGACGCGTACGACACAGATGTGATGGTCCGGGACGAGCGTGATCCGGCGGCGGCCCTGGTCGGGTGAGCCGTCCAGCACGAGGGTGCCGGTCTCGGCGATGGCGACCGCGCAGCCGGTGACCACACTGTCGACCCGGTCCAGCTCGTGCGCGGTACTCGCGGCACGGTCGTGCACCTGCGTCACGTCGGACGCCGTCAGCCAGTACGGCGGCAGTCCGGGCGGGACGAGCACGGTCCGCGAGCCTCGCTCGGCCAGCAGCCGCATGATCAGATCCGCCAACTCCCGGTCCCCGCAACGGTGCACGAGCGCCCGGTAGTCCGCCAGGTTCTCCGCGAGCAGATCCACCGTCTCCGCGGCGGTCCGCTGCCCGTGCTCCCGGAGGTAGTCCCGGGAGAGGGGGGTCTCCTCGGCCGGTGCGTCCGCCAGCGCGCGCCGCACCCGCCCCAGGATCCGTTCCCTGCTGTTCACCTGTCCCCGTCCTTCCCGCCGCGTGTCCGCTGCCACCAGTCCCGGAACGGCTCGGCGGGCACCGGCGGCAGCTCCCGGGTCCCGCTCCAGGCCCGGCCGGGGCCGGGCAGGCTCCGGGGATGGAAGCGACGCGTCCGGGAGGCGGCGCGCTGGCCCGTGCGCAGCGCGCCCGGATGCAGGAACGCCCAGCGTGCCGCACGCATCGCCGCCCGCTCGGCGGCATGCCCCTTCGCGGGCCGCAGCACCACCTTGTTGCCGGCCCGCGTGACCTCGCCGCCCTGCACGACCCGCTCCCGCAGGTGCACCAGCACCTCGGGGATGTCGATGGCGACCGGGCAGACCTCGTAACACGCCCCGCACAGCGACGACGCGTACGGCAGCGAGGCGTCGATCTCACTGCCCGTGCCCCGCAGCTGGGGACTGAGGATCGCGCCGATCGGCCCCGGGTACACCGACCCGTAGGCGTGGCCGCCCGCCCGCTCGTAGACCGGGCACACGTTGAGGCACGCCGAGCAGCGGATGCAGCGCAGCGCCTGCCGGCCGACCTCGTCGGCGAGAGTGTCGGTGCGGCCGTTGTCCAGCAGCACCAGATGGAAGTTCCGCGGTCCGTCCTCGTCCGTGGTGCCGGTCCACGTCGAGGTGTAGGGGTTCATGCGCTCGGCCGTGGAGGAGCGGGGGAGGGTCTGCAGGAACACCTCCAGGTCCTGCCACGCCGGCACGATCTTCTCGATGCCGACCACCGAGATCAGCGTCTCGGGCAGGGTCAGGCACATCCGGCCGTTGCCCTCGGACTCGACGACCACGAGCGTGCCCGTCTCGGCGACCATGAAGTTGGCGCCGGAGATGCCGACCTTGGCCCGCAGGAACTTCTCCCGCAGGTGCAGGCGGGCGGCCTCGGCGAGTTCGGCCGGTGTGTCGGTCAGGCCCTCGGGGGCGGGGCGGCCCCACTCGCTCATCTCACGGGCGAAGATGTCCCGGATCTCACCCCGGTTGCGGTGGATGGCCGGGACGAGGATGTGCGAGGGACGGTCCTTGCCCAACTGCACGATCAGCTCGGCGAGATCGGTCTCGTAGGCGCGGATGCCCTCGGCCTCCAGCGCCTCGTTGAGCCCGATCTCCTGCGTGGCCATCGACTTGACCTTGACGACCTCGGACTCGCCGGTCATCTTCACGAGCTGCGTGACGATGTCGTTGGCCTCGTCCGCGTCGGCGGCCCAGTGCACGACACCGCCCGCCGCCGTCACCGACTCCTCCAACTGCACGAGATAGCGGTCGAGATGACGCAGCGTGTGGTCCTTGATGCGCCTGCCCGCCTCGCGCAGCTCGGCCCAGTCGGACACCTCCGACACCGCCTTCGCCCGCTTGGCGCGGATGGTGTGCGTGGCATGGCGCAGATTGCCGCGCAGGGTCGCGTTCCCCACGGCCTCCCGCGCGGCCGCCGGAAACGCCGGCATGCCGAGATACGTCCCGCTCATACGGCCGGTTCCTCCTCCGTGCTCGCCAGGATCTCCGCGATGTGCACCGGCCGCATGGCGGTGCGCAGCCGGGCCATTGTCCCGCCGAGGTGCATCAGACAGGAGTTGTCGGCCGCGCACAGCACCTCGGCACCCGTCGACTCGGCGTTGCGCACCTTGTCCGCGCCCATCGCTGCCGAGACGTCGGAGTTCTTCAGCGCGAAGGTGCCGCCGAACCCGCAGCACTCCTCGGCCCCCGGCAGCTCGGCGAGCTCCAGCCCCTTCACCGCTTGCAGCAGCCGCCGCGGCCGCTCACCGAGCCCCAGTCCGCGCAGCCCGTGACAGGTCGGGTGGTAGGTCACCTTGTGCGGGTAGTACGCCCCCACGTCCGTCACACCCAGCACATCGACCAGGAATTCGGTCAGCTCGTACGTCTTGGGCACCACCGGCGCCAGCGTGGCCGCGAGGGTGTCCCCGCGCCCCTCGGTACGCGCCCGCTCGCCCATGCGCGGATACAGCTCGCGCACCATCGCCCCGCAGGACCCGGACGGCGTCACGATCGCCTCGTATGCGCCGAAGACATCGGAGAAGTGCCGGGCGAGCGGCTCGGCCTCATGGCGGTATCCGGTGTTGTAGTGCGCCTGTCCGCAGCAGGTCTGCCCGCTCGGGAAGTCGACGTCGACACCAAGCCTGGTCAGCAGTTTCACCACGGCGCGCCCGGTGTCCGGATACAGCGTGTCGTTGACGCAGGTCAGGAACAGGGCGACACGCATCGCGGCTCCTTGTCGTCGATCATCGGATGAGCGCAGCGTAGTAGGGGGACGAGGCCGGGGGGAGACCCCGTCACCCCCCGGCGAGGCGGGCCTGCGCGGCGTGCCACCGCTCGGTCCCGCCCCGGGGCTCGTACCGCGTGAGCGGCTGGGTGTTCACGAGCAGCCGCCGCATTCCGGCCAGGTCACCGACCAGACCGTGCGCCCGCGCCTGGACGAGCACGTTGCCCAGCGCGGCGGCCTCGGCCGGCCCGGACACGACCGGCAGCCCGCACGCGTCGGCGGTCAGCTGGCACAGCAGCGCGTTGCGCGTGCCGCCCCCGACCACATGCACGACGTCGACCTCCTGCCCCGCGAGCCGCTGGGCGTCCGAGACGGCCTTGCGGTGCGCGAGGGCGAGCGAGTCGAGGATGCAGCGCGTCACCTCGGCAGGCGACTCGGGCACCGGCTGCCCCGAGCCCCGGCACGCCTCGGCGATGCGCTCCGGCATCCGCCCGGGCGCCAGGAACGCCGCGTCACCCGCGTCCACGACCGACCGCAGCGCCGGAGCCCTGGACGCCTCAAGCAGCAGCGCGCCCAGATCCGGCTCGCCCCAGGCCCGCACGCACTCCTGGAGCAGCCACAGTCCCATGATGTTCCGCAGGTAGCGGACCGTGCCGTCCAGGCCCAGTTCGTTGGTGAAGTTGGCGGCCCGGCTCTCCTCGGTCAGCACCGGCGCGTCCAGCTCCAGACCGGCCAGCGACCAGGTGCCCGTGCAGATGTAGGCGAACCGCTCGCCCGACGCCGGTACGGCGGCGACCGCCGAGGCGGTGTCATGGGACCCCACGGCCGTCACCGGCACCGGTCCGGTGAGCCCGGTCTCCTCCAGCACCTCGCCGCGCAGCACCCCGGCCGGATCGCCGGGTCGCCGCAGCGGCGCGAACAGGTCCAGGTCGATGCCGAGCCGGGAGGCGAGGTCGTACGCCCAGTCGCGCGTGCGGGGATCGATCAGCTGGGTCGTGGACGCGTTGGTCAGCTCGGTGCCATGCTCGCCGGTCAGCCAGTACGTCAGCAGGTCCGGCATCAGCAACAGCCGCCGGGCCCGGGCCAGTTGAGCCGTGGAGCGCGCGGCGGTCAGCTGGTAGAGGGTGTTGAAGGGCGCGTACTGCAACCCGGTCGCGGCGTACAGCTCCGCCGCGGGCACGGTCGCCCACACCTTCTCCGCGACACCCTCCGTCCGGGAGTCGCGGTAGTGCACGGGGTTGCCGAGGAGCGCCCCGTCGGAGTCCAGCAGCCCGTAGTCCACGGCCCAGCTGTCGATGCCGACGGAGTCGAGTCGTCCACCGCAGTGGGCACCGGCCGCCTTCAGGCCGTCCAGCACCCCGGCGTACAGCCCGAGCACGTCCCACCGCAGTCCCTCGGGCACCCGGACGGGCCGGTTGGGGAAGCGGTGTGCCTCGCTGAGCTCCAGCGAGTCCGGGCCGACGCGGCCGACCATGACGCGCCCGCTGGACGCGCCGAGGTCGACCGCGGCGCAGTACTTCACAGCCGCGCTCATCGCAGGAACGCGGCCGCGACGCCGGCGTCGACCGGGATGTGCAGACCGGTCGTGTGGGTGAGGTCCCCGCCGGTCAGCGCGAACACGGCGTTGGCGACGTGCTCCGGGAGCACCTCGCGCTTGAGGATGGTCCGCTGGGCGTAGAACTCGCCCAGCTTCTCCTCCTCCACCCCGTACACCGCGGCCCGCTCGGCGCCCCACCCCCCGGCGAAGATGCCCGAGCCGCGCACGACACCGTCGGGGTTGATCCCGTTGACCCGGATGCCGTGCTCGCCCAGCTCGGCGGCGAGCAGCCGCACCTGGTGGGCCTGGTCGGCCTTGGTGGCGGAGTAGGCGATGTTGTTGGGACCTGCGAACACGGCGTTCTTGGAAGCGATGTAGACGATGTCGCCGCCCAGCTCCTGGGCGGTCATCACCCGGGCCGCTTCCCGCGACACGAGGAAGGAGCCGCGGGCCATGATGTCGTGCTGGAGGTCCCAGTCCTTCGCGGAGGTCTCCAGCAGCGGCTTGGAGATCGAGATGCCCGCGTTGTTGACGACGAGGTCGACTCCGCCGAAGGCCAGCACGGCCGCCCGGAACGCCTCGGCGATCTGCTTTTCGGAGGTGACGTCCACCGCCACGGCGACGGCCTTGTCGGGACCGCCCAGCTCATCGGCGACGGCCCCGGCGTTCTCCGCGTTCAGATCGGCGACGACCACGCACGCGCCCTCGGCCACCAGCCGGTGCGCGATGGCCTTGCCGATGCCGCTGCCGGCACCCGTCACCAGCGCCACCCGGGTCGCCAGCGCCTTGGGCCTCGGCATCCGCCGGAGCTTGGCCTCCTCCAGCGCCCAGTACTCGATCCGGAACTTCTCCGACTCCTCGATCGGCGCGTACGTGGACACGGCCTCGGCCCCGCGCATCACGTTGATGGCGTTGACGTAGAACTCGCCCGCGACCCGGGCGGTCTGCTTGTCCTTGCCGAAGGAGAACATGCCCACGCCCGGCACCAGCACGATCGCCGGGTCGGCGCCGCGCATGGCGGGGGAGCCGGGCTCGGCGTGCCGCTCGTAGTAGGCGGCGTACTCCTCGCGGTACTCGGCGTGCAGCTCCTTCAGCCGGGCGATCGCCTCGTCGAGCGGGGCACTCGGCGGCAGGTCCAGCACCAGCGGCCGGACCTTGGTCCGCAGGAAGTGGTCCGGGCAGGACGTTCCGAGGGCGGCGAGCCGCGGGTGCTCCGCGCTCGCGAGGAAGCCGAGCACGACCTCGGAGTCGTCGAAGTGCCCGACCTGGGGCCGGTCCTGCGAGGCGACGGCCCGCACGTACGGGGCGAGCGCGGCGGCCCGCTCCCGCCGCTCACCGGCGCCCAGCGCGGCGTACCCCTCGATCACCGGCCCGAAGGGCTCGGCCCTGCCCCGCTCGGCGAGGAACCGCTCGGCGGTCCGGATGATGTGCAGCGAGTTCCGCTCGCACTCCTCGGAGGTGTCACCCCAGGCGGTGATCCCGTGCCCGCCGAGCACACACCCGACGGCCTGCGGATTGGCCTGCTTCACGGCGGCGATGTCCAGCCCCAGCTGGAAACCGGGCCGTCGCCACGGCACCCACACCACGCTGTCCCCGAAGCACTCGGCGGTCAGCTTCTCCCCGTCGGCGGCACAGGCGAGCGCGATCCCCGAGTCCGGGTGCAGGTGGTCGACGTGCGCGGCCTCCACCAGCCCGTGCATGGCGGTGTCGATGGACGGCGCGGCCCCGCCCTTCCCGTGCAGGCAGTAGTCGAACGCGGCGACCATCTCGTCCTCGCGCTCGACCCCCGGGTACACGTCCACGAGCGCCCGCATCCGGTCCAGCCGCAGCACGGCGAGCCCGGCCTCGGTCAGGGTGCCCAGGTCGCCGCCGGACCCCTTCACCCACATCAGCTCCACATCGCCCCCGGTGACGGGATCGGTGTCCGTCCCCTTGGCGGACGCGTTGCCACCGGCGTAGTTGGTGTTCCGCGGATCGGCACCGAGCCGGCGAGAACGAGCAAGGAGAGCGGTGGCTTCGGGATGGGTGGACATGAACATTCCTTCCTTCTGGAGGAGCGGTGAGTGCGCTTACTCAGGGGCGCGGGGAACTGCGCGACCAACCACAGGCGGCCCGCACCCCGCAGACGACAGAACCCGGCAGACGCTTACGCGCCCCAGCCCGCCTGCTCCCCTCCCACCCGCTCAGCAACGATCTTCTCGGCCCACCCGGACGCCTTGTACGCGGCGATCGGGTTCGCGTCCAACCCCATCTCGTCCCGCACCTCGGCCAGCAGCGGCCGCACATCCGTGTTGTACGCGTCCATGATCACGGCATTCGCCCCGAGCACGTCACCGGCAGCCTGTGCATCGGCCAAAGCGACGCGGTCGACGAGCAGCGCCTTCGCCGTGGCCTCCTGAACGTTCATCACCGACCGGATGATCGCCGGGATCTTCGCCTCGATGTTGTGACACTGGTCGAGCATGAAGGCGACGTCGGGCGTGAACCCCCCGCCCCGGATCACCTCGTACATGATCCGGAACAGCTGGAACGGATCGGCCGCTCCGACCATCAGGTCGTCGTCCGCGTAGAACCGCGAGTTGAAGTCGAACCCGCCGAGCTTGCCCTCACGCAGCAGCGTCGCCACGATGAACTCGATGTTCGTCCCCGGCGCGTGATGTCCCGTGTCGACGACGACCTGCGCCTTGGGTCCGAGCTTCAGACAGTGGGCGTAGGCCGTACCCCAGTCCGGCACATCCGTCGTGTAGAACGCCGGCTCGAAGAACTTGTACTCCAGCAGCATCCGCTGCCCGTCCCCGAGCCGCTCGTAGACCTCGGCGAGCCCCTCGGCCAGCCGGTCCTGCCGCTCCCGGATGTCGTCCTGCCCGGGATAGTTCGTCCCGTCGGCGAACCACAGCTTCAGGTCCGCCGAGC
Organism: Streptomyces tuirus; assembly: GCF_014701095.1. Taxonomy (NCBI): domain Bacteria; kingdom Bacillati; phylum Actinomycetota; class Actinomycetes; order Kitasatosporales; family Streptomycetaceae; genus Streptomyces; species Streptomyces tuirus. Next base: position 505,002 of record NZ_AP023439.1, on the reverse strand, counting down.
CCGTCGCGTCCATGATGTCGACGCACTCCAGCAGATGATCCACGGCCTTCCGCCGCACCGAAGCCTCCGGGTGGCAGATGCTCCCGAGCTTGTAGTCGTCGTCCTGGAAGGTGTTGGAGTTGACCGCCCCGAGCTTCACGCCCCGCTGCTCGGCGTGCTTGGCCAGCGCCGCGTAGTCGTCGACCTCGTCCCACGGGATGTGCAGGGCCACGGTCGGGGCGACGCCGGTGAACTCGTGAACCTTCGCCGCGTCGTCCAGCTTCTCGAACGGGGTGCGCGGCACACCCTGCTGCGCGAACACCTTGAAGCGCGTGCCCGAGTTCCCATAGGCCCACGACGGCGTCTCGACGGCCTGTGTCTTGAGAGCGGCCTTCGCCGCGGCGAGCTCGGTCACGTCAGGCTCCTGTGACATGGGTCGTGACGACCACTGAATGAAACGATTCAGGAGGCGAAGTTATGGGCCTTCCGGAGGGGTGTCAACCCCTCCGGCCGAGACGGTTTCCCGCGACCCATGCGTGACGTTCTGTCCTCGAACGGGAGTCGAAACTTTTTCGACCGGAACCCATTGACGTGACATGTGCGGCCCGCCTAACGTCCCGGCAACCCAGTTGAAACCTTTCACGACGCCCGGAGGGCCGACCCGCCGGCGTCGTCGAGGAGCCCTCATGACCCACCCGTCCACCACGGGTCCGGCCCCGGTTCTCGCGCTGAAGGACGTCTCCAAGTCCTTCGGCGCGGTCCGTGCACTGCGGGACGTCTCCCTCGAGTTGTTCCCCGGGGAGGTGCACGCACTCGCCGGCGAGAACGGTGCCGGCAAGTCCACCCTCATCAAGACGCTCGCCGGAGTGCACCGCCCGGACGCCGGCCAGGTGCTGCTCGGCGGTGCGCCCGTCGCCTTCCACGGACCCGGGGACGCCCGCGACGCCGGCATCGCTGTGATCTACCAGGAGCCCACGCTCTTCCCCGACCTGTCGATCGCCGAGAACATCTACATGGGCCGCCGGCCGCGCCGCTCCCTCGGCCGGATCGACCACAAGGCCACCCACAACGCGACCGCCGCCCTGATGAAGCGCCTCGGGGTCGAACTCGACCCCGACCGGCCCGCCCGGGGCCTGTCCATCGCCGACCAGCAGATCGTCGAGATCGCCAAGGCCCTCTCCTTCGACGCCCGCGTCCTGATCATGGACGAGCCGACCGCCGCCCTCACCGGCAGCGAGGTCGCCCGTCTCTTCGGCGTCGTCCGCACCCTGCGCGACCAGGGCGCCGCCGTGCTGTTCATCTCCCACCGGCTGGAGGAGATCTTCGAGATCTGCCGCCGGGTCACCACCCTGCGCGACGGCGCCCGGATCGCCGGCGAGCCCCTGGAAGGCATGACCGAGGACGACCTGGTCCGCCGCATGGTCGGCCGCGACCTCGACGAGCTCTACCCCAAGCAGGACGTGACGCCGGGCGAAGTCGCCCTGAGCGTGCGCCGGCTGACCCGCGAGGGGGTCTTCACCGACGTCTCCTTCGAGGTCCGGCACGGCGAGATCGTCGGCCTGGCCGGGCTCGTCGGCGCCGGGCGCACCGAGGTCGCCCGGGCGGTGTTCGGCATCGACCGCCGGGACGCCGGCGAGGTCTCCGTCCACGGCACGTCCCTGGTCAACGGCGCGCCCTCGGCGGCCATGGCCGCCGGAGTCGCCCTGGTCCCCGAGGACCGGCGCGCCCAGGGCCTGGTGATGGACATGTCCATCGAGCGGAACATCGGGCTCACCGGGCTGCGGACGACCGTGAAGGCCGGGCTGATGGACCGCGGCGCCGAGCGCAGCCGCTCCCTCGACTGGGCCGTCAAGCTCCAGGTGAAGTACGCCCGGATCGCCGACACGGTCAACACGCTCTCCGGCGGCAACCAGCAGAAGGTCGTCCTCGCCAAGTGGCTGGCCACCGGCCCGAAGGTGCTGATCGTCGACGAGCCGACCCGCGGCATCGACGTCGGCACCAAGGCCGAGGTGCACCGGCTGCTGTCACAACTGGCCGCCGACGGCGTGGCCGTCCTGATGATCTCCTCCGACCTGCCCGAGATCCTCGGCATGGCCGACCGCGTGCTGGTGATGCACGAGGGCCGGCTCACCGCCGAGATACCGCGCTCCGACGCCACCGAGGAAACCGTGATGGCCGCAGCCACCGGGAGGGCCGCCGCATGACGGTCGTCACCCCGCAACAAGCCCCCGTGGCCGACGTGCCCAAGTCGAGCGGCACCCGGCTGGTCGACCGCGTCTTCAGGATGCGCGAACTCGCCATCCTGCTCGTCTTCCTGGTGATGATCGGCCTCACCCAGGCGGGCAACAGCGAGTTCCTGTCCGAGCAGGGCATCAAGGACCTGCTGCTGAACGCGACGATCCTGGTCCTGGTCGCCACGGGCCAGTCCCTGGTGGTCATCACGAGGAATGTCGACCTGTCCGTCGGATCCACCCTCGGCATCAGCGCGTTCGCCGCCGGCACGTATCTCCAGGGCGGCGGCAACCCGGTCGTGGCGATCGCGCTGGCGGTGCTGCTCGGCGTCGGCTTCGGACTGCTCAACGGACTGCTCGTCAGCCTCGGCCAGGTGCCCGCGCTCGTCGTCACCCTCGGCACGCTCTACATCATCCGCGGCATCGACTCCATCTGGGTCGGCTCCCGCCAGATCACCGCGGCCGATCTGCCCGGCGGGTTCGTCGACTTCGGCTCCGGCGGCATCTGGGCGGTGCCGTACCTGGCGCTGATCGCCCTGGCGGTGCTGGTGGCGACGGGGTACTACCTCAAGCACTACGGCAGCGGACGCGAGTTGTACGCTCTCGGCTCCAACCCGGAGGCCGCCCGGCTCGCCGGCATCCCCGTCCGCAAGCGGATCCTCGCCGCGTACACCTTCTGTGGCGCGCTCGCCGGACTCGCCGGCGCGATGTATCTGGCCCGCTTCGGCAACGTCGACTCCGGCACCGGCAACGGCTACGAACTGACCGTCGTCAGCGCGGTCGTGGTCGGCGGCGTCGTCTTCACCGGCGGCTCGGGCAGCGTCTACGGCGCCGCCCTCGGTGCCCTGCTGCTGACCTCCGTCAACAGCGTGCTGCCCGCCCTCGGTGTCAGCTCGGTCTGGGTGCTCGCCATCAACGGCATCCTGCTCATCCTCGCCATCGCGGTCGACCGGGTCGTCGCGCTGCGCGTGGCCTCCGCCCTGAAGAAGAGGAACGCCCGCCATGGCTGACATCTCCCTGAGCCGAGCGGTCCGGTGGTCCGCCTTGAAAAGGTGGGATTCCGCCGTCGGTGCCCTGCTCCTTGTCGTTCTGCTGCTCTCCTTCGGGTTCGTCGACGGCTTCGGCAACGCGCTCAACCTGTCGTTCCTGATCGGCAACACGCTTCCGATCGCCCTGATCGCCCTGCCGATGACCCTCCTGGTGGTGTCCGGGGAGATCGACCTGTCGGTCGCCTCCACGGCCGGACTGTCCGGTGCGGTGATGGGTGCCCTGTGGAACCAGGGCATGGCCATCGAGACGATCATCCCGATCTGCCTGCTGCTGGGTGTGGTGTGCGGGCTGATCAACGGTCTGCTGGTGACCAGGCTCGGGCTGCCGTCCCTCGCCGTCACGATCGGCACGCTCGCCGCCTACCGGGGCATCGCGCAGATCGTGCTCGGGTCGGACGCGGTGACCGACTTCCCCACGCAGTACCTGGACTTCGCGGCCGGGCGGATCGGCGACACATTCATTCCGTACGCGTTCCTGCCGTTCCTCGTCCTGCTGGCCATCGCCGTGGTCGCACTGCACGCCACGCCGTTCGGGCGGTCGCTGTTCGCGATCGGCGCGAGCGAGGAGGCGGCCCGCTTCGCCGGGATCCGGGTCAAGCGGCAGAAGCTGCTCCTGTTCACGCTGACCGGGCTGATGGCCTCGCTGACCGGGATCTTCTGGGCGCTGCACTACGCCAGCGCCCGCTACGACAACGCCACCGGCCTCGAACTGTCCGTCGTGGCCGCCGTGTTGCTCGGCGGTATCGACTTCGACGGCGGCAAGGGAACGCTGGGCGGTGCGATCGCCGGGGTGTTCCTGCTGGGGGCGTTGCAGAACGTGATGAGCCTCCAGGACGTCTCGGCGCAGTCGCAGATCGTCGTGACCGGTGTGTTGCTTGTGCTTTCCGTGCTCGGGCCGCGGGTGGCTCGGCAGATCGCCGTAGGGCGTGCTCAATCGTCCGGCTGACCCGTTGTCCGTGGCTGGTCGCGCAGTTCCCCGCGCCCCTGAGCGGCGCTTCCCCCCAACCTCTTTCAAAAGGAATCCGTCATGCGTAAGTCGACTCTCCGCCGCAGTTGTGCTGCCCTCGCCACGGCCACCTCCCTCGCCTTGGCCCTCACCGCCTGCGGCGGCACCACCAAGAAGGACGTCGCGAACGAGGGCGGCAGCGCCGCCACCGCCGGCAAGGCCGACCCGAACGCGGCCACCAAGAAGGGCCTCACCGTCGGGTTCCTGCCCAAGCAGGTCAACAACCCGTACTTCACCAGCGCCGACAAGGGTGGCGAGAAGGCGCTGAAGGAGCTGGGCTCCAGCTACAAGGAGGTCGGGCCGTCCAGCGCGACCGACACCGCCGGGCAGGTCTCCTACGTCAACACGCTCACCCAGCAGCAGGTCGACGCGATGGCCGTGTCGGCGCAGGACCCGGGGGCGCTGTGCACCGCGCTCAAGCAGGCCATGAAGAACGGCATCAAGGTCGTCACCTACGACTCCGACACCACGGCCGACTGCCGCAACGCCTTCGTCTCGCAGGCCTCCGCCGAGGACCTGGGCCGTACCGAGGTGCAGCTGCTCGCCGAGCAGATCGACTACAAGGGCGAGATCGCGATCCTGTCCGCCGCGCAGACCGCGACGAACCAGAACACCTGGATCGACTTCATGAAGGACGAGCTGAAGAAGCCCGAGTACAAGAACATGAAGCTGGTGAAGACCGCCTACGGCAACGACGACGCCCAGCAGTCCTTCCAGCAGACCCAGGGCCTGCTCCAGGAGTACCCGAACCTCAAGGGGATCATCTCCCCGACCACCGTCGGCATCAAGGCCGCCGCCCAGTACCTGTCGGGCTCCAAGTACAAGGGCAAGGTCAAGCTGACCGGCCTCGGCACCCCGAACGACATGCGCAAGTACGTCAAGAACGGCACCGTCGAGGCGTTCGAGCTGTGGGACCCGGCCAAGCTCGGAGAGCTGGCCGCCCGTACCGCCGTCGCCCTGTCCTCCGGGCAGATCACCGGCAAGGAGGGCGAGACCTTCAGGGCCGGCTCCATGGGCGAGTACACCATCGGCAAGGACGGCGTGATCAGCCTCGGCAAGCCGACCGTGTTCGACGCGAAGAACATCGACCAGTTCAACTTCTAGACCCCGGGAGGTCGTTGATGCAGCGCGTGTGCTTCCTGCTGAAGGTCCGGGCGGAGCGCCTCGACGAGTACCGCGAGCGGCACGCCGCGGTCTGGCCCGAGATGCTGAACGCACTCTCGGAGACCGGCTGGCACAACTACTCGCTCTTCCTGCGCGAGGACGGACTGCTCGTCGGCTACCTCGAGACCGAGGACTTCGCCGCCGCCCGGACCGCCATGGCAGCCACCGACGTCAACTCCCGCTGGCAGGCGGAGATGGCGCCGTTCTTCGAGTCGCTGGACGGCGCCCGGCCCGACGCGGCCATGAAACCGCTCACCGAAGTGTTCCACCTGGCATGACCATGGAGTCCACGAAATGCACAGACGTACGCTGCTGGCCGCCGCCCTCGCGGGAGCGGTGGTGACCCCCGCCCTCGCTTCCGGCACCGCGCGGGCCGCCGACCCCGGCCCCTCCGTCACCCGGACCGGCACCACCACGCTCGACGGCCAGGCGATCTTCTTCGTGTCGTACGACGGTCTGGTCAACAACAACGCGTTCCAGAAGAACGGCCTGCTGACCTACAAGGGCTACCAGTACGCCGTCTGGTACACCGCCGACCGGAACGCCGTCGTCGGCCGCAGGGTCCTCGGCGGGAACACCTGGTCCACCGTGAAGGTCGGGCACACCCTCAAGGCGAACGACTCCCACAACGTCATCTCCATGGGCGTCTCCAAGGTCGACGGCCGGCTGCACCTCACCATGGACTCCCACAGCGACGGCTTCACCTACGTCAAGTCCGTCGCCGGACTCATGTACGACCCCGCGGGGCTGAGCTGGACCGCGAGCCGCTTCGGGGCGCCCCGGGCGACCCTGGACGGGGTGGCGCTCACCTCGCAGTTCACCTATCCGCAGTTCGTCTCGACGCCCGACGGCAGGCTCCAGCTGAGCTACCGCGCCGCCGTCTCCGGCAACGGCCGCAACGCCCTCGCCGAGTACGACGGCACCAAGTGGACCGACCTCGGCGAGTGGTCCGCCTCCACCGGCACGTACACCAGCGAGCACGGCTCCTCGACGGCCCGCAACATGTACCTGCACGGCATCGACTACGACCGGAACGGGCGCCTGCACTCCTTCTTCACCTGGCGGGAGCAGAACGGCGCCGTGATGTGTGACGGCGGCGGCATCACCAACCACGACACCGGCTACGTCTACTCCGACGACCGCGGCCGCACCTGGCGCAACGACGCCGGGACCGTCGTGGGTGTGACGGGCGGCTCCGACAAGGTGTCCGTGACCGACGCCGGCCTGGTGATCGACCCGCTCGACCCGGACCACTCCCTGATGAACCAGGAGAGCCAGTTCACCGACTCCGCGGGCCGGCCGCACGCGATCATCTCCTACGTACCCGGCCGGTTCGGCCAGTGCACCACGAACTACGTCGCGGACCGCACCGCCAACGGCCGCGCCTTCCACGTCCGCAAGAACGCCGCCGGCACCTGGCAGAAGACCGAGATACCGGTCCCGCTGAACTCCAGCCAGCGCACCAAGCTGGTCCTGGACAGGTACGACAACGCGTACGCGGTCTTCCCGTTCGGCCGGATCGCCGCGGCCTCCGCCGCCTCGGGGTACACGGACTGGAGGATCCTCTTCGACGGCAGCGGACTCAACGCCTTCGGCGAGGTCGTCATCGACGAGACGCGGGTCGCGCAGGACGGGGTGCTGTCGTTCATGTACCAGGAGAAATCCAGCGGCACGACGCCCTCGGGGCTGCACGTGACGGACTTCCGTCTGCCCGCCTGACCGCATCCGGTTCCCGGGGCGGCCTGCCGGTAACGTGAGCCCGCCCCGGCCGCCCCCTCGTCTCCCCTCTGGAGGTCCCTGCCCGATGGCCCAGTCGGTGGGTATCAAGGACGTCGCCCGCGTCGCCGGAGTCTCCGTCGGCACGGTCTCCAACGTGATCAACCGCCCGGACACGGTCGCCACCGAGACCCGGGCCCGCGTGCTGTCCGCGATCGACCGGCTCGGCTACGTCCGCAGCGAGTCCGCCCGCCAGCTGCGCGCGGGCCGCAGCCGCATCATGGGGCTGCTCGTCCTCGACATGGGCAACCCCTTCTTCGTCGACGTGGCGCGCGGCGCCGAGCGGGCCGCCCGCCGGGCCGGACTCGGTGTGATGGTCTGCAACAGCGACCAGAACCCGGGCGAGGAGGCCGAGTACCTGTCGCTCTTCGCCGAGCAGCGGGTGCGCGGCGTGCTGCTCACCCCGGCCGACGCCACCGGCCGCAACATCGAGGCGTTCCGCCGGCACAACATCCCGTTCGTCCTGGTCGACCGGGTCGCCGAGGGCACCACCGAGTGCTCGGTCTCCGTCGACGACGTGGCCGGCGGCGCCCTCGCGGTACGCCACCTCGTCGACGCCGGGCACCGCTCCCTCGCGTACGTCAGCGGCCCGCCCGGCCTCAACCAGGTCCGCGACCGGCGTACGGGCGCCCTGGAGGCGCTCGCCGAGGCCGGTCTCGGCCCCGACGCGCTGCGCGAGCTGCCCACCGAACGGCTGGACGTCGCCGCCGGCCGTGACGCCGGGGCCCGGCTGCTGGGCCTGGCCGACCGGCCCACCGCCGTGTTCTGCGCCAACGACCTGCTCGCCCTCGGCGTTCTGCAGGCCATGTACGCGGCCGGCGTCGGCGTCCCCGACGACCTCGCCATCGTCGGCTACGACGACATCGAGTTCGCCGCCGCCGCGGCCGTCCCGCTCACCTCGGTGCGGCAGCCCGCCGTCACCATGGGAGCCATGGCCGCCGACCTGCTCCTGGAGGAGACGGAGGAGGAGGGCGCGGCGCGCGCCCACGAGCACCGCAGGGTCGTCCTCCAGCCCGAGCTGGTGGTCCGCCGCTCCAGCCTGTCCGCCCGCTGAGCCCGAACGAGCCTGAACGGTCGTTCAGCAAGATTTCATGATCGAAGGGCTCACCCGCGAACGATCGCTGTGATGAACTGGGACGCGGTCCGAAAATCCGTCCGTCCCGGGAGCCCTGTTGACCGTCAGCTACCGCCAGCCCGGAGTCGTCCTCACCGACCGCCGCTTCACCGTCCCCCTCGACCACGACCGCCCCGCTGGCGAGACGATCGAGCTGTACGCCCGCGAGGTCGTCGCGAGCGACAAGGCGCACCAGGATCTCCCATGGCTGCTCTACCTCCAGGGCGGCCCCGGCTTCGGCGCGGACCGCTCCGTCGGCCGGCCGGGCTGGCTGGGCCGGGCCCTGAAGGAGTACCGCGTCCTGCTGCTCGACCAGCGCGGCACCGGCCACAGCACTCCCGCCAACCGCCAGACGCTCCCGCTGCGCGGCGGCCCTGCCGAGCAGGCCGGCTACCTCACGCACTTCCGTGCCGACGCGATCGTCCGCGACTGCGAGGCCATCCGCGCCGAGCTCACCGGCGGCAAGCCCTGGACCGTCCTCGGCCAGAGCTTCGGCGGCTTCTGCGTCACCAGCTATCTGTCCCTCGCCCCCGAGGGCCTGGCGACGGCCGTGATCACCGGCGGCCTGCCTTCGCTGGACGCCCACGCCGACGACGTCTACCGGGCCGCCTTCCCCCGCATCGAACGCAAGGTCGCCGCCCACTACGCCCGCTATCCGCAGGACGCCGAGCGCGCCCGCCACATCGCCGAGCACCTGCTGCACCAGGACGTGGTCCTGCCGAACGGCTACCGGCTCACCGTCGAGGCCTTCCAGTCCCTCGGCATCGCCCTCGGCACCGGTGACGGCACCCACCGGCTCCACTACCTCCTGGAGAACGCCTTCGTCCGCACCCCGCAGGGCTCCACACTCTCCGACGCCTTCCAGGAGCAGGTGCAGGCCATGCTCTCCTACGCCCGCCACCCGCTGTACGCCCTGGTCCACGAGTCGATCTACGGCCAGGACGCCCGGCCCACGGCCTGGTCCGCCGAGCGGGTCCGCGCCGAGTTCCCGCAGTTCGACGCCGCCAAGGCCCTCGCGGGCGACGAGCCTCTGCTGTTCACAGGAGAATCGATTCACCCCTGGATGTTCGACTGCGACCCGGCGCTGCGCCCGCTGCGGGAGACCGCCGGGCTGCTGGCCGCCCGCACCGACTGGACGCCCCTGTACGACCCCGCCCGGCTCGCCGCCAACACCGTGCCGGTGGTGGCCGCCGTCTACCACGACGACATGTACGTCGACACGGCCCACTCCCTGCGCACCGCCCGTACGATCCAGGGCCTGCGCACCTGGATCACGGACGAGTTCGAGCACGACGGCATCCGCGCCGGCGGCCCCCGGGTCCTCGACCGGCTGCTGGCGCTCGTACGGGGCGAGGCCTGATGCCGTGCCGTACGCCCGGTGATGTCGGTGGCGCGGATTAGTCTGCGGGCATGACGACCACTCAGCTGCAGCCCATGCCCGATGACTGGCGGCGTGCCCTCGCGGTCGTGGCGCACCCGGACGACCTCGAGTACGGCTGCTCGGCGGCGATCGCGGCCTGGACCGACGGGGGCCGCGAGGTCGCCTATGTGCTCGCGACCCGGGGCGAGGCGGGCATCGACACCCTCGAGCCCGCGCGGTGCGGGCCGCTGCGCGAGCGGGAGCAGCGGGCGAGTGCGGCGGTGGTCGGCGTGTCGGAGGTGGAGTTCCTCGACCACCAGGACGGGGTCATCGAGTACGGCATCGCCCTGCGCCGCGACATCGCCGCCGCCATCCGCCGGCACCGGCCCGAGCTGGTCATCACGCTCAACCACCGCGACACCTGGGGCGGCGTCGCCTGGAACACCCCGGACCACGTGGCCGTGGGCCGGGCCACGCTCGACGCGGCCGGCGACGCCGGCAACCGGTGGATCTTCCCCGAGCTCGTCGAGCAGGGCCTCGACCCCTGGGACGGCGTGCGCTGGGTCGCCGTCGCGGGATCCAGCACCCCCACACACGCCGTCGACGCGACGCCCGGCCTGGAGCGGGCGGTGCGCTCCCTGCTGGAACACCGCACCTACATCGAGGTGTTGACCAGCGAGGACCCCGAGACGTACGTGCGCGGTTTTCTGACGCAGCACGCCGAGAGGACGGGGGAGCGGTTCGGGGGCCGGCCGGCGGTGGCGTTCGAACTGTTCAGCAGATGATCAGCGGTTGACCGGCAGACGACGGGGGAGACCATGACAGGCAGCGAGGAACTGGCCCGCCGGTTCGAGGAGCACCGCGGACACCTCAAAGCGGTGGCCTACCGCATGCTCGGATCGCTCTCCGAGGCGGAGGACGCCATCCAGGAGGCCTGGCTCAGGCTCAGCCGCACCGACCCGGACGACATCCGGAACCTCGGCGGCTGGCTGACCACAGTGACCGGCCGGGTCTGCCTGGACATGCTGCGCTCGCGCACCGCCCGCCGCGAGGAGCCGATGGGCGACACTCAGGAGACCGTGGGGGCCTTCGTCCCGGACCCGGTGCTCCGGCCCCTGTCGCACATCGACCCGGCCGAGGAGGTGCTCCAGGCCGACTCCGTGGGCCTGGCCCTGCTCGTCGTGCTGGAGAACCTGGCGCCCGACGAACGGCTCACGTTCGTGCTGCACGACATGTTCGCCGTGCCGTTCGACGACATCGCGCCGATCGTGGAGCGCAGTGCCGCCGCGACCCGGCAGCTGGCGAGCCGCGCGCGGCGCCGGGTGCGCGGCGCGACGCCGTCGAACGAGCCCGACCTCGGCCTGCAGAAGCAGGTGCTCGACGCCTTCCTGGCCGCCTCGCGCGCGGGGGACTTCGAGGCGCTGGTGGCCCTCCTGCACCCGGATGTGCTGCTGCGGGCCGACTCGGGCGCCCTGGTACGCGGAGCGGCCGCCTCCAAGCTGGTCCGGGGCGCGAAGGCGGTGGCGGAGCAGGCGCTCATGTTCGCCCCGTTCGCACGGTCCGCGCAGCTGGTGCTGGTCAACGGCTCGGTCGGAATGATCAACACGTCGCAGGGCCGCATCCAGTCGGTCATGGGCGTGACGATCGCCGACGGCTGCATCACCGGCCTGTACATCCTGGCCGACCCCGAGCGGCTGGAACGGCTGGCGGCGCCCGGGGGCGCGGGCTGACCGCACCCGACCGATGACCTGTCATTTCGTATGCTGAACGGCATGGGAGATCATCAGGCCGAGCGGGCGGAACTGCGCGGCGACTGCGAGCGGTGTTTCGGGCTGTGCTGCGTCGCCCTGCCCTTCGCCGCCTCGGCCGACTTCGCGGTCGACAAGGCCGCCGGCACGCCCTGCCGCAACCTCCGCGAGGACCACCGCTGCGGCATCCACGCCAGGCTCCGGCAGCAGGGATTCACCGGCTGCACGGTCTACGACTGCTTCGGCGCCGGGCAGCAGGTCTCGCAGCTCACCTTCGGCGGGCAGGACTGGCGGACCGGGCCGCCGGAGCGGGCCCGCCGCATGTTCGAGGTGTTCCCGGTGGTCCGGCAGCTGCACGAGCTGCTGTGGTACCTGACCGAGGCGCTCGCCCTGCCCGCGGCCCGTCCCGTCCACGCCGAGCTGCGCAAGGCCCGCGCGAAGACCGAGGAGCTGACCGCCGGAACGCCCGAGGAGCTCGCCGGGCTTGACGTCGCGGCGCACCGCCAGGAGGTCAACGTCCTGCTGCTGAGGACGAGCGAGCTGGCCCGGGCCGGCACCAAGGGCCGCCGGAAGGACCGCCGGGGTGCGGACCTCATGGGCGCCCGCCTCAAGGGCGCCGACCTGCGCGGTGCCAGTCTCCGCGGCGCCTACCTCATCGCCGCCGACCTCACCGGCGCGGACCTGCGGGGCGCCGATCTGATCGGTGCCGACCTGCGCGACGCCGACCTCACGGACGCGGACCTGACCGGGGCGTTCTTCCTCACCCAGCCGCAGCTGAACGCGGCCCGCGGGAGTGCCGGGACCCGGCTGCCCGGATCAGTCACCCGCCCCGGGCACTGGACAGCGCGGGTCTGAGGCCGGCTCCGGCACCGCCGTGCGGCGCTCCGGCCGCAGCCTGAGGCCCTCCGGCATCAGCGTCAGCCGTTCCGTCACCCGCAGTCGGTAGGCCGGGTCGGCCCGCAGCTCGTAGCGCCGCAGCAGTAGACCGAGCACCAGCGTGGCCTCGTGCAGCGCGAACTGGCGGCCGATGCACGCCCGCGCGCCCGTCCCGAACGGCTTGAAGGTGTGCGGGGGCCGCGACCGCACGGCCTGCGCCTCGAAGCGGTCCGGGTCGAACCGCTCCGCGTCCGCGCCCCACACCTCGGGGTCCCGGTGCAGCATCGGCGTCAGCACCAGCGCCCAGGCCCCGCGCCGCATCGGATGCTCCCCGGCCAGCACCGTGTCCTCCCGGGCCTCCCGGGAGAACGCGGGCGCGGTCGGCCACAGCCGCAGCGACTCGTCCAGCACCCGGCGGACGTAGCGCAGCCGGGCCACCTGCTCGTAGGCGGGCTCCTCGGTGTCGCCCCAGACCCGGTCCACCTCCGCGCGGGCGCGGGCGGCGATCTCGGGGTGGCGGGAGAGGTAGTGCAGGGCGAAGGAGAGCGCGCCCGAGGTGGTCTCGTGCCCGGCGACGAGGAAGGTGATCACCTGACGGCGGACGTTCTGCGGCGCCAGCCGTTCCCCGGTCTCGGGGTGGGCGGTCTCCAGCATGCGGTCGAGCAGATCCCCGTTGCCGCCACCCGTGGCGCGCCGGGCCCGGACCAGTTCGTCGACCGTGTCGTTGAGGTGGGCGATGTCGGCCGCGTTGCGGCGGGTCGCGCTGCGCAGCAGCAGCGGAGCCAGTGGGAAGGGCACGGTGTTGAGCCGCTGTGCGTAGGTCAGCGTGCCCACCATCGCCGTCACGAAGGGATGCGGCCGGGAGCGCTCGAAGGACCCGAAGTCGTGCCCGAAGCCGGTGCGCGCGATCGTCTCCAGCGTCAGCTTGGTCATGTCGCCGGGCACGTCCACCGCCCGGCCGGTCGCCGCCGCCGTGTCCCAGTGCTCCGTCAGCCGCCGGGCGACGTCCAGCATCATCGGGTGGTAGCCGGCCATGGCGTCGCGGCTGAACCCGGGCGCGAGCACCTCGTGGGCCAGCTGCCAGTTCGGCTCGTGGTTGTACGCCGTGAACAGACCGTCCCCGGCGACCGGCCGCAGATTGGCCACGCCGAGCCCCACGTGCTTGGCGAACCGCGACTCGTCCGCGAGGTCGGCCGCGTGCCGGGCGCCCCACACGAACACGAACTCCTTGCCGAACGCCTTCCGCCGGAACACCGGCCCCAGCCGGCGGGCGTAGCGCAGGGAGTCCTGAAGGGGAGTGCTCCGGTTCACGCCCACCACGTCACCCAGCAGGGGGATCCGGCGCGGCGGATGCGGAATGCGGTCCAGCTCCGGCCAGCCCAGCTCGGCACTCCGGAAACCCTTGGGCTCACCGGTCCGTATCGGCGCCTGGGTCATGACGCGATCTCCCTTGGTCCTGCGGCGGGTTCGCACGTGTTGTACGTGGGTTCAATAGCGCGGTTCAGTCTGATCCGGTTGTTGAACCGACGTCAAGTAAAGTGCGGGCATGGCCGCGAACCAGGGCGGGCGCACGCGTCGCCGGCTCAGCACCGAGGAGCGCCGGGAGCAGCTTCTGTCGGTCGGGGCGCGGCTGTTCTCGGAGAGCCCCTACGACGATGTGTGGATCGAGCAGGTCGCCGAGATCGCCGGGGTGTCACGCGGGCTGCTGTACCACTACTTCCCGACCAAGCGGGACTTCTTCGCGGCGGTCGTCGAGCGTGAGAGCGAGCGCATGCTGCGCATGACGGCGGCGGTGCCCGGCGTGCCGGTCCGCGAACAACTCGCGGCCGGTCTCGGGACGTTCCTGGAGTACGTCCAGGCGCACGCGCACGGCTACCGGGCCTTCCACCGCGCCGACGCGGCCGGGGACCAGGCGGTCCGGCGGGTCTACCAGCGTGCGCTGGCCGCGCAGGAGCGGCAGATCCTCGCCGCGCTCGCCGCGGACCCGGAATTCGGGCCCGACTTCGAGGAGCGGCCGGAGGTCCGGCTGGCCGTGCGCGGCTGGCTGGCGTTCACCACGGCCGTCTGCCTGGAGTGGCTGCGCGGCACGGAGTTGGGCAGGGAGCAGGTGCGCGAGCTGTGTACACGCGCCCTGCTCGGCGTTCTCACACCCTGAGACGTCTGAAAAGAGCATGTGCCGTGGTTGGCGTGCACCCCGATCTTCGATAGGTTAGGTGAGGCTTACCTAAGGAGGTCTGGGATGGGTGACGACAGCCACAGCTGGACGGCGGCTCCCGCCGCGGCGGAGCGGGCGCGGTCGGTGCTCGCCGCCGCGTGGTCCTGCTCCGTGACCGCGGAGGGCACGCGGGAGGAGCTGGTCGGCGCGCACACCGTGGGCGAGGACGGCCGGGTGGTCGTGGAGGTGCCGGAGGACAGCGCCCTGCTCGCGGCCGCGATCTGCGCGCCCCGCGGCGAGCCGTCCGCCGTGCTGGAGTTCGCCGACGCCGCGCCCGTCCCGGTCCGGGGCCGGATCCGCTCGCGGCTGTGGCTCGCGGGCTGGTTCGCCGTCCAGGGGGAGCGGCTCGTCTTCACGCCCACGCGGGTCGTGCTGCGCCAGCCGTCCGGCTCCGTGGTCGTGGACCTCGACGAGTTCGCCACCGCCGTGCCCGACCCGCTCACCACGGCAGAGGCCCGGCTGCTCACCCATCTCGCCGACTGCCACGCCGACGCCGTCGAACGGCTCACCCGGCTCGTCGACTCCGACAGCCTGCACGGCGCGGTCCGCGTCCAGCCGCTCGCCGTCGACCGGCACGGACTGACGCTGCGCATCGAACGCGCCCGCACGCACGGCGATGTACGCCTCGCCTTCCACGCCCCCGCGGACGACGTCGCGCAGCTCACCGAGCGCATGCACATCCTGCTCGGCCAGGCCACGGCCGCGTCGTGCCCGCGGGCCCTACAGCGGCAGCGCACAGACGGCGACGGGTGAGGGGAACGATTCTCCAGCGCGCCGCAGTGCGCCGTTCGCCTCGTCCACGTGGAAGACGGTGACGGTGGAGGACTTCTGGTTCGCCGCGAAGAGCAGCGTGCCCTCCGGCGAGAAGGCGATCTGCCGGGGGAAGTCGCCGCCCACCGGCACCGTGTCCAGCAGCCGGAGCCGGGCGCCGTCCGCCTCGACGGCATAGCGGGTGAGGCTGTTGTGGCCGCGGTTGGCGAGATAGGCGTGGCGGCCGTCGGCGGTCACCAGGATCTGCGCCGGGTAGTTCGTGCCGGAACCCGTGCCCGTGGACTGCGCCTCGCCCACGGTCACCCGGCCGGAGGCCTTGTCGTACGAGCAGACCGCGACGGTGTTGTCGGCCTCGTTGGCGAGATAGGCGTACCGGCCGTCCGGGTGGAACGTGAGGTGGCGCGGGCCGGCGCCCGGCCGGGTGTGCGCCTGCGAAACCTCGGTGAGCGTGCCCGCCCTCTCGTCCAGCCGATAGGTGTAGACGGTGTCCGTGCCCAGATCGACGGCGAGGACATGGCCCCCGTCCGGGCTGGTGACGAACTGGTGGGCGTGCGGGCCCTCCTGGCCGGGGCCGGGCGGCGGACTGGTGTGCCGGACGAGGTCGGTGCGCTCACCGAGAGCGCCCGAGGCGTCGATGGGATGCACGGCCACACTGCCCGAGCCGTAGTTCGCGCTGAGCAGCCAGCGCCCGCCCGGATGCACCGACAGATGGCAGGGCGCCGCCCCGCCGGTGCTCCGGCTGCCCAGCACCTTCCGGTCGGACAGCCGGACGGCGGTCACCGCGCCGTCGTCGCGCTCGTCCACCGCGTACAGCGTGCCGCGGTCCGGGTGGATCGCGAGATACGAAGGGTCGCCGACGCCGGGGATCGTGCCGGTGCCGGTGATCCGGCCCGTCGCCGCGTCGTACGTGGCCAGGCCGATGCCCTTGCCGCCGCCCTCGACGGACGTGTACGTGCCGAGGTAGAGCGGGCGGGGCCCGGAGGGGCGGCGGGCCTCCCGCGACGCTGTGGGCTCCGGGGCGGTGGCCGGAGTCGTCGCGGGCGCGGGCGCGTTGTCACAGGACGGCAGCGCCGCCGCGGCGGTCCCGCCCGCCAGTGCGCCGACGAATCGGCGCCTGCTCCAGCCACCACTGTCCATGTCGCCCCTCAGGTCGTCACCGGTCCCCGTCGTGACAGCCACCCTGGCGTTTCCCGGCCCCCGCGTGCAACCACGGCCGGGGGCGTTGCGTGAGAAGCAACCCGCCCCGGCGGTCCGGCAGTCCGGCCGGGACCCGCCCCGGGCCGGTCACCAGTCCCCGTCCTCGACCGGCTTGCCCGGGGCGTCCTTCAGCTGCCGCGTCTGGCCCGGCGTGGGCGGCTGCCAGGGCTCGTGGTCGTCGCCGAGCCAGTCGCCGACCGGCTTCACGGACTGGAGCGTGTCGGTGGGGGCCAGGTCCTGCGCCTCGTCGTCGTAGTAGTCGAACCAGGGCAGGCCCGCCCTCGTGTACGCGGCCCGGTCCACCGGCGACGGCGGCGCTGCCTCGCCGGTGGTGCGGCGCCACTCCGGCGGCGTCACCAGATGCACGAAGACCCGGCCCGCCGGCCGCTGCGACCAGTCCGAGAGCGGCCGGTCGTCCTGGTAGACCTCCTGCCGCATGGAACCGCCGACGCCCAGACCCATGGCGGCGGCCGCGCGCGGAGCGCTCGCCGGTGCCGCGGGCGCGGCACCGGGGGCCGGCGGGGCCGCACCGGTCGCGGGGGGTGCCGGGACGGCGCCCGGCGCCGGCGGGGCCGCCATCGGCATCGCGGCGCCGTAGGCACCGGGCGCGAGCGCACCGTACCCACCGGCGGCAGGGCCGCCGAACGCGGTCGGCGTCGCGGCGCCGTAGCCGCCCGGCGGTGCGGGAGCCGGGGGCACCTGCCGCCGCCGCTCCTCCTCACGCCACCGCGCCAGTGCCCGGTCGGTCAGCGCGAAGGACTGCAACTGCACGCCGCCCCACACCTCCTCGCCCGTGACCTGCCCCTCGACGGTGGCGCCCAGGCCGAGCGGCACGGCCACGAACTGCCGGACCGTGCCCGTGCCGGAGTTGATGCCGTCCAGCCAGGGCTGGCGGGGCAGCACCACATAGTTCTGCGGGCCGCGGCCCGGGCGGTCGCTCCAGGGCCGGCCCGAGACCGCGCATACCTTTCCGACGCCGACCTGGAGCGCGGCCGGCTCCGAGGTGCCCGCGAAGCTCAGCCACATCGCCTCGCGCAGATACACCGGCAGCATCACACCGCCGCGCGCCCGCCACGCCTCGGGAACCCTGTCCGCGTAGTCCGCGACCCGTCGCACCGGGAACTCCCCGAGACCGGGCGGCAGCGGATGGGTGCCGCTCTCCGGCAGGCGCAGGGTGCGGATGAACCGCACCGCGACCCCGCCCGGCAGCCGCAGTGTGTTCCCGTCGATCCGCACGGTCGTGTCGGCCATCGGCCCGCTCCTCGCATCCGGGTGCCGGCCCCCTGCCGGCGTTCCCCTCAGCGAGAACGCCCTTCGAACCCCGCGCGGTTCCGCCACAGCTCTTCCGTGACGCCGAGCCGCTCCCGCAGCTGCGTCAGACGGGGCATCCGGGCGCGCTGCTCGCGCGACACGCGGTCCAGCTCCTCGAACAGGCGCCGGGTGCGGTGCTCGGTGTCGAGCTCGTCGAGGATGCGGTTGACCTCCGTCACCACGGCTCCCGGCAGCTGCCAGTGATCGGGGTTGCGCTCGGCTTCCTCGCGCAGCAGCAGGGCCAGCTTGTCGCGGGTGCCCGCAGCGGTGCGCAGTTCCGTGGCGAGACGCTCCTCCGCCGACTCCGCGCTCGCGCTGAGGTGGGTGGTGACCAGCACCGCGAAACTCACCACGGCGTCGGCGATCTCGGACAGCACCTGTTCCAGGGCGGCGCCCGTCTCGGCTTCGAACAGCGGCTCGGGTGCCCGCGCCTTCGCCAGGTCGGTGAGGGAGCGGGCGAGTACCCGCAGGACGACCGTGCAGATCTCCAGCGTGTCCAGGCCGGTGCGCATCACGACCCGGTGCAGCACGCTGTCGTGCACGCGCGGGTTGAGCCGCAGACTGTCCTCGGCCTGCCGCAGGGCCGCGTCCACCTCGACGATCTCGTGGTCCAGCCGGCGCGCCTCGTGCAGCTGCATCTCCGCGCGGTCCACGGGTGTGCCGCGGGCCGCCCCCTCGCCCATGCGCAGCATCAGCTGCCGCAGGCGGCGTGCCAGGCCGTCGATCGACTCGCCCGCCTCCTCCACCCATACCGGCGGGGCCAGCAGCAGGTTGCAGGCGAGCCCGACGACCGCGCCGATCAGCGTCTCCACCACCCGCGCCCACGCGTACTCCCCGACGCTGGTCACGCCGAGGACGAGCATCGCGCTGATCGCGACCTCGGGGACGTACTCCTCCACCCGGACCAGCCGACCCACCACCAGCGAGGCCAGCAGGAGCAGGGCGAGGCTCCACCAGGTCAGGCCCACCAGCAGGCTGAACGCGATGGCGACGAGGACGCCGGTCACCACGGCGTTCACCCGCCGGAAGCCGTTGGTGATCGTGGCGTACAGGGTCACCTGGACGACCAGCAGCGCCGTCAGGGGGGCGGTGAGAGGGGCCGGCTCGGGGCTCAGGCGCAGCGCGATGACGTAGGCGATCGTCGCGGCGAACGCGGACCGCAGCGTCTGGACGACCACGGGATCACGACGCTTCCTCACGATCCGCTCGGCGGGCGCCCTCCACTCACTTACCTCTCGCATCCTGGGGCTGTTCCCCTTCCCGGCGCATCGAACGCATCCGTCGAACACATCCATGAAGGACGCTCATGAAGGACGTTAGCGCCGGGGCAAACCACGGGCGACCGAGGGGATCAGGCGTACACCTTGTCGAGGAAGGCGGCCAGACGGCCCGTGGTCCGCTCGATCTGCTCCTCCACGGTGAGGCTCTCCTCGAACCGGGACCCGGCCTCGAGCGCCTTCTTCCCGCGGATGTACAGGGAGCAGGCGAGGTCGGTGCACATGTACGCCCCGACGGAGTTGCCCTCGCGTCCGGCCGCTCCCGCCTTCCGTGCCGTCATCAGCGCGACCCCGCCCCGCGGGTGCGTCGTCAGGCACAGCGAACACATGCTGCGCTGCAGGAACCCGCGCTGCGCGGCCTGGAACCGCATCGACACGCCCACCAGCCGCCCAGCCCGCCCGGTGACCAGATAGCTCCGGTCGGGCGCTCCCGGATCACGCCACCCGAGGAAGTCGAGATCGGCCCAGGGACGCTCGTCGAGGTCCCGGGGCACGGCCAGGCGCTTGGCCTCGCCCTTGGAGCAGTTGATGAAAGAGGCGCGGATGTCCTGCTCGGTGAGCGGCTGCACGGGGGCTCCTGAGAGTGATCGTCGCGAAACCTAGGGGGTCTAGGTTCTGGGGGCCAGGTCAGGTTAGACACGAGTGACGCGAGGGGCCAGCGGATTTCCGTCACCCGCCCTGTCGGCCCGGCTGTTAGATCACATCGTGAAATAAGGGTTGGAGAATGTCGCGCCGGGCCCGGCCCCGACGGTATGTTGCAGGTCGGACAGGGGATGCGAGGAGAGTCACATGGCGGCGCGGAACGGGCGCACGGTACGCGATCTCAGGCGGGCCAACCGCACGGCCGTGCTGCAGAGGCTCTACTTCGACGGCCCGCTCAGCCGCTTCGAACTCGGCCCGGTCACCGGCCTGAGCTCCGGTTCCGTCAGCAACGTCGTCGCGGACCTGGTCGCCGACGGGCTGGTCGAGGAGGCCGGCAGCGTCGACTCCGACGGCGGCCGCCCGCGCACCCTGCTGCGGGTCGCGCCCGGCAGCGGCCACATGATCGGCGTCGACGTCGGCGAGACCCGGGTCCGCGTCGAGCTCTTCGACCTCACCCTCACCGAACTCGCCCGCGTCGAGCGCCCGCTGTCGCCGCAGCGGTACGAGGTCGAGGCCATCGTCGACCACATCCGCCAGGGCATCGCCGAAGTCCTGGACACCGCCGGCCTCGCGCCCGAGCGGCTCCTCGGCGTCGGCATCGGTGTCCCCGGCATCGTCGAGCGCACCGCGGACCGCGGCGCACTCGTGCACGGGCAGACCATCGGCTGGGACGCCGTCCCGCTGGAGGCCCTGCTGCGCGCCGGTTCCCCGCTGCCGGACACCGTCCCGTACTTCATCGACAACGGCGCCAAGACGCTGGGCCAGGCCGAGATGTGGTTCGGTGCCGGACGCGGCGCCCGCAACGCCGTCGTGGTGCTGTTCGGCTCCGGCGTCGGCGCCAGCCTCGTCACCCCCGACGTGGACCAGGGCCGCGCCGTCGAGTGGGGGCATCTGACCGTGCGCGTGCGGGGCCGCCGCTGCCGGTGCGGTGCGCTCGGCTGTCTGGAGGCGTACGCGGGCGCCGAGTCGCTGCTCGCCCGCTGGCGGGAGGAGGGCGGCCGCGTCCCGGACGGCACCGACGAGGAGACCGCCCTCACCACGATGCTCGCCGCGGCCCACCCCGCCGAGGGCGCCGCCGCCGACCCCGTCGCGCTGGCCGTCCTGGAGGAGACCGCCGAGTACCTCGGGGCGGGCCTGTCCGACCTGATCAACCTCTTCCAGCCCGAGCGCATCCTCATCGGCGGCTGGGCGGGCCTGGCGCTCGGCTCGCGGTTCCTGCCCGCCGTACGCCGCCACGCCATGTCGTACGCGCTGCGCCACCCCGCCGGGAAGGTGACCGTCGACCTCGGCAGGCTCGGGCCCGACGCGGTGACGATCGGCGCGGCGATCCTGCCGCTCGCCGACTTCTTCGCCCGCGGCGGACGGCGCCCCGACCCGGCACCGGAGTACCCGGTCCCGGCCTGGCGCACGGCACTTCAGGAGCGGACGCCGCGCTGAGGTTTCGCCGATCACCGCGGAGGTACTCGCGTGACGCCCGGACCACAGAAGGGAGCACGCCGTGACCGACCACCGCCTCGAAGGACCCGGTGAGAACGGTGAGCCCATCCCGCGGGACATGCCGGACCAGCAGGCCGACGACGGCGAGGACCCGTGGGAGGTCGCCCCGCGCTTCACGGGCACCGACGGCAACGACACGCGGCAGAACGACGACGAGACCGACGAGCCCGCCGACGACGTCCCCGACACGGACGAAGCGGGGACGGGCCGGCGAGGAGCACCGCGCTCGGGAACGGATCAGACCGAGCACCCGGTGCCTGACGAGCCCTCCGCCTGAGGAGGGCATCCCACCGAGGGCCGCAGCCGGCTGTGGGGGTCGGCTGCGGCCCTCGGGCATGTCCGGATCACGGAGCGGCACGCCCGGGCCGCCCGGGAGAAGGTCCGGATCACGGGGAGCGGTATGCCCGGGCCGCCTTGGAGAGAGCGCCCGAGCCGCCGGGAGTGCGCCCGGGCCGCCGGAAGTGCGCCCCGCTCAGCCCACCTTGCGTCCCCGCATCGGCTCCGTACGCGCCCCCGCCCCCTCATTCAGGCCCAGCAGGAACTCCTCCAGCACCTCAGGGGCGGTGTGCTCGGGCTGCCAGCCGAGTTCCGTGCGCGCACGCGTGCAGTCCATCAGCGGCAGCCGCAGCACCGCGTCGAACAAGTGCGGAGAGGCGGGCAGCAGATGCAGGCCCCAGGCCGCGGCGATCGCCGACCGGACCGCCGTGCGGGGCAGCCGCACCGGGCGCGCGTCGAACATCTCGCCCAGCAGCCGGGCGTCGACCGGCGGGTCGGCCGCCAGGTTGAAGGCGCCCCGCACGCCGGAAAGCAGCGCCAGCCGGTACGCGTTCGCCGCGTCGTCCGTGTGCAGGGCCTGCACCCGCAGCCCCGGGACGTCGGGAAGGAAGGGCAGCAGCTCCGGTCGGGCCAGCGGGCCGGGCAGGAAGCGGCCGCCGAAGATGCGGCGCTGCTCGCTCGCCGATTCCCGCCGGAAGAGGAAGGCGGGCCGCATCCGCACCACCCGCGTCTCGGGCCGGTCGCGCTCGAACGTGTCCAGCGCACGCTCCAGATAGGCCTTCTCCCGGCAGTACGCGGCACCCGGCCAGCCGTGCGTCGGCCATGACTCGTCGACGGCCTCGTCCTTCGGACCGGGGGAGTACGCGCCGACCGACGAGGCGTGCACCAGCGCCGGCACATCCGCGGCGGCGACCGCCTCGAGGACGCGCATGCTGCCGAGGACGTTCGTGCGCCAGGTCGCGGCCGGGTCGTGCGTCGGCTGGAACGCCCAGGCCAGATGGACCACCGCGTCGGCGCCCGCGAACCGCTCCACCAGATCGGACCGCTCGGAGGCGAGGTCGACGGCGGCCCAGTCCGTCTTCGGGGGCGACCAGTCCGGGATCCGCCGGGCCAGGCCCAGCACGGAGGCGACCTCCGGGTCCTCCGACAAGGCGCGCACCACGCTCGTGCCGACGTTTCCGGTGGCGCCCGTGACGACGACTCTCATGCCCGTTGCGCTGCTCACCTTGCGCTCCTCTCGGCCGCGTGGTTCCGCGAGAGGTGACCGAGTACCCAGGTGGCGCGTCTTGCACGTGAGCAAAGGGAAGCCCCGGCCGGACGGGGGAATCACGGCCGGGGCGGCTCAGGGGGTCCTGTCCGGACCCACGCCTTGTTCAACGGGCAACCACACTGGGGTGTTCCGCGCGCGGCCCACCTGCTCGGTGAGCTGCGTCACTGCTCCTGATCGCCGGGGACGACCTCGGTCCAGAGGTTCTCCGCCTGGAGGACCAACGTGCCCAGGACGGCGGTGTGGGCGGCCCCCTCCCCGGCGTGCCGGCGCAGCCCGTCCTGCAACTCCTCGTGCAGCTCCCGCATCGCCTTCTCGGTCTCCTCGTCAGGCCGGGCGGTCACACCGCCCTCGAGCAGACTGTCGGCCTCCGCGAACAGGGCGTCCCCGACCAGCTCCAGCAGACGCGCGTACGAGCGCAGGGCCGGGCCCTCGGGCGGGGCGGGCGTCCGCTTGTCGTCCACGGACACCGCGAGGGCCCGGGTCAGCGTGGCGACGTGCCCGGTCACCCGGCTGAGCCGGTCGTCCTCGTCCACCGACGGCAGGACACCCCCGTGCGGCACGCGGTGCAGGGCGCGCAGCGGGGCGTAGGTCAGGCGCAGGCTCTCCTGGCTCCACCGGCGCGCCGAACGCAGCGCCTTCAGACGGTGGTCCAGCCGGTTCGAGGCGCCGACCCAGCCGGCGGCGGTCTGGGCGTCCCACTCGCCCTCGCGCAGATCGCCGGCGACCGTGTGCAGCACGTCCCCGGCCTCCCGGGCGAGCGCCGCCAGGTTCTCCCGCACGTCCCGCAGATGGATCGGCGGCAGCACGAGCGCGTTGACGGCGACGCCGATGACCGCGCCGATCGCGGCCTGCCCCACCCGGTGCCCGACGGCGGACAGGCTGACCATGCCCGAGGAGATGGTGAACAGGGCCGTGGTGGCCGCGTAGATGCCCTGGTCGCCGAAGCGGGGCCAGTTCGCCAGCAGCATCAGCACCGGTATCGACAGGGCGAGCGCGCCCGTCGTGTCGTCGGTGATGGCCTGTGCTCCCGAGGCCACCAGCGTGCCGACGCAGATCGCCCCGAACTGCCGCGCCCCCTGCACGAGCGAACTGAAGACCGTGGCCTGCACCAGCACCAGCGCCACCCAGGGCGCCATCAGCGCCAGCGGATCGCCCATCCAGACGCCGCCCACCAGCCAGGCGAGCACCGCCGCCCCGGCCGCTTTCAGCGACTGGACGACCAGGTCCCGCTCCCTGCCCGGCCCGCGCCACGCCGCTCGTACGGCGTTCCAGGCGCCCCGTGTGTCGCGCCGTACGGCATCCACCGGCCGTACGCGACGCGCCCCCTGTTCCAGGTCGCGCATCCGCCCCTGTGCCGTCGGTGCTCCTCGGGGCCGCCCGTTCGAGGCGGCCCCGGTGTCCCTTTCGTCGTCCTTCCGTCCGCGGAAGGCTCCCGCCGCCCGCTGTACGGCACTCGTCACACGCGTCATGCGCTGCGGGTATCCCCGTGACCGGGGGTTTCACGTCGTTTCACGCCAGCGGGCCGTCACCGAGGGAGGACAGCAGATCCGCGGGGTCGGCGTAGACCGCGTCCGCGCCGGAGTCCTCCAGATCGGCGCGCGGAATGCCACCGCACAGGACGCCCAGGCAGCGCACCCCGGCCCTGCTGCCCGCGAGCATGTCCCACACGGTGTCGCCGACGAACACCGCCCGCTCCGCCGGGACCCCGGCGAGCTCCAGGGCGTGCTCGACCGGCTCGGGGGACGGCTTGCCCTCGGCGACGTCGTCGGCGCTGGCCGTGGCGGCGATGGCCTCGTCCGCGTCGATGGCGCGGCGCAGCGCACGGAGTTCCGCGCCGCTCGCCGAGGTGGCCAGCACCACCGTCCAGCCGTCCCGGTGCAGCCGCCGCAGCAGGTCCCCGGCCCCCGGCAGTGCGGGCAGCCGGTCGAAGTACTGCCCGTACAGCGCCAGGTGCCCGGCGCTGATGCCGGCGTCCTGGCCGGTGTCCCGGTCCTCGCCCAGCAGATGGGCGACCAGGTCGGTCGACGGCAGGCCCACGGCCCGGTGAATGGCGTGCATCGGCACCTCGTGACCCGCCTGCCGGAAGGCCTCCCACCAGGCCACGACATGCAGATGGTTGGTGTCGACCAGCGTGCCGTCGACGTCGAACACGGCCGCCCGTCCCTCGCTTACCATAGGTGCGGTCCCTTCCTCTCCGGCGGTGCGGGTACCACGTCAGCCGCCCGCCACGCCGGACGGCACCCGCCGCTCACGGGTCCAGGCGAGGAGCTCGTCGAGGGACCAGGTGGTCACCACCCGCTCCGGCGGCACCCCGCACTCCTCGGCCCGCGCGCATCCGTTGATCTGCCAGTCCAGCTGCCCGGGCGCGTGCGCGTCGGTGTCGACGGAGAACAGCACCCCCGCGTCCACGGCCCGGC
Organism: Streptomyces tuirus; assembly: GCF_014701095.1. Taxonomy (NCBI): domain Bacteria; kingdom Bacillati; phylum Actinomycetota; class Actinomycetes; order Kitasatosporales; family Streptomycetaceae; genus Streptomyces; species Streptomyces tuirus. The sequence continues at coordinate 479,826 of NZ_AP023439.1, read as the reverse complement.
GCAGCAGCCGCCGCGGCGGGTCCAGCCGCTCGGGCCTGCTGTTGATCTCCAGGGCGGTGCCGGTCTCGGCGAGGGCGGCGAACACCTCGTCCGCGTCGAACTCCGACTCCGGCCGCCCCCGCCCGGTCAGCAGCCGCCCCGTGCAGTGCCCGAGCACGTCCGAGTGCGGATCGCGTACGGCGGCCACCATCCGCCGGGTCATCGACCGGGCGTCCATGCGGAGCTTGGAGTGCACCGACACGACCACCACGTCGAGCCGGTCCAGCAGTTCCGGCTCCTGGTCGAGGGTGCCGTCCTCGAGGATGTCGCACTCGATGCCGGTCAGCAGCCGGAACGGCGCCCAGGTCCCGTTCAGCTCGGCCACCACGTCCAGTTGCTCCCGCAGCCGTTCGGGCGACAGGCCGCGGGCCACCGTCAGCCGCGGCGAGTGGTCGGTCAGCGCCGCCCACTCGTGGCCCAGCTCCGCGGCGGCCCGGCCCATCTCCTCGATCGGGCTGCCACCGTCCGACCAGTCGGAGTGCAGATGGCAGTCCCCGCGCAGCAGCGCCCGCAGCTTCTGCCCGCCCCGTACGGCCGGCTGCTCGTGCGCCTCGCCCTCCAGTTTCGACAGATAGCCGGGCACCTGGCCTGCCAGGGCCTCCCGCACCACCTGCGCCGTCTTCGGTCCGACCCCCTTGAGCTTCTCCAGCGACCCGTCCGCGGCCCGCCGGCGCACCTCGTCGCCGCCCAGGTCCCTCAGCACGCGCGCCGCCGTACGGAAGGCGCGTACGCGGTAGGTCGGTGCCAGGGACCGCTCCAGCAGGAAGGCGATCCGGTCCAGCGCTTCGACGGGGTCCATCGCCACCTCCCCCTCAAGGGTTCCCCAGCGCCCGGGGGGCCGCACGACGGGCGCACGCGGTTTGCCCGGTATCCCCCCGGGTACTGCGATGCCTGGTCCCGGCCCCGTCGACGAGGAGGCTCGTCATGTCCGCCCCCAGCGCGTCACCCAGCAAGGTCGCCGTGATCACCGGCGCCGACTCCGGCATCGGCCGCGCCACCGCCGTACGCCTGGCGCAGGCGGGCATGGACGTCGGCATCACCTATCACAGCGACCGCGAGGGTGCGGAGGAGACGGCCGGCGAAGTGCGCTCGCACGGACAGCGGGCCGAGGTCGCCCGGATGGACCTCACCCGGCTGCCCGACGCCGCCGACACCGTCGACGACCTGTGTGAACGGCTCGGCCGCATCGACGTGCTGGTCAACAACGCCGGGACCGGCACCATGACGCCCTTCCTGGACCTGGAACTGTCCGACGTGCGCGAGGTCCTCGACGTCGATCTCGTCGGGCCGTTCCTGTGCGGGCAGAAGGCGGCCCGGCGCATGATCGGGCACGGCGAGGGCGGCCGGATCATCAACGTCACGTCCGTCCACGAGCACGAGCCGCGGGTGGGCGCCGCGCCCTACTGCGCCGCCAAGGGCGGACTCGGGCAGCTCACCCAGGTCATGGCGCTCGAACTGGCCGAGCACCGCATCACCGTCAACGCCGTCGCCCCGGGGGAGATCTCCACGCCCATGACCGGGCAGGAGGACACCGACCCGCACACCGAGAGCCGCCCGGGCATCCCGCTCGGCCGGCCCGGCGACGCCCGCGAGGTCGCCGCCGTCATCGCCTTCCTCGCCGGCCCGGACGCCTCGTACGTCACCGGTGCGTCCTGGGTCGTCGACGGCGGGATGCTCCGGATGGGCCCGCAGGCCGGTTCCCATCTGACCACTGATGACTGGCGCCGCCCCTGAGCGGCGGAGGTCCCGGCGGGTGTCCTGGACCCGCGCCGCCGCCGGTTGCGTTCTACGCTCGATGCATGACCGAAAGCGCGAGCCCGTACATATCCCACCCGCGGATCCAGGTGCTCGGGGTGCAGCCGGGCAATCCGCCGTTCCGGATCGTGCAGATCGACGGCCAGGTGGTCGGGGAGGCCCGGTCCATCACCGACGTGCTGGCGGCCGCGGCCGCGTACGGGATCCCCGTGCACGACATGGACGACCCGGATGTGATCCGCTGGGTGGGCGGTGACAAGTACACCTGGACCGTGCACTAGGGCCCGCCGGGCCCTAGGCCTTGCCCGCTGACGGCTTCTTCTCCGCCGACGGCTTCTTCTCCGCCCGGCCCGGGCGCGGCTTGCGCGCGTGCACGGCCCTGCTGAGACGGCGCCCGAGGAGCAGGTAACCGATGAGCGCGCCCGACGTGTTGAGGATGACGTCGTCGATGTCGAAGGCGCGGCCGGTGACCAGGGCGCCCTGGGCGAACTCCACCAGGAGCATCACGATGGCGGTCAGCAGCAGTACGCGCAGGATGCCGCGGGTGCGGGGGGCGACCACGGGCACGAGGACGCCGAAGGGAATGCCCAGCAGGATGTTGCCGCCGATCTGCTTGACGGCGTCCCGCAGTTCGGGCTGGTCGAGGTAGGCCTTGAGGGAGCTGCCCGGCTGGAGATTGCTGTGGGTCAGCGCCTCCGAGGCGGGCGAGGGTTGCAGGGTCAGCCGGGCCAGCACCACGGCGAAGGCCACCATGAACGTGAACGCGCACAGCATCGCCAGCAGCCGGACGGGCAACGGGAGCGGGCGTCGCTCGCTCCCGGACCCGGTGGTCCGGGTACGTGAGGCTGCACTGGCCATGGGGAGTCCTCCAGTCTTCAACGTCCCTGCGTGACAGGGCGGTTACCCCCGGGCCGGCCGACGATGCCGTGGGGGGTGATTCCCGGCCACGGTCCCCGGCGGTGTCGCCGGGGACCGTGCCCACCCCTCGGTTTGCCCCCGATCCGCGGGAGCACTCCCGGCGGGGAGCCGCCGCGCGCGGCCGCGTCCCGCGGCCGGGGCGGTACTTGGTGACCCCCTCGCTGCTGGAAGGACTGGCCCTGCCCGGGGTCCCCGGGAACTGATCAGCTCCCGTACGACACACGCACCTCCTTGAAGCCCAGGGAGCGCAGCAGGCCTTCGAGCATGCCGGTGGTGTTCGACTCGGCCCGAGCGGTCAGCTCGCTCTCCTTCGCCGCGTCGCCGATGTGCCGCACCGCGAGCTTCTGCACGGCCTGCTCACCGTTGGGGTTGTCCGAGAAGAGGTCGCCGAGGCGGTCGAGGAGACCGCGCTGCTTGGACACCGCGTAGGAGCGGTCGGGGTCGAGGGCGGGCTTGCCCAGTTGGGCGTGGGGCAGCCGGAGCGTGGCGGACGTGCGGTCGCCGTTGACCTTCACGTCGTCCTCGCCGACCTTGCCCAGGTCGACGTAGGCGTCGACGGTGCCGGCCCCGACGTACAGGGTGCGGGTGCCGCGGATCGCGTCGGGCAGGAGCTTGGCGTCCTTCTCCAGGTCCACGACGACCTGGAAGTTGCCGGAGGCGGCGTCGTAGCGGCTGATGTCCTGGACGGACTTCAGCAGCGCGGGACCGGACCGGTCGTGCGTCTCGGTACCGAACAGGTCCTTCAGGCCCGGGAGCACGCTCAGCCGGAGCCCGGCGAAGAACACCACCAGCACCAGCACGAGTGCGGCCACCACCTTCGCCCAGCCGGGCATGCGCCTGGGGAGGCGCTTGACGGGAGTCGTCATGCGACGGCCCTCCTTCCTACTGTCCGGATGCCCGCCACACCCCCTGCCAGACCGCCGAGTTGACGACGGGACGACGTGGGAGGAAGCACGCGGGGCGCACATCCGTCAGGGCCGGGACGTCGCCTCGGGCTGCTCCAGGGCGGCGTCCAGCGTCGGCTGCGGAGGCAGCAGCCGGGACAGGCCGGTGATCCGCAGGACGCGCAGCGTCAGCGGGTGGGCGCAGACGAGCAGCATCTGGCCCCGCCGGTCGAGCACCCGGCTGCGGGCCCGGTACAGCAGCCGCAGGCCGGAGCAGTCGAAGAAGTCGATCCGGCTCAGGTCGATCACGATGCGGGCGGCGGGGCGGGCGGTCTCCCGGTCCAGGTGCGGGGCGATCTCCGAGGCCGCGGCGAGGTCGATCTCGCCGCGGAACTCCAGCACCGTGTGCCCCCGTTCCTGGCGGACGCGCAGATGCCGGGTGAGCGGTGCAGGTTCCTGCCGCACGACGAGATCGCCTCCAGCCTGCTCCGTGCGTGGGGGAGGGGTGACGGCCTCAACGCCGTTCCCCGCTCTGCAAGTTACCCTCCAACGAGTGAATTTGAGCATGTTCGATTGACATATGTCTTTGAATTCCGGCCGAGTTGGCCGAGGTTCACGCCGGGGCGTGCGCGGGTGCGATTCCGGGGGCGCGTCGCGGAGTCCCGGCCGGGTTACGACAGGGCGTGCCAGGCCTTGGTGAGCGCTTGGCGGAACTGCGCGGTCTGATGCGCGGTGAGGTCGCGCACCATCCGTTCCTCCAGCTCCCGGACGGGCCCGGCGTGCCGGGCCGGCAGCTCACGGCTCGAGTCGGTGAGCAGGATCAGCAACTCCCTGCGGCTGCGGGGGTTGCGCTCGCGGCGTACGAGTCCGCGGCCCTCCAGGGAGCGGACCAGGTCCGCGATCGACTGGGCGGTGACGAAGGAGTCGCGCGCCGGCTGGGCCGCGGACAGCCCGTCGTGCCGTTCCAGCACGGTCAGCGCCGTGTACTGAAGCGCGGTGATCCCGGAAGGTCTGACCAGCTCGTCGAGGTGTGAGCGCACGAAACCCGAGACCGGCGGCGCGCCCAGGACGACGACCACGGGCCACGCCGGCGTCCTGCGCCAGGGCGTCGACGCGCTCGCCGCCCGCGGCACCCTGGTCGTCGTCGGCGCACCGCCCTTCGGCACCGAGGTCGCCCTGGACGTCAACGGCCTCCTCGGCGGCAAGCGGATCGTCGGCCTCACCTTCGGCGACAGCGAGACCCGGACCATGATCCCGGCCCTGGTCCACCTGCTGAAGGACGGCCGCCTCCCCCTGCACCGCCTGATCAGCACCCATCCCTTCGAGGACATCGACCGCGCGGTCCAGGACATGCGCTCGGCAAGACGATCAAGCCGGTCCTGACGTTCTGAAACCGCCCGCCGCGGTCCGGCTCAGTCGTTCACCAGCACCAGCTTCCCCGTCGTGCGGCCCGTGTCGCCGAGGGTGTGTGCCTCGGCCGCCTCGGCCAGGGGGAAGGTGCCGGCGATCGTGGCGCGCAGCCTGCCCGTCTCGATCAGGTCCGCGATCGCCTCCATGCCGCTGCGGTCGGCGTCCACCAGCATCCGCAGGGCACGCACGCCGAGCCGATCGGCCTCCTCGTAGAGGTCGTCCGAGCCGACGGGGAGGATCGACACCAGGACACCGCCGGGGCGCAGCACACGCAGTGAGTGCAGGGCGTTGTCGCCGCCGATCGTGTCCAGCACGACGTCGACGTCCTTCACGGCCTCGGTGACGTCCGTCTCGCGGTAGTCGATCGTCTCGTCGACGCCGATCGAGCGCAGGAACTCGTGCTTGCCCGCGCTCGCCGTGCCGATCACATACGCGCCGCGCGCCTTGGCGATCTGCACCGCCACGTGCCCCACCCCGCCGGCCGCGGCGTGGATCAGCACCCGCTGACCCGGCTGGAGGTCCGCGTGCTCGGTCAGCGCCTGCCAGGCGGTGAGCGAGACCAGCGGCAGCGCCCCCGCCTGGGTGTGGTCGACCCCGGCCGGCTTCCGGGTCAGGGCGCGCACGGGGGCGATGACGTACTCGGCGTGCGAGCCGTGCCCGTAGGGGTAGGGCAGCATGCCGAAGACCTCGTCCCCCGGCGCGAAAGCCACGACGCCGATGCCGACCGCCTCCACCACCCCGGAGACGTCCCAGCCCAGGACGAAGGGCGGCTCGCCCAGGAACCCGCCGGTCGCGCGGTGCTTCCAGTCGGTCGGGTTGACGCCGGCGGCCCGTACCCGGACCAGCACCTCGTTCGGCTTCGGTACCGGGCGCTCGATCTCCACTTCCTTCAGCACCTCGGGACCGCCGAGGACGTCCTGGCTGATGGCTCGCATCGTGTTCTGTGTGCTCATGGTCAACCAGCCTGCCGGTCCGCACGCACCCCGCCAATGGCAAGATTGCCAACCTTCGATAGAATCGTGCCATGCGACGTGAGCGAGTGGTGGTCCTGGCCCTGGACGGGGTCTACCCCTTCGAGTTGGGCATCCCCAGCCGGATCCTCGGCGCGGCCGACGGCCGCTACGAGGTCATCACCTGCTCGGTCGACGGCCGTCTGGTGCGCACCAACGCGGACTTCGGCGTCACCGTGGAGCACGGCCCCGAAGCCCTGGCCACGGCAGGCACGGTGGTGATCGCGCCCGTGGCGCCCTCCCGCCTGGCCGACGAGGTGTCCGACGACGTTCTGGCCGCGCTCGCGCTCATCCGCCCCGGCACCCGCATCGTCTCGATCTGCACCGGCGCCTTCGTCCTCGCCGCCGCCGGCCTCCTCGACGGGCGCCGGGCGACCACCCACTGGCAGGTCGCCGACCGGTTCCGGCGCATGTTCCCGCGCGTCGACCTCGACCCGGACGTGCTGTTCGTCGACGACCACCCGTTCCTCACGTCCGCCGGGGCCGCCTCCGGCGTGGACATCTGCCTGCACCTCGTCCGCAAGGACCACGGCAGCCGGCTGGCCAACAGCGTCGCCCGCCGCTGCGTCGTCCCGCCCTTCCGGGACGGAGGCCAGGCCCAGTACATCGAGCAGCCCGTCCCCGAGCAGGGCGCCGCCAGCACCGCCGCCACCCGCGCCTGGGCCCTGGAACGCCTCGGTGAACCGCTCACTCTCGCCGATCTCTCCGGCCATGCCCGGATGAGCCAGCGCACCTTCGCCCGCCGTTTCCACGACGAGGTGGGCCTCAGCCCCGGCCGCTGGCTGATCCAGCAGCGCGTGGTCCGGGCCCGGCATCTGCTCGAGTCCAGCGATCTGACAGTGGACCAGATCGCCGGCCGGGTCGGCTTCGCGACCGGCGCGTCCCTGCGCCAGCACCTGAACGCGGCGATCGGGGTCTCCCCGCAGGCCTACCGCCGCACGTTCCAGACCGCCCGCTGACCTCCGCGGCCTCGGCGCGCGGCAGGGTGCGCGGGGTGACGTTTCGCCTGACACGCGATCAACTCCAGTGACGGCAAAGTCATTTGTCGACCTGTTGCCTTCTTTCGGAGCGTGACGGAACCCTCACGTCCAGCAGGTGGCCGCGATTGATCCTTTCGGGTCCAAACCCGATAAGGTTCCGATCGGCGCTGCGAGTTGACGCGATCGCGTCCAGTCGACTCGCGGTGCGTACTCATGAGTGCGGTCCAACACCCCCCCCTGTTCGTTCGTGTTGCTTCGAAGGATGCAGATGGAACTCGCCACTCCGCCACCGGCGGCGCGGGCCCCTGTCGCCTGGTACAGCTGGTGGTTGATGCCGCTGGGCTTGGGAGGCGGGACCGTTGCCGCCACGTTCATGAGCTCGGAGCGAATAACCGTGGCCGTCGCCGGCGTCGCGGCGACGGCTGCCGGCACCGTGTGCGTACGCCTGCTGCTGCGCACCAGGGCTCAACTGCACCGCGCGGAGGGTTCCTTCCGCACCACGCAGGCCGAGCACAACCAGCAGTGGCAGCAGCATGTAGCGGGAATGGAACGGAAGTTCGCCGCCGATCGCGCCGGCCTGGAATCCCAGCTCAACGAGCAGAACGCGACGTACGAGCGGCGTCTGGCCGACCAGAGCGCCACGTACGAGTCGCAGCTCGCCGAGCGGTCCCGGGCCTATGAGGAGCGGCTGACCGAGCAGGCCACCTCGTATGAGGCCCAGCTCGCCGACCAGGCCGCGGTCTGGCAGGAGCAGCTCTCCCACCAGCTCGCCGCGGTCGCCCGGCTCGCCGACGAGCAACTGCCCGACGCGATGGAGAAGTTGCGCTCCGGCGACGCCATCGACGACCTGCTGCCCACGGTCAACCAGTGCGCCAAGGTCAGCTCGGAACTCCAGGCCGAACTGCGCAAGCTGCTGCGCACGTCCTTGATCGGTCTGGAGGCGGAGTTCGACCGCTCCACCTCCGCCGAGCAGGCCGTGATCAGCATCGGCAACCGCATCCACGTCCTGACCAGCAAGCTCCGGGGCCGGCTGCACGAGATGCAGGGCGAGCACGGCCGGCTGCCGGCCGTCGCCCGGGGCCTGATGGAGCTCGACCAGGAGCTCGGCCCCGCCGACTCGCTGGCCGCGAGCATCGGTGTGCTCGGCGGCTCGGACCGGCCCGGTCGGCAGTGGCAGGAACCGCAGCGGCTGCTCAGCGTGGTGCGCGGCGGCATCGGCCGGATCAAGGACTTCCACCGGATCCAGGTCCGCCACCTGCCCGAACTCGGCGTCGACGGCGGCCTCGTCGACCACCTCACGCTGGTCCTCGCCCACCTCCTGGACAACGCGGCCCGCTACTCGCCACCCACCGAGCCGGTGCTCATCTCCGGCAAGGAGGTCCCCAACGGCGTCGGCATCGAGATCCAGGACTCCGGCAAGGGCCTGAGTGAGGAGAAGAAGCGCGAGGCCGAGCATGCCCTCGCGGGCACCGCGCCCGGCGCGGGCCTCGGCGGCATCACCGAGGACGCCAACATCGGCCTGCGCGTCGTCGGCGCACTCGCCCGCCGCTACGGCATCCGCGTCACCTTCGCGGACTCACCGTGGCTCGGAACCTCCGTGGTGGTCGTGGTGCCGCACAAGTACTTCAGCCCGCTGCCCACGACCGCGACGGTACCGGCCGCCCCCGCCCCGGAGGCCCGCACCGCCGCGCCCGCCCCGGTCCGCGAGACGCTCGCCGAACCCGAACCACGGGCCGGACAGCCCGAGACCGTGGAGACCACGCCCGGCGGACTGCCCCGGCGCCGCAGCAAGCGGAACGAGACGGAGGCGCCCAGGCCGGCCGACCGGAGCACGGTGGCCGCCGTCCCGCCGGACGCGTCCTTCTCGGGGCTCGCCGCCTTCGCCACCGCCGGGCGCGACGCGGCGGAGGCCTCCGAGGCGGCCGGCGAAGGCGACACCCTCGCCGGCCGCGAGTACACCGAGCACCGCACCGAAGAGAGCGACTAGTCCCATGACGCAACCTGGAACAGATGTGAGCTGGGCGCTCCGCGATCTCGTCGAGAGCATCCAGGAGATCCGCTTCGCCCTCGTGGCCTCCAGCGACGGCAAGGCCATCACCTCCTACGGCGCCGAAGACCCCGACGACGTCGACCGCTTCGCCGCCGTGGTGGCCGGCCTGCAGGCCCTGGCCCAGCCGGTCGCCGAGCAGTTCCCCAAGTACGCCGGGCAACTGCGCCTCGCGATGATCGAGGTGGACGGCGGGCACCTCTTCGTCGTGCGCGCGGGTGTGGAGACATACCTCGGCGTCCTCGCCAGGGAAGGCCTCGACCAGGGCCTGCTCGGCCACCAGATGAGGGACCTGGCCCGCAGGATGGGTGAGCTCCTCGGCACCACTCCGCGCCTGGAGGAGCACTCTGGATGAGTGCTCCCCGCAGACCGTCGGACCCGTCCGGTCTCGAGCGCTACTACGTCCTCACCGGCGGGCGCAGCGGACCGGGCGGTTCGGCGTCGAGCCTCGACGTGGCGACTCTCGTCGTCTCCCGCGCCGCCCCGTTAACGGGCATGCAGCACGAGCACGAGGAGATCCTCCGTCGCTGCCGCGACCCGCTCTCGGTCGCCGAGCTCGGCGCTCACCTCGGGCTCCCCTTCAACATTCTGGCGGTGCTGCTGTCGGACCTGCTGGACGCAGGTCGCGTCGAAGCCCGTAACCCCATTCCGGCGCACAACGCCGGTCGCGGGCCCGACCTCGCGCTCCTTGAGGAGGTACTCAGTGGACTTGAAAGGCTTTGACCAACCCGGAGGCTCGGCCGGGGACACCCGTTCGGTGAAGGTGATGATCGCCGGCGGCTTCGGCACCGGGAAGACCACCATGGTCCGCTCGGTCAGCGACATCAAGCCGCTCACCACCGAGGAGACCCTCACCCAGGCCAGTGCCGACGTCGACCATCTCATCGGTGTCGCCGACAAGACACAGACCACCGTCAGCCTGGACTTCGGCAAGATCGGCATCAACGAGAGCCTGGTGCTGTACCTGTTCGGCACCCCCGGACAGGAGCGGTTCTGGTTCCTGTGGAACGGGCTGTTCAAGGGGGCGCTCGGCGCGATCGTCCTGGTGGACACCCGCCGCCTGGAGTCCAGTTTCCGGGCGATCGAGGAGATGGAGCGGCAGGAGGTGCCCTTCGTCGTCGCGCTGAACGTCTTCCCCGACTCCCGGAACTACCCGGCCGAGGAGATCCGGGACGCCCTGGACATCCCCGAGCACACCCCGGTCGTGACCTTCGACGCCCGCGACCGGGCCTCCAGCCGGGACGTCCTCGTCGCCCTGATCCATCATCTGAAGGAACGCTCAGCCGTGGCCCTGGAGCCCCGATGAACGACTCGACCGAATCCGGCCTCCCGCCCATGCGGGGCTGCCCCGTCGCCCACCACGGGGCCGACCCGACCCGGCTGTACGGCCCGGACGCCGCGACGGACCCGGAGGGCATCTACGAGCGGCTGCGCAAGGAGCACGGCTCGGTCGCGCCGGTCCTCCTCGAGGGCGACGTGCCCGCCTGGCTGGTCCTCGGCTACCGGGACAACCGGCGGGTGCTCGACAACCCCCGCCAGTTCAGCCGGGACGCGCGGATCTGGCGGGACTGGGCCGACGGGCGGGTCGCCGAGACCTCCCCGCTGATCCCGATGATCGGCTGGCGGCCGGACTGCGTCTCCCAGGACGGCGAACCGCACCGCAGGCTGCGTGCGGCCGTCACCGACGGGCTCCAGGCGGCGGCGGCCCGCGGTATCCGGCGCCACGCGACCCACTTCGCGAACAAGCAGATCGACGCGTTCGCCGACACCGGACGCGCCGACCTCGTGGCGGACTACGCCGAGTACCTGCCGATGCTCGTGCTCACCCGCATCCTCGGGCTCGCGGAGGCGGAGGGCCGCGACCTGGTCGAGTCCTGCGCCCAGGTCCTCAAGGGCGGCGAGGACGCGCTCGCGCACAACGAGCGCATCATGGTGATCCTCGGCGAACTGGCCGAGCGCAAGCGGGCCGAGCCCGGCGGCGACTTCACCACCGCCCTGCTGGGGCACGCGGCCGGTCTCGACGAGGACGAGGTGCTCAGCCATCTGCGTCTGGTGCTGATCGCCGCGCACACCACGACCAGCAATCTGCTGGCCCGGGTGCTCCAGTCGATCCTCACGGACTCCGCCCGGCTCACCGGACTGATCAGCGGCCAGCTGAACATCTCCGCCGTGGTGGAGGAGGTCATGTGGAACAGCCCGCCGCTCGCCGTGCTGCCGGGCCGCTTCGCCGCCGGAGACCTGGAACTCGGCGGCCACCAGATCCAGGAGGGCGACCTGCTGGTGCTGGGCCTCGCGGCGGGCAACGCCGACCCCGACGTCCGGCCGGACACGGGTGTCTCGGTCCAGGGCAACCAGGCCCACCTGGCGTTCAGTTCGGGCCCGCACGAGTGCCCCGGGCAGGGCATCGGACAGTCCATCATCGAGATCGCCGTCGACGTCCTGCTGCACCGCCTGCCGGGCCTGACGCTGGCCGTGTCAGCGGACGAGCTCACCTCGACCGCCTCCACCTGGGAGTCGCGGCTGGACAGCCTGCCGGTCGAGTTCGCCGTGTAACACCACCGCGCGGTGCCCGGCCGGACCACTCCGGCCGGGCATCGTCGTGTCACACGGTCAGCAGGTCGTCCACCGAGCCGCGTCCGGCCAGTTCGGCGGTGGCCACCGCGCCCTCCTTCGCCGCCGCGTAGCGCCCGGTCGTCAGCGCCCACTCGTAGTTGCCGTTGATCCAGTGCTGGATGGCCTCCACACCCATCCGCACCCGGTCGCGCTCCGCCTCGCCGAGCCCGAGCTCGTCGCACATCCCGGGGACGCGCTCCTGGAGTCCGAGGTACTCGTCGAGACAGCCGATCGTCATCCGGTACGCCTCGTCGGTGGCCTCCTGCCACGAGCAGCCGCGCTCCCGGCGCAGCACGGCGATGAGGTTGTGGCCGTCGCCACGGCGCTTCTCCCGCTCGAAGGAGTGGATGTCGTTCATGAACCCGATGGTGTCCGCGGCCAGATCACGCATCCGCTCCATCACCGGATGCGCCATCGCCTGAGGCGGCACCTCGAAGCCGCGGCTGCGCTCACCCGCGTCGATGCTGTGGTGGATCCCGACCGTACGGCGCCGGAAGACCCTGTACTCGTCGAGTCCGAGCGTGCCCTCCAGGCCCCGTGCGGCCAGGTCGACCTCCTCGCAGTGCGCGACCAGGAACCGCCCCCAGGAGGCGGCGAAGCGCGTCTGCCATGTCAGAGACATGCCACTCGAGAGATGGTTCCAGACCTCCGCCCAGGCGAGCGTTATCGGGCAGACCACCCGGGGCGGGCTGCCGCCCGGGCGCAGGGGAGTGACGATCAGCTCCCGGGCGACCTCGGCAATCCGCTCGGCGCGGTCGGGGCGGCCGGCGTCGAACTGGTCGTCGAAGAGGAAGGCCAGCGAGAACCAGTTCATCAGGACGACCATGTCGTCCGCCGACGCGTGCGGATAGGTGCGGGCGGCCGCCAGAGGCAGGTCCCAGGACTTGTACTCCTCGAACCCCTCCCGGCTGCGGACCAGCCGCATGTCCCACACCCAGCGCAGATGTCGCGCCCGGGCGAGCTCCAGATGCTCGCTGACGGGGGTGTCGAAGGGCAGGTCGAACCGGACGTCCTGAGGCATGTGCTTCCTTTCGGGAGACGGACCGCAGAGCCCCCGCCCCTGCGAGCGGACGGTGCCATGACCGGCCGCACACTCGAACTCGGCTTCGCGGTACGAACGTTGAACCGAGAAGCGGTACGAGGCTGCCCACGGCGTGAACAAGCCATTCGGTGATACGGCCGTGATCTCGGTTACGGCGGACAGCGCGTGAGCTGCGTATACTCCGTCCTCCCTCGCAGGGCACGGCTTGTCCACGAGCCTCCGGAGCCCCGGGACGCCACACTGGTCCGAGTCCGTCCGACGACTCGTCAGGAGGCCCACCGCGATGACGTCCCCACCCGTACGCAGCGCCGAGCAGCGCAAGAAGGACACCCTGCACCGTCTGGAACACGACGTGGACGCCTGGGTCGCCACGGCCGACGGCGCGTCGGGGACGCCGTACCTCGTCCCGCTGTCCTTCCTCTGGAACGGCTCGTACCTGCTGTTCGCCACGCCCGCATCCAGCCCCACCGGACGGAACCTGGCCGCCTCCGGCCGGGCCCGGGTGGGCATCGGGCCGACCCGTGACGTCGTCCTGGTCGAGGGCAGCGTCGAGACGGTCCAGCCCGGTGAGCTGACCGAGCAGGACGCCGAACTCTTCGCCGCCAAGACCGGGTTCGACCCCCGCCGGCTCGCCACGCCGTACCTCTACTTCCGTGTCGTGCCCCGGCGGGTGCAGGCCTGGCGGGAGGCCGACGAGCTCGACGGGCGTGAACTCATGTGCGACGGACGGTGGTTGAGGACCGACTGAATCCGCCGCTCCGGGATATCCGCAAGGTACGGGTCCGCGGGGCACGACCGCCCCGCGACCGGAATCCTGCGGAGGAGACATGGCACTGGTGAAAACGGGGGTTCTCGTGCTCGACTGCGCCGAGCCCGAGAAGCTCGCCGCGTTCTACAAGGAACTGCTGGAGGGGGAGGAGTCGGACGCCACCGCCAACCGGGTGGAGATCAAGAGCGCCGACGGCTTCCGGATCGCACTGCGCCGGGACGTCAACGCGACCGCGCCCAGCTGGCCGCGCCCCGAGAACTCCCTCCAGGCCCACCTGGAGTTCGTGGTCGACGACCTCGACGCGGTCGAACGCCGGGTCATCGGCCTCGGCGGCCGTCCCCTGGAGGCCAGGGAACCCTCGGGCCCCCTGGAGGAGCGCGGCTACGCCGACCCGGCAGGCCACTCCTTCACCTTGCGCCGCACCACCCCGACGGCACCCAAGCAGGGCTGAGCACGGCGTACGCCGGGTGCCGGCAGCCCCGCGTCCCGACTCGCGCCCCCCACGACGACGATCCAGAAGAACGGCCGAGCACACAGCGCGGCCCCGCCCGGTGCCGGGCGGGGCCGCGCCGGTGTCAGTCCCGGCCGCCCTTCTCACCGACCGGCCAGGTTCCGGTCGAACGCTCGATCGCCTTGGCGCCCGCGCGGTCCACGGCGCTGCGCACCACCGCGAAGATGGCGCCCTGGATCGCCGCGGCGAGCAGCACTTCGCCCCAGCCGCGGTCCTTGTCCAGCGCGTCGGGCGCGTCCTCCTCGTGCCGGATCGCCATCCACGTCTTGCGGAAGGCGAGCCCGGCCAGCCAGCCGCCGGACCAGCCGAGCACGAACCCGAGGGGCTGGTACGCGAGGGACATCTTCTTCTTCTTTGCCACGGGAACTCCTTGGTAGCTGAGGGGGGAAGGGGTCAGGGGGTGTGTGCCGCCGGGATCCGCTCCTCGGCGCGGACCGGCCCGGGCGGTGTGCCGTCACCGAACGGGCGCCCGCCCAGCTCCTCGCGGTGGTGCGGGGTCAGCCAGCCGGACAGGTCCGGGCCGAGCGGCACGATGCGGGTCGGATTGATGCCCGTGTGCACCTGGTAGTAGTGGCGCTTGATGTGGTCGAAGTCGACGGTGTCGCCGAACCCGGGCGTCTGGTAGAGGTCGCGGACGTACGCCCACAGCACCTCGTTCTCCGTCAGCTTCCAGCGGTTGCACTTGAAGTGGGCGTGGTAGACCGCGTCGAAGCGCACCAGGGTGGTGAAGAGCCGGATGTCCGCCTCGGTGATCGTGTCGCCGACGAGGTACCGCTGCCGCTCCAGCCGGTCCGCGAGCAGTTCCAGCCGGCGGAACACCCCGGCGCAGGCCGCCTCGTACTCCTCCTGCCCGGTGGCGAAACCCGCCTTGTAGACGCCGTTGTTGACGTCCTCGTAGACGTCCGCCATCACCTCGTCGATCTCGTCGCGCAGCTTGTCCGGGTACAGGTCGGGCGCGCCGTCCCGGTGCAGGGCCGTCCACTCGGTCGCGAGGTCGAGGGTGAGCTGCTGGTAGTCGTTGGTCACCAGCCGGCCGCTGGGCACGTCCACGATCGCCGGCACACTGACCCCGCCGGGGTAGTCGCTCGCGCGCCGGTCGTAGGCCTCGCTGAGATAGCGGATGCCGAGGACCGGGTCGCGGCCGTCCTCGTCGAGCGTGAAGCGCCAGCTGCGGTCGTCCTGGATCGGGTCGGCGACGGCCAGGGACAGGGCGTCCTCCAGGCCGAGCAGCCGCCGGGAGACCAGCGACCGGCTCGCCCACGGGCAGGCCCGGCTGACGACCAGACGGTAGCGGCCGGCCTCGACCGGCCAGCCGTCCCGGCCGTCCGCGGTGATGCGGTCCGCGAAATGCGCCTTGGACCGTTTGAACGTCCTCCTTCCGTAGCCGGTGTTGCCGTCGTCGCCGTCGTCGCGGCTCATGGGTGTGACCTCCTTGCCGTACGTGGACCCTGGTGAACGCGTTCCCCGTTTTCCGCCGACGGCACGGTGTGAGCACCGCCGACCGGGGCAATCGGCGTGGGTGACTGATGAAGGAAGTGACCGCAGGACACGCGTCACCGTGCTGGTGGCGCTCGCGGCCAATCTGGTGATCGCGGTGGCCAAGGCCATCGGCGGCCTGGCGGCGGGCTCACCCGCCCTGCTCTCCGAGGCGGCCCACTCGGTGGCCGACAGCCTGAACGAGGTGTTCCTGCTCGCGGCACTGCGCCGCAGCCGCCGCCCCGCCGACCGGCGTCATCCCTTCGGGTACGGCAAGGAGCGGTTTTTCTGGTCGCTCCTCGCGGCCGTCGGGATCTTCGTGATGGGCGGCTGTTTCTCCTTCTTCCAGGGCTTCGAAGCCCTGGCGAGCGGTGCGGAGGAGGAACTCGGCGGCTATGTGGCGGGCCTGATCGTCCTCGGGATCGCCCTCCTCGCGGAGGGCGGTTCGCTGCTGCGGGCGCTCTACCAGGTGCGCAAGCAGGGCGGCACCGGCGCCGGGATGCGCGACCCGGCCCTGCGGACGGTCATTGCCGAGGACGGCACCGCGGTGCTCGGCGTCACCCTCGCCATCGTGGGCATGGCGCTGCACATGATCACCGGCCAGGTGGTGTGGGAGGCGTCCGCCTCGCTCGCCATCGGCGCGCTGCTGGTCTACGTGGCCTTCCGGCTGGGCCGTGACGCCCGCGACCAGCTGATCGGCGAGGCGGCCGACCCGGAGACGAGCGGGCGGATCGAGTCGCTGCTGCGGGCCCAGCCGGAGATCGACAGTGTCGAGGCGCTGTTCACGATGAAGACCGGGCTGGACACGGCCCTCGTGGCCGCCCGCGTCGACCTCGTGCCCGGTCTGGACAGCGAGCGCGTGGAGGAGGTCGCCGTCCGGATCAAGCGGTCCATCGCGCGGACGGTCCCCGAGGCGGACCAGGTATTCCTCGACGTGACGGACCGGCCCGCCCGCGAGGCAGCGGAAAGCCCCGCCGCGACGGGGGGACGCGGCGGGGCCTGAACCTCGCGTGCCCCCTCGGACGGGGTTCACACCCCCGGGGAGCAAGATTTTTTCGCCGGCCGCCCGCACCGGGCGGCCGGCCCCGTACTCAGCCGCCCTCGGCCGGCTCCAGGACGAACACCGGAATCTCCCGGTCCGTCTTCTTCTGGTAGTCGGCGTACGCCGGGTAGGCCGCGACGGCCCGCTCCCACCAGGCCGCCTTCTCCTCGCCCTCGACCTCACGGGCGGTCATGTCCTGCTTCACCGGCCCGTCCTGGAGCTCCACGTGCGGATCGGCCAGGAGGTTGAAGTACCAGACCGGATGCTTGGGCGACCCACCGAGGGAAGCCACCGCGGCGTAGCGCCCCTCGTGCTCGACCCGCATCACCGGCGTCTTGCGCAGCTTTCCGCTCCGCGCCCCGCGTGAGGTCAGGACGACGACCGGCATCTTCGAGCCCTGGAGCGTCGTCCCCTCCGTGCCGCCGGAGCTCTCGTACAGTTCGACCTGCTTGCGCACCCACTGTGTCGGGCTGGGTTCGTACTCGCCTTCGAGAGGCATGGCATCCGTCCCATCGTCGCGTCCGCGGCTCATCGCCGCCTGTCTTCAACACCCGTGCCCCCGGGAATCATCCGTACCGGGCGGGATCAGGCCGTAAAACGCCCCTCACCCCGGCGCCAGCGCCATCCGCACGGCCAGAGCCGTCATCACGCCGCTCGCGACCAGAGCCGTCGCCAGCCGCCCCCGGTGGCCGGTCAGCGCGCGGCCCAGCAGGGCGCCGCTCCCGGCCAGCAGCACCTGCCAGCTCGCGGAGGCGGCGAACGCGGCCAGTACGAACACGCCCTGCTCCAGCGGGCCGGCCGGGCCGGTGGCCCGGGAGCCGAGGACGAGGACCGCGAAGTAGACGACGGTGGTGGGGTTCAGCAGGGTGATGCCCAGCAGGCCCAGGTAGGCCCGGGCGGGCCCCGGAGGAGCGGGGGCGGTACGGGTCGCGAGCCGGTGGCCGCGGTACTCGCGCAGCGCGGTGACGGCGCCCCGCACCGCGAGGGCCAGCAGCACCAGCACGCACACCCAGCGCAGTGGCCCGAGCACCGGCCGCAGCGCCGACGCCAGAGCGGTGCCCCCGAGGGTGGCCGCGAGGGCGTAGAGCCCGTCGGCGGTGGCGACGCCGAGCGCGGCGCAGACACCGGTGCGCAGGGTGGTGCGGGCGGTGAGGGAGACGAGGTAGGTCCCGACGGCGCCCACGGGGACGGCGATGCCGTACCCGGCGAGCAGCCCCGCGACGAGCGCGGCCGTCATGAGCGCGGCGGCGTCGGCCCTCCCAGATGGCCGGACTGCTGCTGTCGGCCCGCGGCACGAGCGGCGGCGGACAACGGCAGGAGAACGGTGAACGTAGGCATGGCCGGATCCTGAGGCCTGCCCGGCCGTGCGGACAACCGGTTTTCGAATGGGCGTCGCCGCACCCGCGCCCCGGCCGGCATGCCGAACCCGCAACGCGCCCCTCCGCCTCCGGAGTTCGAACGGGAAGGCGGCGTTCCCCGGCCATGTTGCCGGCGCCGGCGATCTGGCCGAACTTCGCGTCGTCCCATAGGTGCCTGGGGCATCTAATGACGGTCGGTACGACGTACTACTCGTCTGCGAGGTCTTCATGACGGACACGACCGCACCCGTCGCCTTCCCTCAGAGCCGGACCTGCCCCTACCACCCGCCCGCCGCCTACGACGCGCTGCGCACCGAACGCCCCCTGACCCGCATCACCCTCTTCGACGGACGCGAGGCGTGGCTCGTCAGCGGGCACGCCACCGCCCGCGCGCTGCTGGCCGACCCGCGCCTGTCGTCCAACCGCGACCGGCCAGGCTTCCCCGCCCCCAGCAAACGCTTCGCCGGGATCCGCAACCGCAGAACGGCCCTGCTCGGCGTCGACGACCCCGAGCACCGCGCCCAGCGGCGGATGGTCGTCGGGGACTTCACCCTCAAGCGGGCCGTCGAACTCCGGCCGCGGATCCAGCAGATCGTGGACCAACGGCTCGACGCGATGATCGCCGCCGGCCCGGTCGCCGACCTGGTGAGCGCCTTCGCGCTGCCCGTGCCGTCCATGGTGATCTGCGCCCTGCTGGGCGTCCCGTACTCCGACCACGACTTCTTCGAGACCCAGTCGCGACGGCTGCTGCGCGGCCCCGAGACCGCCGACGTGCTCGACGCCCGCGACCGGCTGGAGACGTACTTCGGCGAGCTGATCGACCGCAAGCAGCAGCACCCCGGCACCGGCCTCCTGGACGACCTGGTCCACCGGCAGCTGCGCGAGGGCGACCTCGACCGGGAGGGCCTGATCGCCATGGCCCTCATCCTGCTGGTCGCGGGTCACGAGACGACCGCCAACATGATCTCGCTCGGCACCTTCACCCTGCTCCAGCATCCCGAGCGGCTCGCCGAGCTGCGCGCGGACCCCGGGCTGCTGCCGGCCGCGGTCGAGGAGCTGATGCGGATGCTGTCGATCGCGGACGGCATGCTGCGCCTCGCCGTGGAGGACATCGAGGTGGCCGGGACGACGATCCGCGAGGGCGAGGGGGTGGTCTTCGCGACCTCCGTCATCAACCGCGACGACACGGTCTACCCCGAGCCGGACACGCTCGACTGGAGCCGCCCGGCCCGGCACCACGTCGCGTTCGGCTTCGGCATCCACCAGTGCCTCGGCCAGAACCTCGCCCGGGCCGAGCTGGAGATCGCCCTGCACAGCCTCTTCGAGCGGCTGCCCACCCTGCGCCTGGCGGCCCCGGCCGAGGAGATCCCCTTCAAGCCCGGCGACACCATCCAGGGGATGCTGGAGCTCCCCGTGACCTGGTAAGAGGCTTCCGCACATGCACATGCACATCGACATCGACCAGGACGTCTGCATCGGCGCGGGCCAGTGCGCCCTGACAGCCCCGGACGTCTTCACCCAGGACGACGACGGCTACAGCACCCTGCTGCCCGGCGCCGAGGACAGCGGCAGCCCGCTGCTGCGGGAGGCGGCCCGCGCCTGCCCGGTCAGCGCCATCAGCGTGTCCGAGACGGTCCGCTGACCCCGGATCTCACCCGGCCTCCAGGAGCCGCCGGGCCGCCTCACGTGCCTCGGCCGCGGGCTCGGCGCTCCTGGCGACGCCCCCCTGACGCCGGCGGACAGGGGTGGGTTTCTACGGGAACGAATGACCTGTGAGGCGAGCATCATCGCTAGGGTTTCCCGGATGACCGAACAGGCCGCCCGCACGCCCTTCCTCTACGTCGTCGTCTGCGCCGCCGGCATCGCCGCCGACGTCAGCAAGCTGATCACCGCCGCGCAGGAACGGGACTGGGAGGTGGGCGTCATCGCGACCCCCGTCGCCATGAACGGCTTCTTCGACACCGCCGCCGTTGAGGCACAGACGGGCCGCCCCATCCGCTCCGCCTGGCGCACTCCCGGTGAACCGCGACCCTTTCCGGCACCGGACGCCGTGATCGTCGCCCCCGCCACGTTCAACACCGTCAACAAGTGGGCGGCCGGCATCGCCGACACCCTGGCCCTGGGCACCCTGTGCGAGGTCGCGGGGCTCGGGGTGCCGATCGCCGTCCTGCCGTGCGTGGCCGACGCACTGGCCGCCCATCCCGCCTACCGGGACAGCGTCGATCGGCTGCGGGGGATGGGTGTGCGGTTCGGCGAGCCGTACACGGGAGAGCCGGGAGAGGACGGCGGCCGGCCGGAGTTCGGGTGGGAACGGGGCCTGGACCTGGTCGGAAGCGGCTGACGGCCGGACGCTGTCGGCGACGGTGACGGACCGTCAGGAGCCCCCGGTGGCCGCGCCTTCGAGTGCGATCGAGCACGTACGCTCCCCGTGGAAACCCTCCGAAGGCAGGAGCAGCATCGATGCAGTACGTGAAGCTCGGTTCGACGGGCCTGGACGTGTCGCGGATCTGTCTGGGGTGCATGACCTACGGTCAGCCCGACCGCGGCACCCACGAGTGGACCCTCGGCGAGGAGGCCTCGCGCCCGCTGATCCGGCAGGCGGTCGAGGCGGGGATCACCTTCTTCGACACGGCGAACGTCTACTCCGACGGCACCAGCGAGGAGATCGTCGGCCGTGCCCTGCGCGACTTCGCCCGCCGTGACGAGATCGTCCTCGCCACGAAGGTGCACGGCCGGATGCGCCCCGGACCGAACGGGGGCGGGCTGTCCCGCAAGGCGATCATGACCGAGCTCGACCAGAGCCTCACCCGCCTCGGCACCGACTACGTCGACCTCTACCAGATCCACCGTTTCGACCCGCACACCCCGGTGGAGGAGACGATGGAGGCCCTGCACGACGTCGTCAAGGCGGGCAAGGTCCGCTACATCGGGGCGAGTTCGATGTACGCCTGGCAGTTCTCCAAGATGCAGTACACGGCGCGGCTGAACGGCTGGACGCGCTTCGTCTCCATGCAGAACCACTACAACCTGATCTACCGCGAGGAGGAGCGCGAGATGCTGCCCCTGTGCGCGGACCAGGGCGTGGGCGTCCTGCCCTGGAGCCCGCTCGCCCGCGGCCGGCTCACCCGGGACTGGGACACCACCACCGAGCGCAGCGCCACCGACGCCTTCGGCGGCACCCTCTACCAGGAGGGCGACCGGACCATCGTCGAGGCGGTCACCCGCATCGCCGGGGAGCGGGGCGTCCCCCGCGCCCAGATCGCTCTCGCCTGGCTCCTCCACCAGCCCACGGTGACCGCCCCGATCGTCGGCGCGTCCAGGCCCGGGCATCTGGAGGACGCGGTGGCGGCCGTGGAGATCGAGCTGAGCGACAAGGAACTGGAGGAACTGCAGCGCCCGTACGGCCCCCACCCCATCGCCGGGCACTGATCAGGTCCCCGGAGCTCAGTGCGGGCCCTGCGGGTCGAACTCCGTGCCGCAGGGGCCCGCCCCCTCGCTCTCCGCCAGTTCCACCCTCGCCCCGCTCATCGCCAGTGTCCGGTAGTACCGCCCGATCCGCTCCGCCGAGCGCCCCACGTAGTGCCCGATGAACGACCGCCGGAACCGCTCGGCCGCCCGGTTCGGCTGCGAGCCGTGCACCAGGCTCCCGTTGAAGAACAGGACGTCCCCCGGCGTCATGTCCACCGGCACCGGCGCCAGCCCCGGCGGTGGCGGAACGTACTCCCGGGCGAAGGACACGTCCGAGTCGGCCAGTTCCGGGCAGAACACGTCCATGCGATGCGTGCCCGGCACGACCTCCAGCCCGCCGTTCTCCCGGTCGATCATGTCGCAGGCCACCCACGCGGCCACACACGTGCCCGGCTCCACCCGCAGATAGAAGTTGTCCTGGTGCAGCGCCTGCCCCCGGGCCCCCGGAGGCTTGAAGTAGAACATGCTCTGAGCGGCCAGCACCTCCTCTCCGAGGAGGGCCTCCAGCACCGTCCGCAGCCGGGCGTCCAGCAGGACCTCGCGCGCGAGGCCGCTGATCTCATGCGGGTGCATCACCCGCGGCCAGACGTGCAGCGGGTCGGCGCCCGGCTCGTCCTCGGCGCGCGGCTCGAAGTGCCCGGGCACCGGGCCGGCCTCCCGCAGCGCCGTGAACTCGCCGCAGAGCCGATCGATCTCGTCGGACCCGAAGAGCCCGCGCACCACCGTGAAACCGTCCTCCTCGAACCTCTCTCGGTACCGCCGGAGCCCGGCGGGGTCCAGGATGGAAGCGCCGGTGGCGCCATTGCCCGTGACTGTCATGAACGCACTCCCCGGTCAGGTGTCCTCGGTGGGAAACGCTAGGCCGCCCGACCGCCGAGGAGGATGCCCGTGCGTGCTGACGGATTGCCCGGCACTGCTGCGCACCCGGACAGCGGGGACGCCGGGGATCCCGCCCCGCCCCCCGGGCTGGTGGTGCTCGGTCACTTCGACCAGCCGCCCGGCTACGGCGTCGAGCGGCCGCAGGGATCCGCGAGCTGGCTCTTCACCTGGACCACCGCGGGCCGGGGCCGGCTGGGGCAGGGCGGTGCGCGGACCACGGCCGGCGCGGGCGACCTGGTCGTGCTCGCCCCCGGCGTCCCGCACCGTTACGCCGTCGAGCCCGGCGCCCGGCACTGGCAGTTCTGGTGGGTGCACTGCCAGGCCCGTCCGTCCTGGGCCACGTGGCTGCGACCGTATCTCACCGGCGACGGGATGTACGCGGTCACCTCGGCCCCGGCCGGGGTGCGCGGCCGCGTCGGGACGGCATTCCGGCGGATGCACGCCGACGCCCGCTGGACCGGCACCGAGGCGCCGCCCGCCGCGTCACCACCGAACCCGCAGGTCGCCGTGGCGAACGGCAGCGCGGCCCGCGAACTGGCCCTGTGCGCACTGGAGGAGGTCGTCCTCCTCACCACCGCCGGCGCCCGGCCCACGGCGCCCCGGCCCGGCCTCGACGCACGGATCCGCCGTGCCCAGGAGCTGATCGACGCCGACCCGGGAGCCCCGCACACCGTCCGCTCGCTCGCCGAGGGCGTCGCCCTGTCACCGTCGCGCTTCGCCCATCTGTTCAGCCGTCAGCTGGGCCGCTCGCCCATGCGCGCCCTGCGCGAGGCGCGGCTGCGCCATGCCGCACGGCTGCTGGAGAACACCGACCTGCCCGTGGAGCGCGTGGCCGCGGCCTCGGGTTTCGTCAGCCCGTTCCACTTCAACCGCGCCTTTCGCGAGCGCTACGGGGAGCCGCCCGGGGCGTACCGCACGACGCACGGCGATCCGTCCGGCTGAGCGGCGCCATTGGTCGCGCGGCCGGGCGGAAATGGCCGGCGCGGAGAGCGGGGGCGACGGTGTGAGCTGCTGTTCGGGCGGTGCGTCCATGGTTCCCGGGACGGCGCCGGAGGGGGCCGAATGCGCCCGACTAAAAAGGTGTGGACGCCATGGAAATGCCTTTCGCTCCCCTGATTGACATTTTGTCAAAAGGCGCTGGTCCAGGGTGCAATGCGCGAAACCGCCGGATCACTTGTTCCCTGTCGCTGAGCTGTGCAAAGGTGTGCCTTGTCGGCGTGTCCACAACACGCCGTTCTTTCGTATGCGCGAGGCCGCCGGGCCGGCATACCCCTTGGTACGGACTTTATTCCGTATGTCCTTGAGAGGAATGCAGCCTTGAAAGACGCAGGCCCGTCGAATTCCCCGGCCCCGGCCCGCAGGTTCGGCGCGACGGACGAGCAACTGAGCGCGGAGCTCAGGAAGTGGACCGGGGCGACGCCCGCACTTCACCCCGTCGGCGAACTGCTGGACCGGCACTGGGAGGCGGCCTTCGCCTACGCCCGGCTGTGCACCGACGGCCCGGGCTCCGCGGGAATGCTCACGACCGCGGCTTTCACCCGCCTCTTCGGCGAAACGCTCCGGCAGAACGGCCCGACCTCCGCGTGGCGGCCCCACCTGCTCCTCACCGTGCGGCGTATCGCGGCCGAGTGGGCCGGCGACCACCGGTGCGACACGCTCCACCCGGACCTGCTCGCCGGGACCGGCGACGGGGACCGGCCCGCCTCCCGGCTGCTGCCCTCGCCGCGCCGGCGCCTGCTGTCCGGGGCCTTCCAGCGGCTGCCCCAGTCCGCGCGCTGTCTGCTGTGGCACGTCGAGGTCGAGGCCGAACCGCTCGTCTCCCCGGCCGGGTTGCTCGGCCTCGACGAGGAGGGCGCGCGTGTCGAACTGGGCCGGGCCCGGGACCGGCTGCGCGAGGAGGCCCTCCAGCTGCACCGTGAACTCGCCCCCGACGAGGAGTGCCGGCGCTATCTGCGCCTGCTCGACGTGACATTCCGGCGCGGGGGTCTCGGCATCGACCCGGATCTACGCGCGCACATCGAGGGCTGCGGGCACTGCAGCGCCTCCGCCGACCAGCTCGACCAGTTCAATCACGACCTCGGTGTCGCCCTGTCGGAGGCGGTGCTGGGCTGGGGCGGACGGGATTACGCGCAGCGCCGGGCGCACGAGGCGGGTCACAGCGCCGGGGGTGGGCGGCACGGGGGGAAGCCCGAGAGGCCCGGGCCGGCGGCCGGTGCGGCCGCCGCCGTGATGCCGGCCGGTGCGGCGCGTGAACTCTTCCCGGACCCGGTCGCCCTGGCCCGCGAGGTCTTTCCCGACCCGGTCGATCTGACGTACGAGATCATTCCCGAGCCGGTTCGCCCACCGCGCGAGACGTCTCCCGGACCGGCACGGGAACGGCGTGAGGCGGTCCAGGACCCCGCGCGCACACCCCGCGAGACCCACCCCGGGCAGACCGGCGAGGGGCGCGAGGCCTTCCCGGGCCCGATGGGCGGGGTGCCTGAGGGCTTCCCGGGCCCTGTTCGCGCACCGCGCGAGGAGTTCACCGGGCAGGCGGGTGAGGCTTTCCGGGACCCGGTTCGCGCCCCGGGGGAGACGTACCCCGGGCCGACCGGCGAGGTGCACGGGGCCTTCCCGGGCCCGGTGGGCGGGGTGCCTGAGGGCTTCCCGGGCCCTGTTCGCGCACCGCGCGAGGAGTTCACCGGGCAGGCGGGTGAGGCTTTCCGGGACCGGGTTCGCGCCCCGGGGGAGACGTACCCCGGGCCGGCCGGCGAAGGGCACGGGGCCTCCCCGGGCCCGGTGGGCGGGGTGCCTGAGGACATTCCAGGCCCGGTTCGTGCGTCGCGTGAGACGTTCACCGGGCCGGCCGGCGAAGGGCACGGGGCCTCCCCGGGCCCGCTCGGCGGGGCGCCCGAGGGCTTCCCGGGCCCGGTTCGTGCGCAGTTCACCGGGTCGGCGGGTGAGGCTTTCCGGGATCCCGTGCGTGCACCCCGCGAGACGTACCCCGGCCCGGCCGGCGAGGGGCGTGAGGTCTTCCCGGACCCGGTCGCCCTGGCCGGGGCGGTCGGGGAGTCGTTCTCCGCTCCGGGCGGCCCGGCGGCGGTGCCGCCGCCCCCTCCGAGGCCCGAGGGCGTGACCCCGGCCGCCGGAGCCAGGCCCGAGGGCGTGGCCCGGGCCGCCGGAGCCGCGCGGACTCCCGCCCGCGCGGACGTCACCGTGCCGCCCGCCCCCGCGCCCCGGGGCTCTCGCCCCGATGGCCCCCGGACCGCCGCACGAAGATCCGCCCAGAAGGCAGCCCGCCGTACCGCCCGGCGGCGCAACCTCACCGCGGGCGTGTTGACCGTCAGCGGTCTGGTCGTCCTGCCGCTCGTCCTGTGGTCCACGGTCAACTCCGGCGACGGCGCGCGGGCCGGTGCCGACCGGCCCACCGGGGAGGCCCCCGACACAGACGCGGGCGAGGCGAGCCGCGACCCGTCCTGGACCGGTGCGGGCGACGCCCGGAAGGGCGCCCTGCGCGGCCGGCTGCACAACGTCTCCTCGGACCTGTGCGTGGGCATCGACGGCGAGAAGGCCGTGGCGGGCGGGGAGGCCGAGCTCACGACCTGCTCGGCCGACGCCGCCCAGCAGTGGACGTACGAGACCGACGGGCTGCTGCGCAACGGCGCCGCTCCCGACCTGTGCCTGGACTCGCAGCTCGGATACTCGGTGCGGCTGGCCCCCTGCGCGGGCGCGTCCCGGCCCGACCCGAAGAACATCCGCTACGACTTCACCCTGCAGGGCACCCTGGTGCCCCGCTCGGACCAGGACCTGGCCCTCGCCCCGGCCGCGACCGACGGCTCGGGAGCCCTGGTCCTCAAGGCCCGGACGGACGACGAGGTCCAGCGCTGGGTGATCGACACCTCCAAGGCCGACCTCAAGATGAAGGCCGTCAACTGGAACGCCGCCGTTCCCGCCCCGCGCCCCACGCCCCCACCGCCCCCCACCCCGTCGAAGACGCCCGAGCCCACCCCGACGCCGTCCGCGACGTCCCCGGCCCCGCAGCCGACCCCGAGCGGCCCGGCCGCCACCGACTCGCCCTGCGACCGCTACGGCTACTACTGCGACTCGGACGGTCAGTACGGCAACCCCGGCTACGGCTACCCCGGCTACGGCTATGGCTACGGCGGCCGCCGCTGACCGGGCGTGCGCTCAGGCCCCTACGACGGTCAGCGACAGCCACAGGGCCACCACGGCCGGCACCAGCGCCGCCGGTGTGGCGAGCAGCCCGAGCCGGGTGAACTCACCGAGCCCGACCCGGTTCCCGTGCTGCTGCACGATCCGCCGCCACAGCAGGGTCGCCAGTGATCCGGCGTAGGTCAGGTTGGGGCCGATGTTCACGCCGAGGAGCACCGCCAGCACGGCGCCGGGGCCGGCCCCGGCGGTCAGGGGCAGCAGCACCAGCACCGCGGGCAGGTTGTTGATGAGGTTGGCCAGGACGGCGGCCACCGCGGCCACGCCCAGCAGCGTCAGCAGGCCCGATCCGTCGGGCAGCACGCGCCGCAGCGCGTCGGCGAGCCCGTGGTCGACGACCGCACGCACGACCACGCCGAGCGCGAGCACGAACGCCAGGAAGGCCGGAGCCGCGGACCGCACCACCGTCAGGGGGGTGGCCCGCCGCCGCACCAGCGCCCGCCCCGCCAGCACCAGCGCACCGGCCAGCGCCGCCCACGCCGGCGCGATCCCCACGGCGGAGGCCACCACGAACCCCGCGAGCGTGCAGCCGACGGTGACGAGGGCGAACAGCGGAAGCGGCTCTGGAGCCCGCTCGGCCTCGGGCGAGGGGAGGGGCGCTGCGAGTTCGTCGTCGAAGAACCGCCGGAAGACCAGGTACTCGGCGGCGATCGCGACCAGCCACGGCAGCGCCATCAGCGCGGCGAAGCGGGTGAAGCTCAGCCCGCTCGCCGTGAACGCCAGGAGATTCGTCAGGTTGGAGACCGGCAGCAGCAGCGAGGCGGTGTTCGACAGATGGGCGCACGCGTACAGGTGCGGCCGGGCGGTTACGCCCATGCGGGTCGCGGTGGCGAGCACCACCGGAGTGAGCAGCACGACGGTGGCGTCCAGACTGAGCACGGCCGTGATGACGGACGCCAGCGCGAACACCGCGGTCAGCAGCCGTGTGGGGCGCCCCGCGGCCCAGCGGGCCATCCACGCCCCGCACGCGGTGAACAACCCCTCGATGTCGCAGAAGTGGGCGAGCACCAGCACGGCCGCGAGGAAGCCGACCACGGGCCCCAGCCGCTGGATCTCCTCCCAGGCGTGGTCCGGGGAGATGATCCCGAGGGCGACGGCGACCCCGGCGGCGGGCACCGCCAGCACGGCTTCCGGCAGGCCCTTCGGGCGGGCGACGGCCCAGACGAGCACGGCGGCCAGCAGCGTCACGGACAGGACTTCGGCGAGCGGGGTGTTCAGGGCGGGTCCTTCGGGGCGCGGTCTGGCGGTGCCCGCCCATGAAACCAGGCGTCGGTAAGAGACTCTCCGCGGCCCTGCTGTCCTGGCCAGGGCCCCGCTTGCCCGCGGCGATGCCGCGGTGACTCAGGTCTCGTCGGGGAGCAGGGCCAGCTCCGCCCAGATCGTCTTGCCCTCGCTGGTGTGTCTGCTGCCCCAGCGCTGGGTGAGCTGGGCGACCAGGAGCAGCCCGCGGCCCCCCTCGTCCCAGGTCTTGGCCCGGCGCAGGTGCGGGGCGGTGTGGTTGGTGTCGGACACCTCGCAGATCAGGGTGGCCTCGTCATGGATCAGCCGCAGCCGGATGGGCGGGGCGCCGTAGCGGATGGCGTTGGTGACCAGCTCGCTCACGACCAGCTCGGCGGTGAACGTGACCTCGCTCAGACCCCAGCGTTCGAGCTGTTCGACGACCTGCTTGCGGATGGGCGCCACCAGCGCCGGGTCGGCGGGGATGTCCCAGGTGGCGACCTGGGTGGACGGCAGGCCGCGGGTGCGGGCCAGCAGCAGGGCCACGTCGTCGCTGGAGCCGCCCGGCGGGAGCAGGGCCTGCAGCACGCGGTCGCACAGCTCTTCCAGGGAGTCGGAGGGCGCCGACAGCGCCTCGCGCAGCATCCGGCCGCTCGTGTCGACGTCCCGCTCCCGGCTGGCCAGCAGCCCGTCCGTGTGGAACGCCAGGACGCTGCCCTCCCGCAGCTCCACCTCGGTGGACTCGAACGGCAGCCCTCCGACGCCCAGCGGCGGCCCCGAGGGCAGATCGAGCTGCTGTGCCGGGCCGTCCGGCGGCGCCAGCACGGGCGGTGGATGCCCGGCCCGGGCCACGGTGCAGCGCCGGGAGATCGGATCGTAGACGGCGTACAGACAGGTCGCGCCCACTTCTCCGGTGCCGTCGTCGCCGCCGGACTCCTCGGACAGCCGGACGACCAGGTCGTCGAGGTGGGTGAGCAGTTCGTCGGGGGCCAGGTCGATGTCGGCGAGGGTGCGGACGGCGGTGCGCAGCCGGCCCATGGTGGCCGAGGCCTGGATGCCGTGGCCGACGACATCGCCGACGACCATGGCGACCCGCATCCCCGACAGCGGGATCACGTCGAACCAGTCGCCTCCGACGCCGGAGCGGGTGGCCGGCAGGTAGCGGGAGGCCGCCTCGACCGCCGCCGTGTGCGGCAGCGTGCGGGGCAGCAGGCTGCGCTGCAGGGTGAGGGTCGTCTCGCGCTCACGGGAGTAGCGGCGCGCGTTGTCGATGCAGACGGCGGCCCGGGCCGTGACCTCCTCGGCCAGCAGAACGTCGTCGGGGGTGAACGCCTCGGGACGCCGGAAGCGGGTGAACACCGCCACTCCGAGGGTCGTGCCCCGGGCCTGGAGCGGAACGGACATCGTCGAGTGGATGCCGTACTCCTGGACCCGCTGGGAGCGCACCGGATCCCAGGCCAGCCACCGTTCGAGGTCGCCGGAGGAGCCCGAGGCCACGACCGTGTGCCCCGCGACCAGCGAGGCGGACTGCGGGGAGTTCTCCGGGTAGACGTCCACCTGCCCGGGCTTGGCGACGGCTTCGGGGCTGCCCTTGTTCACCGACTGGTGGGCGGACCGGCGCAGACTCAGCGGCGGGATCGGCGGTCCGGCGGATTCGCCGCCGTGCTCCTGAGGGTCGAGCAGGTCGACGCTGACGAAGTCGGCGAGCGCCGGGACGCACACGTCGGCCAGCTCCTGGGCGGTACGGGTGACGTCGAGGGTGGTGCCGATGCGCACGCTCGCCTCGTTGACCAGCTGCAACCGCTCGCGCGCGCGGTACTGGTCGGAGAAGTCGTGGGCGGTCACGCACACGCCCCGCACCCGCCCCGCCCCGTCGGTGAGCGGCGCCATCCGGGCCAGCCACGCGTGCGCGGCCCGTTCCTCACCGGTCGCCTTCATATACGTCTGCATGTCCTGCCGCCGGCCGGTGCTCAGCACCCGGCGCAGATTCTGCTCGAGCTCGGCGTTGGGCGGCCGGCTGCCGACGTCGGTGGGCCTGAGGCCCAGCATCCGCCCGGCGGGCAGTCCCAGCAGATCGGCCATGGCCTCGTTGACACCACGCAGCCGCAGCCGCTCGTCGAAGATCATCGTGGCGCAGGGCGACTGCGTCAGCGCCATGCGCACCAGCGGGTCGTCCGCCAGCGCCTGGTCGGCGGCCTCCGGCGGGGACACCGCCAGCCAGTCGATCGCCTCCGAGGCGTCCGGCGGTCTGCGGTGGGCCAGCACCCAGAGGGTGACGGGGTGGCCGTCGCGGTGGCGCAGGGTGACCGTGCCGCTCCAGCGGGAGTTGTCCGGCACGGCCGGCGGCTCCGCGCCGTCGGCCAGCAGGTCGGCGGCCGGGCGCCCCACGACCTCGGCGGCCGTGTGGCCCAGCAGACGGCGGGCGCCCTCG
Organism: Streptomyces tuirus; assembly: GCF_014701095.1. Classification (NCBI taxonomy): domain Bacteria; kingdom Bacillati; phylum Actinomycetota; class Actinomycetes; order Kitasatosporales; family Streptomycetaceae; genus Streptomyces; species Streptomyces tuirus. The sequence goes on along the minus strand of NZ_AP023439.1, from coordinate 449,767 downwards.
CTCCACTCGGTGAGCGTGCCGTCGACGGCGATGACGGCACGGGCGGCCACGCCATCGTCCAACGCCTCGTCCGGACTCATCGTCGCGACTCCATACGGACACTCACAGTGAACAGGGAGGGCAGTTGAGTTCCAGCGTAGTCCGTGGGCGCCCGGCGTGGACCGGTAACCCCGGTTGCCGCCTTCCCCGCCCGGTCACGGCACAAATGGGGCCGAAGCCGTCCATGAGCGAGAAGGGCGCTTCCGCACCCTTGACGGCCGCCTGTGACACGTCGACAGAATCTGTTTGTTCACGATCAGTTCTGAGTATTTCTGAGCCCTGATGAGGGAGAGTCTCCATGTCGGTCACGCGCAGATCGGTCCTGCTCGCCTCCGCCGCCGCACCCGCGGCCGGGACGCTGCTCGGCGCCCCGGAGGCGTGGGCCACCGAGCAGGCGCGCGGCGCGTCCGGCCGCCGGACCGTCGCACTGCGCGACGGCTGGCGCTTCGCGCTGGTGAACCCGGGCGGCATCACCGACCCGACCGGCGCCTACGCCGACGCCCACCTTCCCGGCTACGACGACTCCGGATGGCGCGAGACCGCCGTCCCGCACGACTGGAGCATCGAGCAGACCCCCACCACCGAGCACGGCACCACCAGCGGCACCGGCTTCCTGCCCGGGGGCCTCGGCTGGTACCGCCTGGCCTTCACCCTGCCGCCGAGCCTCGCGGGCAAGCGCGTCTCGGTGGAGTTCGACGGCGTCTACATGGACTCCACCGTCCACTGCAACGGCACGGAGGCCGGCCGTCACCCCTACGGCTACACCGGCTTCGCCCTGGACCTCACCGACCTGGTGCACACCGACGGGACCACCGAGAACGTGATCGCCGTCGAGGTCCGGAACCGGCTCCCCAGCAGCCGCTGGTACTCGGGCAGCGGCATCTACCGCGAGGCCCGCCTGGTGATCACCGAGCCGGTGCACGTGGCCCGCTGGGGCACCCGCGTCACCACGCCCGAGATCTCCGCCGCACGCGGGGTCGTACGGGTCGGCACATCCGTCGTCAACGCCTCCGGCGCGGGCGCGGACGTCGAGGTCGTCTCCCGGGTCGTCGACCGCAGGGGCCGCACCGTCGCCCGTACCTCCTCCACCGCGACCGTCACCGGCGAGCACACCGAGACCCAGGAACTCACCGTCCCGCGCCCGGAGTTGTGGGACTTCGAGACACCGCACCGCTACACCCTGCACACCGAGCTGCGCGTCGGCGGCCGGACCACCGACACCCACCGCACGGTCTTCGGCTTCCGCACCTTCCGCTTCGACCCGGACGAGGGCTTCTTCCTCAACGGCACCCACCACAAGATCAAGGGCGTCGACCTCCATCACGACCTGGGCGCACTCGGCGCCGCCGTCAGCATCGACGCCGTCCGCAGGCAGCTGGAGATCATGCGGTCCATGGGCGTCAACGCCCTGCGCACCTCCCACAACCCGCCCGCGCCCGAGGTGATCCAGGTCTGCGAGGAGCTCGGTGTCGTCATGCTGGTGGAGGCGTTCGACTGCTGGCGCACCGGAAAGAACCTCTACGACTACAGCCGCTTCTTCGACGAGTGGTGTGAGAAGGACGCCACCGAGATGGTGCTGGCGGCCCGCAACTCGCCCGCCGTGCTGAGCTGGTCCATCGGCAACGAGGTCCCCGACTCCACCTCCACCGCCGGCCTCGCCATGGCCGACCGGATCATCGGGGCGATCAGGGCCGCCGACGACACCCGCCCGCTGGTCATCGGCTCCGACAAGTACCGCCGAGTGCCCGCCAAGGGCTCCGCCGCCGACCTGATGCTGGCCAAGCTGGACGGCCTCGGCCTCAACTACAACACCGCCACGTCGGTCGACCAGCTGCACGCGGCCTACCCGCACCTGTTCCTCTTCGAGTCCGAGTCCTCCTCGGAGACCTCCACCCGCGGCGCCTACCAGGAGCCCGAGCACCTCAACACCGGCGAGAACCACACCCCGGGCAGACGGGCGACCTCCTCCTACGACAACAACCTCGCCTCCTGGACCATGAGCGGCGAGTACGGCCACAAGAAGGACCGGGACCGGAAGTGGTTCGCCGGGCAGTTCCTCTGGTCCGGCATCGACTACATCGGCGAACCCACCCCGTACGACGTCTTCCCGGTCAAGGCGTCCTTCTTCGGCGCGGTCGACACGGCCGGCTTCCCGAAGGACATGTACCACCTCTTCCGGAGCCAGTGGACCAGCGAACCGATGGTCCACCTGCTGCCGATGACCTGGAACCACGAGAAGGGCGACACGGTCGAGGTCTGGGCGTACGCGAACGTCGACACCGTCGAGCTCTACCTCAACGGCACGTCCCTGGGCGTACGGCGGTTCGACACCAAGAAGACCGCCGACGGCCGCAGCTACCTGGAGACCACGGAGGCGACCGGCGACGACAAGACCTTCACCGACGGCCCCTACCCGGGCAGCTACACCAGCCCGAACGGCAGCGCCGGCAAGCTCCACCTGACCTGGAAGGTGCCCTTCGAACCCGGAGAGCTGAAGGCCGTCGCACGGCGGGGCGGCAAGGTGGTCGCCACCGACGTGCTGCGCACCGCCGGAGCCCCGCACGCGATACGCCTGACCGCGGACCGCCCCGCCCTCGCCGCGGACGGCCGCTCCCTGGTCTTCGTGACCGCCGAGGTCGTCGACCGGCGTGGAGTGGTGGTGCCCGACGCGGAGCACCTGCTGTCCTTCGAGGTGGCGGGCGGCTCCCTCGCGGGGCTCGACAACGGCCGGCAGGAGAGCGCCGAGCGCTACCAGGCGAGCACCCGGACCGCCTTCCACGGCAAGGCCCTCGCCATCGTCCGGTCCGGCACGAGGGCGGGCGCGGTGAAGGTGACCGCCCGGGCCGAGGGGCTGCGCGCGGGCACGGCGACCGTGCGGGCCACCCGCGCGGGGGACCGGGTCGCGACGGCCCCAGCCAGCTTCGGGCCCGAGCACCCGGCCCCCCTCGGCCACCCGCGCGCGGACGCGAGCTACTCCGGCCGTCCGGACACCCTGCCCGCCGCCATGCTCGACGGCGACCCGGCCACCGGCTGGTCCAACGGCTTCCTCAAGCAGGCCACGCCCCTGCTGCCGGCCTTCGACGGGGCACGGGCCGAGGACTGGGTCTCGGTCGACCACGGACGCGCCCGCGGCTACGACCGGGTCGACGTCTCCTTCACCGTGGACGCCACGCACAGCCTGCCCGCGGCGATCGAGGTGGCGGTCTGGGACGGCCGCGCGTGGCGGAACACCCGGAACACCGAGGTCGGCTGGGCCACCGCCTCCGACGCCCCCACCGTGATCACCTTCGAGGCCGTCCGCGGCTCCCGGATCCGGCTCACCCTGACGAGCCGCCACCCCGGCGAGCCGCGGGGAGCGATCCGCATCAGCAGGCTGGACGCCCCGGCCGCCTGAGTCCGCGGCGCCGAGGTCCGGACGGGCGGCGCACAGCCAGTCCCGTCCGGACCGTTGACGGGGCGTCACATCAGCACAACGATGGCCTGCGTCCGCATCTGGGAGCGCTCCCACGCCGAGCGCCAACCCGCACCTCCCGGAGGAGCCCAGACGTGAAACGACGCAGAACCGCCCTGCTGTCCCTGACGGCCCTGCTGGCGACCGCGCTCACCGCGCTGCCGTCCTCGCCGGCCGGGGCCGACGAGGCCGAGCAGGTCAGGAACGGCACCTTCGACACCGACACCGCCCCGTGGTGGACGACCGGCAACGTCACCGCGGGCCTGTCCGACGGCCGGCTCTGCGCCGACGTCCCGGGCGGCACCACCGACCGCTGGGACGCCGCCGTCGGGCAGAACGACATCACCCTCGTGAAGGGCGAGTCGTACCGGTTCTCGTTCAGCGCGACCGGGACACCCGCCGGGCACGCGGTGCGGGCGATCGTGGGCCTGTCGGTGTCGCCCTACGACACCTACCACGAGGTGACACCGCAGCTCAGCGTCTCCGGCGACCGCTACTCGTACACCTTCACCTCGCCCGTCGACACCGCACAGGGCCAGGTCGGCTTCCAGCTCGGCGGCAGCGCGGACGCCTGGCGCTTCTGCATGGACGACGTCTCCCTGCTCGGCGGTGTGGCACCGGACCCGTACGAGCCCGACACCGGCCCCCGCGTGCGCGTCAACCAGGTCGGCTATCTCCCGGCCGGCCCGAAGAACGCCACCCTCGTCACCGACGCCACGGCCGGGCTGCCCTGGCAGCTGAAGAACTCCGGCGGAACGGTCGTCGCCAGGGGCACGACCCTGCCGCGCGGGGTCGACGCCTCCTCCGGGCAGAACGTCCACTCCATCGACTTCGGCGCCCACCGCACCAAGGGCACCGGCTTCACGCTCGTCGCCGACGGCGAGACCAGCCGGCCCTTCGGCATCGGCACGAGCGCCTACGAGCGGCTCCGGCTCGACTCGGCGAAGTACTACTACACCCAGCGCAGCGGCCTCGCGATCCGCGACGACCTGCGGCCCGGCTACGGCCGCCCGGCCGGTCACATGGGCGTGGCCCCCAACCAGGGCGACACCGCCGTGCCCTGTCAGCCCGGCGTCTGCGACTACACCCTCGACGTCAGCGGCGGCTGGTACGACGCCGGTGACCACGGCAAGTACGTCGTCAACGGCGGCATCTCCACCTGGGAACTGCTGAGCACCTACGAACGCGCCCGCACCGCCCGCACCGGACGGGCGGACAAGCTCGGGGACGGCACGCTGGCCATCCCGGAGAGCGGCAACAAGGTGCCCGACATCCTCGACGAGGCCCGCTGGGAGCTGGAGTTCCTGCTGAGGATGCAGGTGCCCGACGGCGAGCCGCTGGCGGGCATGGCCCACCACAAGATGCACGACGAGCAGTGGACCGGCCTGCCCCTGCTGCCCAGTGACGACCCGCAGAAGCGCGAGCTGCACCCGCCCTCCACCGCCGCCACCCTCAACCTGGCCGCCACGGCCGCACAGGCCGCCCGCCTGTACCGGCTCCATGACAGGACGTTCGCCGGCAAGGCGCTGGCCGCCGCCCGCAAGGCCTGGTCGGCGGCGCTCGCCCACCCCGGCCGACTCGCCTCGGAGAGCGACGGCACCGGCGGCGGCGCCTACCCCGACAGCGACGTCACCGACGACTTCTACTGGGCGGCGGCCGAGCTGTACCTCTCCACCGGGGAGAAGCGGTTCGAGGAGTACCTCCTGAAGTCCCCGGTCCACACGGCCGACCTCTTCAAGCCCCTCGGCTTCGACTGGGCCCGCACCGGCGCGGCCGGCCGGCTCGACCTCGCCACCGTGCCGAACGCACTGCCCGGCCGGGACAAGGTCCGCCGGTCCGTGGTCAAGGGCGCCGACCGCTACCTGGCCACCCTGAAGGCCCACCCCTACGGCATGCCGTACGCACCGGACGGCAACACCTACGACTGGGGCTCCAGCCACCAGGTCCTCAACAACGCGGTCGTCCTCGCCACCGCGTACGACATCACCGGCGCCGCCAAGTACCGGGACGGCGCGCTGCAGAGCATGGACTACGTCCTGGGCCGCAACGCGCTGAACATCTCCTACGTCACCGGCTACGGCGAGGTCAGCGCGCAGAACCAGCACAGCCGCTGGTACGCCCGCCAGCTCGACCCGGAGCTGCCGGGCCCGCCGCCGGGCACCCTCGCGGGCGGACCGAACTCCAGCATCCAGGACCCCTACGCACAGAGCAGACTCCAGGGCTGCGTCGGCCAGTTCTGCTACATCGACGACATCCAGTCCTGGTCGACCAACGAGCACACGATCAACTGGAACGCCGCCCTGACCCGCATGGCCTCCTTCGTGGCGGACCAGGGGTAGGGACCGGGCGGCAGCGACCGCGTGCCGGGGGAGTCCGCCGACAGGACGCCCCCGGCACGCGCGCGTAGCCTGGTGACATGCCAGCGGTGCGGGTCGACGGCATCGAGGTCGCGTACGACCGGGTGGGCCAGGGCCCGCCCCTCGTGCTCGCCCACGGCGCCACGGCGGACGCCCGGCTGTTCCGCCCCCAGGCCGAGGATCTGGCCGACGAGTTCACCGTCGTCGCCTGGGACGAACCGGGTGCCGGCCGCTCCTCCGACGTACCGCCCGGCTTCACCCTCGCCGACTACGCCCGCTGTCTGGCGGCCGTCGTCGAGGACGTGGATCTGGGACCGGCCCATGTCCTCGGCGCGTCCTGGGGCGGCACCGTCGTGCTGGAGTTCTACCGGCACCACGCCGAGCTCGTGCGGACCCTGCTCCTCGTCGACACCTACGCGGGCTGGAAGGGCTCGCTGCCCGCCGCGGAGGTGCGCTCTCGGGTCGAGGGGGCGGAGCGCCTGCTCGCCGTCCCGGCCGACACGTTCGCACCGACCATGCCGGGACTGTTCGCCGGGCGGCCCCCCGCCGAAGCCGTCCGCCTGCTGTCCGTCATGTCGGCCGACACCCGCGCCCAGAGCATGCGGACCGAGCTCACCGTCATGGTCGAGGCAGACCTGCGGGACCTGCTGCCGAAGATAGACGTACCGACGCTCCTGCTGTGGGGCGAGCTCGACGCCCGCTCACCGGTGGAGCCCGTCGCGCACCAGTTCCTCGCCGCGATCCCGCAGGCCACGCTGGTCGTGCTCCCCGGCATCGGGCACCTCAGCAACATCGAGGCACCCGAGCCGTTCAACCGGACCGTCCGCGAGTTCTGCCGCGGTCACTCCTGACCGGGGCCCTACGCGTCGCCCGCCGCCGGCAGATGGGCGAGCTTGTCCGGGTTGGCCACCACGTAGATGCCGCGCACCCGGTCGCCCTCCGGGGTGAGGTCCAGGACCAGGACGGCGAACGGCGCGTCGCCGTCGAACAGCACCGCCGCGTCGTCGCCGTTGACACGCCGGTAGCGCCAGACCGGGTGGTCGGGGCCGCCGCGCCCGGCGGTGAGCAGACGGGTCACCTTGTCCCGGCCGTGCACCGGGCGCAGGCTCGCCCGCCGGCGCTTGCCGCCCGCGTCCGTCCACGCCGTGACGTCCGGTGTGCGAGCACCTCCATCAGCTCGGCGATGTCCCCGCCGCGCGCCGCCCGCACGAACCGCTCGGTCGCCTCCCGCCGTACCCGCGGATGTGCCTCGTACCGCGGCCGCCGCGCGTGCACGTGCTCCCGGGCCCGGTGCGCCAACTGCCGTACGGCGGCGGGGGAGCGGTCGATGATCTCCGCGATCTCGGCATGCGGGTAGCCGAACACCTCACCCAGCACGAACACGGCCCGCTCCAGCGGTGTCAGCGACTCCAGCACCACCAGCAGGGCCAGCGACACCGACTCGGAACGCAGGGCCGGGTCCTCGGCGGTCCCGGTGTCCTCGCCGACCAGGGGCTCGGGCAGCCACGGGCCGACGTACGTCTCCCGCCGCCGGCTGATCACGGCGCGGCGGCGCAGCGCGTGGTTGACCGCCACCCGGACGAGATAGGCGCGCGGATTGCCGACGCCGGCCAGGGGGTCGCCCCCGCCACGTGCCGTCCAGGACAGCCAGGTCTCCTGCAGCACGTCCTCGGTGTCGGCGACACTGCCGAGCATGTTGTAGACCACGCCGAACAGCAGCTCGCGATGGTCGACGAACACCCCGGTCGCCGCGTCGAGCGGGGTGTCGGTGCCGGGTGCGGAGATCTCGGTCATGGGTGGGCCTCCTGTGAATGCGCTCACCCCTGTGAGCCGGACAGGGCCCCGGGACATGACACCTCACGGCTCAATGTGACCCACGTCTCAGCCGCCAGTTCCCCTCGGTACCATCGGGCGTCCTGCCTGACCTGGGGATATTTACCGGTCAGTACCCGAGCGGTACCGTGAAGGCATGCCAGCTCTCAACGTGGAGTTCAGTGACCGCGAACTCGAGGACCTGCGGCAGATCGCCAAGGAGCGCGGTACGTCCATGAAGGCCCTCGTGCGCGAGGCGGCCGCGGCCGACATAGCCCGCCACCGGGCCCTGCAGGAGGGCGCGGAGGCCTTCCGCCGGTTCTTCGCCACCCATGCCGACGAGTTCGCCGCCGCGTTCCCCGACGACGAACCGCCCGCCAAGGGCGAAGGGCGGGCCGCCTGACCCATGGCACCCGTGATCCATATCGACGTGCCCTGGCTGCTTCAGCGCCATGAGGAGGTCCTGCCGGACCAGCCCACCGTCAACGACTTCTCCGCGCTGGTCGCCGCCGTCGCCCGGCACCGCGTCGACCCGCCGCGTCTCGGGGTGAACTCCGACCCGGCCTGGCGGGCCGCCGCGCTGCTGCACGCCATCACCGTGCTCCGGCCGCTGCCCTCGGCCAACGCCCGCTTCGCCTGCGCGACCGCCGTGGCGTACATGTTCGTCAGCGGCGTCGGTATCGACCCGCCCTACGGCGCCCTCGTCGATCTCGCCCGCGACCTGCTGTCCGGCACCACCGACGTCTACGGCGCGGCGGACCGGTTGCGCTCCTGGCAGATCTGAGGGGCCGGACCCGGCCCCCGATTCACACGGGGGGCAGGGACATGTCGAAAACGGGTGCGATCCGCGCATATCCGTTCCCCGTTTCTGACTTTCTGTCAATGGCGGGGATGTCGTCCGGGCGCCTTGTTGGCCGTGTGGGGGTTGTGGAAGAGTGAAACGCGCGTGCGGGGGGAATGGCCGGGTGTCGCACGTGATTTGTGGACCGCGTCCGATTCGCCGTCGGTGAATTCGCACCTCCCGCGCCCCGCCAAAAAAGGTACGCACCAACCGGGCCTCCTTTTCGGCGGCAGGACTTCTGTGTGCCACACGCGTGGGAAGGAACCATCTCAGTGCCCACCCCCCACCCCCCTCGTCCCCCGTATCCCCCGCCCGGCGGGGATCCCGGGGAATCCGATGAATCACTCGCGGCCCCGCTGAGAGGCAGCCCGGAGGGCGAGGTCGCCGCCCGTTCCGTCGCGCTGCTGATGGCGCGGCACTACCCGTCGGTGTACGACTACGCGGTCATCTGCCTTGCCTCGTCGGCGCAGGTGGCCGCGATGGTGACCGGGACCGCCTTCCACCGGACCCTCAACCGCCTCGCCTTCGGTGAGACCGCCGTCGCGCTGCGCCCGGCCCTTCTGGTGACGGTGCGCGACACGATCCGCGAGTGGTCCGGCGACGATCGAATATCGGCCGTTCTGCCCGCGCTGCAGAAACCGGCCGGAGGACGCGGACTGCGCGCCGCGACGTCGATGACGCCCGAAAATCGCATGCTCGCGGAGCGGGCATTCCAGGCGCTTCCCGCGGCCTTGCGGTGTTTGCTGTGGCATGTCGAGGTCGAGGCAGATCCTTTAGACGTTCCGGCCGGACTGCTGGGCATGGACACCGACATCGCGTCGGCGGCCCTCGAACAGGCGCGGGACACATTCCGTGAAGGCTGCGTACGCGCCCATCGCGAACTCGCGCCGACCCACGACTGCCGGTTCTACAACCGCCTCCTCGACGTCCCGATCCGCCGGGGCGGCGCACTGCTGCCGGACGTCCAGCAGCATCTGGACGAGTGCCGCTACTGCCGGAACGCGGCGGAACAACTGAGCCATTTCGAGGGCCCGCTGGGGCCGTTGATCGCCGAGGCGGTGCTCGGCTGGGGCGCCCGCCGCTACCTCGACTCGCGCCCGGGGCGGGCGTCGCACGGCACGCGGGGTGCCCGTGCGGGCCGGCGCGGTGGCGGGCGGCGGGGCGGCGGTCGGCACGGGCTGCTGTCCCGGCTCCCCGTGCCGGCCCGGGTGCCGGAGGCGATGCGCTCGTCGCGGGCACTGCTCTCGGGCGTCGGCGCGGTATCGGCCGGGGTGCTGGCGACGGTGCTCATCATCGGTGCGCCGTCCTACGACGGTGGCGAGGCCGACCCGGCCGGCTCCGACAGCGCCGCCGGCGGCAAGGGCACCGCATCGGTGACACCACCCGGCACCGCCGGGCTTCCCATGTCCCAGGGCGTGACCCGGCTGCGCAACACCGGCGCCGATCTGTGCCTCGACATCCGAGACCTGCCGAAGGAGGGCGCGGGCACGAAGCTGGCCCCGTGCTCGACGGTGTGGACCCAGCAGTGGACGTACGAGGACGACGGGCTCCTGCGCAGCGTCGCCGATCCCGGGCTGTGCCTGGACTCCCACAAGGACGCCGGTGTCGTCGTCCTCGGTACCTGCGCCGACGAGGATGCCGAGCGAGCCGACGACGTGCGCTACGACCTGACCGTGCAGGGGGAGTTGCTGCCCCGCTGGGACGAGCGGCTCGCCCTCGCCCCGGCCGACGACGATCCGGACGCCGAGATCGTCGTCAAGGTCCGCGACCGCTCCTCCGAGGACCAGCGCTGGCAGTCGGAGCCCCTGCCGACGACGGAGGGCTCCCTGTCGATCGAGGAGCAGGACGGCCCGGCGGCCCGCCAGGTGGGGGCCGCCGGCGGCCCGGGCACGTGACCCCGGGCACCGGGGCCCGATCGGGGGCTGCGCGGCCGGCGAGCCGCGCAGCCCCCGCTCAGGCCGGGTCCTCGACGAGGTCGGCCGGGCCGACGGCGCTCGGTGTCGCGTGCCCCGACAGGGCGAGCGTGAGGTCGAGTTCGGCGAGCAGGCAGCGGATGACGTGCTCGACGCCGGACTGCCCGTCGAGGCCGAGGCCGTAGACATACGGGCGGCCGACGAGGACCGCGCGGGCGCCGAGGGCGAGGGCCTTGACGATGTCGTCGCCGGTGCGGATGCCGCTGTCGAAGAGGACGGTGAGCCGGTCGCCCACCGCCTGTGCCACGCGGGGCAGCGCGTCGGCCGCCGCGACGGAGCCGGCCACCTGCCGGCCGCCGTGGTTGGAGACGACCACGCCGTCCATGCCGGCGTCGGCGGCCAGTCGCGCGTCGTCCGGGTGCAGGACGCCCTTGAGGACGATCGGGCCGTCCCAGTTCTCCCGCAGGAACGCCAGGTCCGGCCAGCTCTTGGCCGGGTCGGAGAACATCCCCACGAAGTGCATCACGGCCGCGTTCGGATCCTCGTGCACCGGCTTGGCCAGGCCTGCCTGGAACGCCGGGTCCGAGAAGTAGTTGGCCGTGCCGACCCCGTGCAGGAACGGCAGGTAGGCCTGGTCGAGATCGCGCGGCCGCCACGACAGCAGCGGCGTGTCCAGGGTGACCACCAGGGCGGTGAACCCGGCCGCCTTCGCCCGGTTCAGGAAGCTGCGGGCCACCTCCGGGTCCTTCGGCCAGTACAGCTGGAACCAGCGCTCGGCGTCCCCCATCGCCTCGGCGACCTGCTCCATGGGCGTGCTGGACGCCGACGACAGGATGTACGGAACGCCCTGTGCGGCCGCGGCCCGGGCCGCGGCGGACTCGGCGTCCGGGTGCATGATCGACAGCACGCCGACCGGGGCCAGCGCGAGGGGGGCCGGAAGGGCGCGGCCCAGGACCTCGACGGACAGATCCCGCTCGTGCACGTCGCGCAGCATGCGCGGCACGATCCTGCGGCGCTCCAGGGCCGCCCGGTTGGCGCGGGCCGTACTGCCGTCCCCCGCGCTGCCCGCCACATACCCGACGGGGCCGGGCCCCAGCCGCTGCTCGGTGAGCTCCTCCAGCCGGGTCAGATCGGTGGGCAGCCGCGGAACGGCACCCGTCATCCCGTTCAGATAGATCTCGTACTGGAAGTCCGCCCAGTGCTTGCCCATGTACGCCCCGCCTCTCGTCGTCTCCTCGTCGAGACCGTGCCGGGGGCGACGATACCGAGCGGTATGCGCTCCGGTGGATCAGGGTGCGGACCGCCGCCTCGCGCAGCACACGGGCCGGTGCGCCCGGCTGCGAGAACATCGGCCAGTGCCCGGTGGGCACCGTAGCCGGAGGGTCCGGCAACGGGTCACTGCTCGTCGTCCGCGGGCGGTGCGGGGTCCGGCTCGGAGTCCGGGCCCTGGGCCCTGACGCGCTGCACGTGTTCCAGTGACTCGCGCAACTCGGCGAGCCAGTCGTCGGTATGACGCTGGACCAGGCGCACGCACCAGGCCAGTGCGTCGCTGCGGCTGCGCGCGACGCCGCCGGCGATCAGGGTGTCGAGGACCTGGCGCTCCGGCTGGCGCAGCCGCGTCATGACCGGCGCGGCCACGTGCGTGAAGAGGGTGCGCCGCCCGCCGCACTCCACGCCCCAGGACACCTTCCGGCCGAACCGGTGCTCGGCCTCCCGGGCCACGGCCATGCGGTCCTCGCGGGTGCGCTCCCGGAATTCCTGCACCCGGCTCTCCAGGGCCGCCTCCCGTTCGGTGGCCGGGGCGTCCGCGGCCAGCCTGGGTGCGGGAATGCGGCCGATGACGGTGATCTCCTCGCGATCGACCGTGATCTCGGTCAGCTCCTCGAAGAGGTCGTCGGGCAGGCGACCGGCGAACCAGCCGCGGAGCTTCTCTCGCTGCTCATTCGTAATCATGTAATGACGATTACTCGGCCGGTCCATGAACACAAGGGGTCGCAAAGCAGTCGGCCGAGAGCGGAATCGGAATGTTTCAGGCCTATTAACGAACGCACGGGAATCGGCCATCTGGCCGCTTCATGCCCCCGCACACCGCGCAGTTACGGGCTTCATCCGCGCGCATTCCGTAACTTCGCGCCACTGATTCAACACGCAATGTTACTGAAACCCGTGGGGTCGATGTGTGTTTCCGCGGCGGACTCGGCAGACTCGCGCTCGCCGCTCCGGGCACCGACCGAGCACGGACCGGCACACCCCGTAATCGAAGCGGAAGGATGCACACAATGCGGAACACCGCGCGCTGGGCCATGATCCTCGGCATGACGGCCACCGCCGTCTGCGGACCCCTCACCGGGGCCGCGCTCGCCTCCCCGGGTCAGGCCCCCACCGCGCTCTACGCCCCGTCGGCCCTCGTCCTCACGGTGGGCCACGGCGAGAGCGCGATCGCAGCGACTCCGGAACGCGCGGTCACCCTGACCTGTGCCCCGACGGCGGCCGGCACGCACCCGGCGGCCGGCTCGGCATGCGCGGAACTGCGGGGCGTCGGCGGGGACTTCGACGCCCTGGCCGCGAGGGACGGCGTGATGTGCACCAAGCAGTACGACCCCGTGGTGGTCACCGTGGACGGCGTCTGGCAGGGCAAGCGCGTCTCCTACGAGCGCACTTTCTCCAACGACTGCATGAAGAACGCCTACGGAACGGGAGTCTTCTCCTTCTGAGAGGGCTGGACCCACAGACCGGGATCGTGCTGAATCCGTGAAGCGCAGCGGGCCGTGGCTGGGGAGCCGGGCCGTTGTCACGGAAGTCGCGATCTCGTGCGAGGGGGCCGGCGGGCGGAGTGGGGCCGCCCGCCGGCCTCTGGGCGTTACCGTGCCCGGGGCCTCACGCCCGGTCGCGGTGACTCGTGTCGCACCACGGGTAGCGGCGGCTGCGGCGGCAGGTGCACAGGGCGACGCGGAAGCGGTCGGAGCTGACGACCGAACCGTCCTCCAGCTCCACCTCCACAGGGCCCTCCATCAGCAGCGGGCCCTTGCGCTGGACGGTGACGCGGCGCGGCGCGGCAGGACGGTCAGACGGGGAGTTCGGCACGGACGACCACCAGCTCTTCCTTGTCGTCGGCGGCGGGCAGCAGCCCCCGCTCCCGCAGCCAGCGTTCCCGGCCGCGCAGCACGGGCCCGAGCGCGATCCGGCGCCGACGGGTCACCGCGGCCTTCAGGCCGGCCTCGCGCAACCGCCCGATCGTCAGGTCCGGCCCGCTGAGCGCCGACTGCACGAGCAGCAGCACCCCACCCGGCCGCAGCAGACCGGGCGCCTCCCGGCAGATGCGGTCGACGACCATCCGTCCGTCGCCGCCCGCGTCCCAGGCCCGCGCCGCGCCCCGCGGCGGCCTGCGATGACCGTCCGGCGCCGGCACGTACGGCGGGTTGGCCAGGATCAGATCGAACGTCTCCCCGTGTACGGGCTCGAAAAGATTCCCGTGCCGGATATGGACCGGGAGTCCGGCGAGCCGGGCGTTCAGCCGCGCGGCCCACACGGCGCGCCGGGACACGTCGACGGCGGTCACGCGGCTGCCCCGGCGCGCGGCCTCCAGGGCCAGGGCGCCGCTGCCGGTGCCCACGTCGAGGACGTCCGCGCCCGGCGGCAGGGGCTCGTCGAACAGGGCACCGGCCAGCAGCTCGGTGTCCTCCTGCGGGGCGTACACGCCCGGGGGTACCAGTGCAATCACGGACGTCGAGTACCCCCGAAATCAGGAGATATAAGCTGCTTCCCGGGCAAGCGGGGCACGCAGTGACGAACGTGACGCACGCCAGTCGGTGAGCAGCCGGGCGCCGAAGCGCTCCTCCACGAACTCGGTGGCGTCGATGCCGAAGGCGACGTCCGCGGCCAGCCGCGGCTCCTGCTCCAGCAGCCCGCCGATGACATCGTGACGGACCACCTGTTCGTGGACCGCGTCGGCCTCGACGTGCTCGTCGTAGAAGTGCTCCGCCGCGGGCCCGGCGCCCGTGCGGCGCATCGCCTCGGCGAGCCGCCGCGACCCCGGCGACGAGGTGATCTCGACCGCCGCGAAGTGCCCGACCAGGGCGCCCCTGAGGGCCCGGTGCAGCCCGAACAGGGACATCATGTTGACGGTGACCAGGGCCTCGGCGGACGCGACGTCGAGATAGTGGCCGTACGCGGTGTCCAGGCCCAGATCCGTCATCAGGTCGGCGAACAGGGCCGCGTGCACGCGCTCCGCCCGGCCGCCGCCCCACTCGTCGAACTCCACCGCGGCCATCCCCGCCTTCGCCCGGCCCCACAGCCGCGGCAGCACCCAGGCGTGCGGATCCGCCTCCTTGAGGTGGTACAGGGAGCGCTGGGCGGCGTACTCGCGCACCTGCCACAGTTCGCCCTCGGCGCGCAGGAAGTGGCTCACGCCGGTGCCCTCGACGGGCTCGACCAGCAAGCCGGCCAGTGCCTCGTCCACGCTCGCGTGGACATGCGCGTCGGTGCGCAGCGCGGACAGGAAGCGCTGCTCCATGGCCGCGCGGACGCGCAGCAGGCCGGGATCCCACTCACGCTCGGCGGGGACCTCCGCGAAGCCGCGGTAGTGCAGCTCGTAGCACAGGTACAGGGCGAGCTGGAGGTCGTCGCCGTACACCTCGGCGCGGGCGGCCTCCTCGAGGCCGGGCAGGCGGCCCGCGCCCCGCAGATACGCGTCGACGCCACTGCTCAGCGGGCCGCGCGGGGTCGGCAGTCGTGGTCCTTGGTGCTCCATGCGTACCGGGTACCCGCACAGTGACCGGGCACCCCTCGCGTGACACGCGCCCCAGGGGGTACGCGCGCATGTCACGAAGGCGCTCGCGGCCGAGACCTCCGGGTGTGGCGGGGGCCCCGGCGGCGCGATCGCCAGGGCCCCCGTCCCAGTAGCCCGGCCCCGTCCTCCTCACTCCCCCTCGGAGTGCTCCTGCGCACGCGGGTTGGGGCTGACGGCCTCCCCGGCCTCGCCCCGGTGGCCTCGCTGCTCCGCGGAGTCGCGGGTGCGGTTCTCGGCGTCCTCGACCTCGCGCAGCACCTCCTCGAGCGCCGTCTCGGGCGGCGCGCCGTGCTGGTCGTGGCCGTGATCCTGGTGCTGGGACACGGAGGTCTCCTTCCTGCTGTTCCTGTCTTCGGTACGGCCCGTCCCGGGCCCCGGCGGTCAGCCGGAGGTGGCGGCGATCCGCAGCTGCACCGGGTCGGGGGCAGCGGCCTCCCCGCTGCGGCGGGCGACTTCCGCCCACCAGGAGGGCCCGTCCTCGATGTGGCGCAGCAGCACGCCCTCCCGGATCGCCCAGGGGCAGACCGTGACGGCCTTGATGCCGGTCAGCTTCAGCGCGGTGTGCCCCACCACCGCTCCCGCCAGACTCTGTGCGGCGCGCGGGGCGGAGATACCGGGCAGGTGGGCGCGTTCCGCGGCGGGCAGGGCGGCCAGCCGGGTGATCGCCTCCTGCAGCTCGGAGCGGTGCAGCTGCCGGTCCACGAACGGGCCGTGGCGTCCGGGTGCCGCGCCACAGAGCCGACCCAGCTGCTGGAAGGTGCGGGAGGTGGCGACCGCGGTGCGCGGGCCCTCCCAGCGGATCCGCGCCGCCACGTCCCGCAGCTGATGGCGGACCTTGCGGCGCAGCGCCCGCACCCGCTCCGGCGACGGCGGGTCCTCGTCCTCGAAGAACTCGTGCGTCAACCGCCGTGCCCCCAGCGGAAGCGACGCCACGAAGTCGGGCAACCGGCCGCGCCCGAAGGCGACTTCGAGGGTGCCGCCGCCGATGTCGAGCAGGGCGAGCGGCCCCGAGCGCCAGCCCATCCAGCGCCGGGCCCCGAGGAAGGTCAGTTCGGCCTCGACCTCGCCCGGCAGGGTGCACAGGTCGACGCCCGTACGGGCGCGGACGGTGCGCAGCACCTCGTGCCGGTTCGGCGCGTTGCGCACCACGGCGGTCGCGAACGCCGGCGGGTCGGGGGCACCCCACCGGGTGGCGGTCCGGCTCGCCTCGGTCACCGCGTCGACGAGCTGCCCGACGGCCTGCTCCGGGATGGGTCCCCCCGGTCTGATCTGCTCGGACAGCCTGAGTCGCCACTTGGCGGTGTGCACGGGCAGCGGCACCCCGTCCGCCGCGTCCGCGACCACAAGCCTGACCGTGTTCGATCCCACGTCCACCACGCTGATACGCATGGGCGGTGGGTACCCATTTACCGGGCGGGTCAACAGATCGCACGCCGCGGACCGGCGAGGACGCGCCACCCCGCAGGGGACGCGCGTGCCGCAGGGGAGAAGGGCCGGCACGAACGAAACGGCAACGCTTTCGCCGGCTGCCCTCCCCGGCTCGCATATTCCTTGACGCGCATATAACGCCCGAGGCATATTGGAGTCATGTCCGACGCCGCCCTCTGGACCGCACTCGCCGACCCCCACCGGCGGGCCATCGTCGCGCTGCTCCTGGAGCGGCCCCGGTCCGTCGGTGAGATCGTCGAGGCGTGCGGACTGAGTCAGCCGAGCACCTCCAAGCACCTCAAGGTGCTGCGCGAGGCGGGACTGGTCCGGGTCCGGCAGGACGCGCAGCGCCGGGTCTACGCCCTCGACCCCGCCCCGATCGCCGCCCTGGACGCCTGGCTCGCCCCCTACCGGGCGCTGTGGAACAAGAGCCTCGACACGCTGGGCCGCCGCCTCGACGAGACGCCGGACGCCCCCGAACCACCGCACCGAAGGACTGATCCGACATGACCGCCGACCTCACCGGCACCTATCTGACCCTGGACGACGGCCGCCCCGCCGTCCGCTTCAGCCGCCTCTACGACCACCCCGTGGACCGCGTCTGGCAGTTCGTGACCGACGCGGACGAGCTGGAGCGCTGGTTCCCCTCCCGCGCCGAGATCGAGCTGCGCCCCGGCGGTACCGTCCGGTTCAGCGGTGATCCGCACATGGAGGACTCCACCGGCCGGGTCCTCGCCGTCGACCCGCCCCATCACCTGTCGTTCGAGTGGGGCGGGGACGAACTCCACTTCGACCTGGAGGAAACCGGCGAGAAGAGCACCCGCCTCACGCTCACCAACGTCCTCGACGCCCAGGACAGCGCCGCCCGCAACGGCGCCGGCTGGGAGGTGTGCCTGGCCGCGCTGGACGCCAGGGCGCGCGGTGAGGAGAGCGCCGGACCGCACGCCGGGGCCGACGCGCCCTGGAAGGAGCTCTACGCCGCCTATGTCGCGGCGGGAGTGCCCTCCGGCGCGCCGGTGCCCGGAGTGGACTGACCGCTCACGCCATCTGACGCCGCACCAGCTCGTGCAGCCGGCCTCCCGTGTCGGCGAGCAACTGCGCCGGCGGGCCCTGCTGGATGACCTTGCCCTCCTCCATCACCACGACCCGGTCGGCGTCCAGCACGGTCGACAGCCGGTGCGCGATGACGATCCGGGTGGCGTTGAGGGCCTTGGTGCTCTCGATGACCGTGCGCTGCGTCTCGTTGTCGAGCGCGCTGGTCGCCTCGTCGAAGAAGAGGATGCGCGGCCGGCGGATCAGCGCCTGCGCGATCATCAGCCGCTGGCGCTGGCCGCCGGAGACGGCTCCGCTGCCCGCGACGATGGTGTGCAGCCCCATCGGCATCCGCTTGATGTCCTCGGCGAGACCGGCCATCTCGGCCGCCGCCATCGCCTCCTCCGGCGTGTACGGCTCGGTGCCGCAGATGACGTCCAGGATCGAACCGGTGAACGGCTGCGCGTGCTGGAGCACCACACCGCACTGGCGGCGCACCGCCGACTGGTCCAGGGCCGCCAGGTCCTGCCCGTCGTAGAGCACGCTGCCCGACACCGGCCGGTCGAACCCGATCAGCAGCCGCAGCAGCGTCGACTTCCCGCAGCCGCTCGGGCCGACGACCGCGACGAACTCGCCCGGGCGCGCCTCGAACGACACGTCGTCCAGGACCAGCGGACCGTCGTCCGAGTAGCGGAAGGACACCCGCCGCGCCTCGATCGCGCCGGTCAGCGGACCCGGCCGGGTGCTCGCGGTGCGCACCTCCGGCGTCGCGTCCAGCACCGGCTTGATCTCCTCGAACAGCGGCAGCGCGGCCACCGCCGAGACGAACGAGCCCGTCAGCTGTGTGACGGAGGTCAGCACCATCGTCACCGAGGTGTTGAACGTGAGGAACGCCGCCGCCGACATCGACCCCCGGGCCGGGCCCGCCAGCAGCATGAACATCAGCAGGGTGCACAGCGGCAGGTACACGGCGCCCAGCACCGTCGTGAGGTTCTTGATGCGGCCGACCTTCTGCTGGAGCTCCCGGCTGCGCGCGAACTCCGACGCCCACGCGGCGTACGCGTAGTTCTCGGCGGCGGCCACCCGCAGCTTGGGCAGACCCCGCAGCGTCTGGAACGCCTGGTTGTTCAGCTTGTTGGAGAGCACCACCAGACGCCGCTGCCAGCGCACCTGCCACAACCCGAGCCCCAGGAACACCGCCGCGATGACGACGAGCATGCCGATCGCGGCCATCGCCATCGGCACGCTGAACCAGAACAGCAGCCCCAGGTTCATCGCGCCGATCGTCACCGACTGGGCGACCGTCGGCCCGACACCCGCCAGCAGCCTGCGGATCGAGCTGATGCCCATGGCCGCGCTGGCCAGTTCGCCCGTGGAGCGCTCGGTGAAGAACTTCGTCGGCAGTCTCAGCAGCCGGTCCCACACCGCCGGCTGGAGCGTCGCCTCGATCCGGCCCTCGATCCGCAGGATCGTCAGGTTCTGCAACAGCATGAAGGCCGCGGCCACCACGCTGCTCAGCATCACCGCGAGACACACCTGCACGATCAGGCCCGTCTGCGCCTTCGGCACGAACTCGCCGAGCACCTTGCCCGTCGCGACCGGCACGAGCGCGCCGATCGCGACCGTCACCAGACCGCTGAGCAGCAGCCCCGTCAGGTCGCCGCGCATGCCCTGCATACAGAACCGCAGCAGCCCCAGCGGACTGAGCCGCTTCTCCGGCAGCGGGCGGTAGAACATCACAGCGCGCGGCTCGAACTCCTCGGCGTTGGCCTTCTCGATCGGCGTCTCCCGGCCGGTCGACGGATGCACCGCCACATAGCCGCCGCGCCGCCACAGCAGCGCCACCGGCGCACCCGACAGGGCCCGCTGACCCACCAGCGGCCCCACGTCGTCCCGCCACCAGCGGCCGTCGAGCCGTACGGCCCGGGTCCGGACGCGGGAGGCCAGGGCGACCTGCTCGACCGGGTCGAGACGGTCCCCGCCGGTGCCCTTCTGGGTCGGCTCGGTGATCCGGATCCCGGCCGCCTGCCCGACCAGCTTGCAGGCCGCGTACGTGGCGTCCGCGTCGGCCGCGGTCGTGCTCTTCGAGGAGCGCTTGCCGATGGAGGCGAGCAGCGTCCGGTCGGCCTGGGCGCGTACCGCCTCCCCGGCCTTGATGCCCTCGGCGGTGCGCGTCTCGTGGGTGCGCTCCAGCTGCTCGATCCAGCGGTCCAGCGTGGTCAGCAGCCGGTACTGCTGGTCGACCATGGACTGCCACAGCGCGGGGTCCATCAGCAGGTCGGCCGCGGCCTCCGCGCCGTACAGCGAGCCGTACTGCACACTGCCCGGCGGCACCTGCATCCAGAACACGTCGTCGTCGGTGGGCGCGGCGGCCCGCTCGGTGGCCATCGGCGCCTGGAAGAGGATCGACAGACTCCGGCCGACCCCGAGGGCGAGCGCGTACTCCAGCGGACTCGTCGTCGGCGGCACGTACTGCGGGTTGCCGTACTCGTCGTACGACCAGGTCGCCGTGTTGGCCGGCTGGTACAGCTCGCGCAGGCCGATGCGGTGCACCACGCAGTCCCGCAGCGGCCGGGCCACCAGAGTGTGCTGCGGGCCCGGCACCGGGCCGAGCACCAGCGAGCCCGCCTCCAGCCGGCCCAGATGGTGCCAGTGGCCCTGCTGCCCGGCGTCGACCGCGAACAGATCCACGGCGCCGGAGGCGACCAGCCACAGCACCTGCGGGCCTTCGAGGTCGAGGCGGTTGAACCCGGCGCAGTCGATGCGCGAACCCATCTGCCCGAAGGCGCCCAGCACCAGGTCGCCGTCGTGCCCTTCGTGAACGGCCGTCATCTCACCGCTCCCTGACCAGTGCCGCGTACGCGCCGCCGCGGGCCACCAGGTCCTCGTGCCGTCCGCGCTCCACGATCGTGCCGTGCTGCAGGACGACGATCTCGTCACTGTCGCGCACCGTGCTCAGCCGGTGCGCGATCACCACGCAGGCGCAGCCGCGCCGGCGCAGGTTGTCCATCACGATCTGCTCGGTCTCCGCGTCCAGCGCGCTCGTCACCTCGTCGAGCACCAGGATGCTCGGCCGGCGCACCAGCGCCCGGGCGATCTCCAGGCGCTGGCGCTGCCCGCCGGAGAAGTTGCGGCCGTCCTGCTCGACCCTGCTGTGGATGCCGCCCGGGCGGCGCGTGATCACGTCGAGCAGAGCCGCGTCGCGCAGGGCGTCCTCCACCGCCTCGTCGGGGATCGACGGGTCCCACAGCGCCACGTTGTCGCGGATCGTCCCCTCGAAGAGGAACACGTCCTGGTCGACGAAGGAGACCGAAGCGGCCAGCGCCCCCCGCGGGATGTCGTCGATGCGCTGTCCGTCGATACGGATCACGCCCTCCCACGGGGCGTACAGCCCGGAGATCATCCGGGACACCGTCGACTTGCCGCTGCCCGAGCCGCCCACCAGCGCGACCTGCTGCCCCGGACCGACCGTCAGGTCGAAGCCGGTGAGCAGGGGCTTGTCGAGCGGGCTGTAGCCGAACGTGATGTTCTCCAGCTCGACATGGCCCTGGAGGCGGCGCGTGGACTCGCCGGAGCCGGGGCGGCCGTAGAGCGGGTCGGCCTTGAAGTTCTCCACGTCCTTCAGCCGGGCCACGTCCGCCGCGAAGTCCTGGATGCGGCCGGCGACGCCGTTCAGCCGGGTCAGCGGGGCCGTGAACCGGGTGACCAGGGCCTGGAAGGCGACCAGCAGACCGACGGAGATGTGCCCCTCGACCGCCCGCATGCCGCCGATCCACAGGATCAGCGCGCTGTTGAGGGTGGCGAGCGTCGGCGCGACCACCCCCAGCCAGGCACTCGGCACGCCGAGCCGCTGCTGCTCCTCCAGAGTGGTGGCGTGCTGCCCGGCCCACTTGCGGAAGTAGCCGTCCTCACCGCCGGTCGCCTTCATCGTCTCGATGAGCTGGAGGCCGGTGTAGGCGGTGTTGGTGAGCCGCGCCGTGTCCGCCCGCAGCTTCGCCGTGCGCGTGGCCCGCAGCCGGACGACGACCCGCATGGCGACGACGTTCAGCAGGGCCACGCCGATACCGACGAACGTCAGCTGCGGGTCGTAGGTGTAGAGCAGCACCGCGTACAGGACGACCACGATCGCGTCGACGCCCGCCGCGGCGAGGTCGCGGGAGAGGGTCTCGGACACCGCGTCGTTGGACTGCAGGCGCTGCACCAGGTCGGCCGGGCTGCGCTGGGAGAAGAACGTCACCGGCAGCCGCAGCAGATGCCGCAGGAAGCGGGCGCTGGAGAGCGTGGAGGAGATGATGCGGCCGCGCAGCAGATTGGCCTGCTGGAGCCAGGTCAGGACGACGGTGAGCAGCACGCACGCCGCCATCGAGGTGAACAGCACGCCGAGCAGCGAGGTCTGGTTGCCGATCAGGAACTCGTCGATGTAGGTGCGGCTCAGCGCGGGCACCGCGGCGCCGACCGCCACCAGCAGCAGACTCGCCAGGACGGCGGCGGGCATCGTGCCCGCCGTGCCGCGCAGCCGGGCGGGCATCGCGCCCAGGACGCCGGGCTTGCGGCCGCCCCGGGCGAAGTCCTCACCGGGTTCCATCACCAGGACGACGCCGGTGAAGCTGCCGTCGAAGTCCTCCATGGGGACGAACCGGCGGCCCTTGCCGGGGTCGTTGATGTAGACGCCGCGGCGGCCGAAGCGCCGGCCCATGCCGTCGTAGACGACGTAGTGGTTGAACTCCCAGAACAGGATGGCCGGCGACTTCACCTCGGCGAGGGCGGCCAGGTCCATCTGCATGCCCTTGGCCGTCAGGCCGTAGGAGCGGGCCGCCTTCAGGAGGTTGCTGGCGCGCGAGCCGTCCCGGGAGACACCGCAGGCGATGCGCAGTTCCTCCAGCGGGACGTGCTTGCCGTAGTGGCCGAGCACCATCGCCAGGGAGGCGGCGCCGCACTCGACGGCCTCCATCTGGAGCACGGTGGGTGTGCGGACGGTCTTGGCCCGGGCCTTGGGCACCTTGCGCTTCGGCGGGGCGGCGCGGCGCCGGCTCCGGGGCTCCTGCGCGGTCGCGCTCATGGCAGCAGCCAGTCGACGGGGTGCTGGTCGGCCAGCCGGATCGAGCCGGAGGCCAGGGTCATGGAGGTCAGCTTGAACGGGGGCCCGTCCGCGGACGACCACCGGTAGCCGCTCTTCGTGGCGGAGGACTTGTCCAGCCGCACCGTCACAGCAACCGGCCTGCCCTTCTTCGTGAACTGCTCGCCCAGCTGGCTGTCCCCGAGGAACGCGGCGATCTGCTGCGGGGACTGGGCCGAGCGGTCCACCGACTTCACATGGCCGCGCAGCACGCCGTACTCCTGCGTCGGCACCGACTGCACGGTCAGGTCCACGGCCGCGTCGTCGGGGATCGAGGCGGCGTTCTCGGCGGGGACGTACACGGTCGCGTAGAGCGGGTCCTTCGTGCGGGCGACCTTCTCGACGGCGGCGACGTTCGCGCCGGTCTGGATGATCTGCCCGACGGTCGCGGCGAGCGCGGAGACGCGGCCCGCGTCGAGCGTGCGGACGACCGCGTCGCCCTTGGCCGTACGGACCTTGAGCACGGGGGAGCCCGCGGGCACCTGCTGGCCCTGCTTGGCCAGCACTGCCGTGACCTGGCCCGCGACGGGGCTCTGCAGGAGGTAGCTGCCCTGCCCGTGCGTGAGGATGGCGGGTGCGCTGACGGTGGAGGTCACCGAGCCGGTCACCGCCCACACCGAGGCGGCGGCCATCGCGACCACGGTCACCGAGAGCACGAGCCAGCCCTGCGGGCGGGCGAAGCGCACCGGGAGGTCGAGTTCCTCCGGCGACTGGAGCTTGGCGAGGGCCTGTTGGCGGAACTGCAAGGAACTTCCCTCACCCGTAGAAGAGGTACTCACGGCCGTGGCGAAGGTGCCGGCGACCGGGCAAGAGGTGCATGCGGAACCCGAAGAACCCGGAACCGCCGGCTGCGGTTCCGGGACTCAACGGCACAGGGGCTCGATCAGAGACCGGCGACCAGGTTGGTGACCGGGGCCGTGTTCAGGCCGGTGGCGCCCTCGACGGTGCCGACGACCGTGTTCACCAGGCCGGAGACCGGGGCGATGCTGTCGACCGTGTCGGTGACGGTGTTCACGGCGTTCACGGCGAGGCCACCGGAGACGGCGTCGAGCTCGGCGTCGGCGATCTCGACGGTCTCAACCTGGGGGGTGGAGTTCATGATGGAACTTCCCTTCATATGGATATCTCACAAGGGGGGAGCGGCCCCCTCTGGGGACAGATGACGGCCGCCACCACGAGCACCGGGCACGCGTTTCCGAATGCCCTGAGCGGCCCCCGCGGTGCGATGGATCAAAGCACGCTGTGGTTCCGCACTTCCAATCAACCGCCCTCCTCACCAGGGAACTTGCGCCTCAGCGGCACCGATCCGTGCAGGTCTGCGCACCGCTTGTCGGCGAGTTCTTCACATGCCGCACGGCATCGGCGCATTCAGGCCCTTGCCCGGCGGGGCGGCGAATCCGGCACTCCCGCCCCAAAGGCGTGACCGGCGCGACCGGGTTGTGGATAACCCTCCTTTCGGTGACCGGGTTGAGCAGTCGCTGTGCAGATTCGCTGAAGCCGGGATTCGACTCTGTGATCGCAACAGATCGTTTCCGACCGGATACGGAGCGTTCCGTTCCGCCGTGCCGGAGCGACGCCCATCGCTGAAACACCGTCATCCGGCCACGGCTCTTGGTGATCCGGCGGGGTCGGGCCCGCCGGGGCGGCCCATGTGAACAGGGCGGTCGCGGGCCGTGCGGTCGCCGTGCGGGCGACGGGAGTTGGCTGATTCCGCGATGCGAAGGGATCACTTGCAAACGGAATTGAACGCCCCGTGCGGCCCGTGCGTACCAACAGCCATCCAGGCGCCCCCCCAGAAGCTGCCGGACGGCGGCACCTACTCCGTTCCCCAGGAGGAGAGAAGTTTGAGTCACAAGCGAATTCCGAAGCGCAAGGCCGCGATAGCGGCGGGCAGCGTGGTGGCGCTCGGAGCGGCCGCGATCCTGCTCCCCAACGCCAATGCCTCGCAGGACGGATCGTCCGACGACGCGGCGGCCGCGCCGAAGACCCTGAAGGCGGGCGACGCCTCGGATCTCGCCTCGCAGCTCTCCGGGCTCCTCGGTGACGCGTTCGGCGGCTCCTACTACGACGGCGACAGCCAGCAGCTCGTCGTCAACGTCGTACCGGGCGACAACAACAACGTGATCGTGCAGGCGAAGGCGGCCGGCGCGAAGGTCCGCGAGGTGGAGAACAGCTGGTCGGAGCTTCAGGACGGGGCGTCGACGCTGAAGTCCGAGGCGACGATCGCTGGCACCTCGTGGGCGATCGACCCGCGCACCAACAAGCTCCTGGTGACCGCGGACAGCACCGTGACCGGTGCCAAGTGGGACAGACTGGAGAGCACCGTGCAGGAGCTCGGCTCCGACATGGCCACCATCAAGAAGTCCTCCGGCACCTTCAAGCCGTTCGTCTCCGGGGGTGACGCCATCTTCGCGGGCGGCTCGCGCTGCTCCCTCGGCTTCAACGTCACCGCGGGCGACGGCTCCCCGGCCTTCCTGACCGCCGGTCACTGCACCCTCGGCGGCAACGAGTGGTCCGACAGCCAGGGCGGCCAGCCGATCGCCACGGTCGACCAGTCGACCTTCCCCGGCAACGGCGACTTCGCACTCGTGAAGTACGACGACCCGGCGACCGAGGCGCCCAGCGAGGTCAACACCGGCAATCAGACCGTCCCGATCACCGAGGCCGCCGAGGCGACCGTCGGCCAGCAGGTCTTCCGGATGGGCAGCACCACCGGGCTCAACGACGGCCAGGTGCTCGGCCTCGACGCCACGGTGAACTACCCGGAGGGCACGGTCACCGGCCTCATCCAGACCGACGTCTGCGCCGAACCGGGCGACAGCGGCGGCTCGCTGTTCACCCAGGACGGTCTCGCCATCGGCCTGACCTCGGGCGGCAGCGGCGACTGCACGGTCGGCGGCGAGACGTTCTTCCAGCCGGTGACGACCGCTCTGGAGGCGGTCGGCGCGACCCTCGGCGCGGGCGGTGCCGCGGGCGGCGGTGCCGGTGACGAGGCCGGCGCGGGCGAGGAAGCCGGCGCGGGCGACGAGGCCGGAGCCGGTGCCGGTGAGGAAGCGGGCGCCGGTGGCGAGGCCGGAGCAGGTGGCGAGGCCGGAGCCGGCCAGGAAGCCGGGGCCGGTGATCAGGCCGGTGCGGGTGCCGGTGAGCAGGCCGGTGGCGACGGAGCGGGTGCCGGTGCCGGTGCCGGTCAGGACGCGGGTCAGGGCGTCGAGGACAACTCCGGTCTGACCGAGTCCCGCTGACCCCTCCATGAGCCGTCGGCAGCCCGTCCGACGCCGCCGGCCCGGTCCCGCCCCCTTCCTGGCGGGACCGGGCCGGCCACCGGCGTTTCCGCGGCGCTGGGCCCGGGGGAGCTACCCGAGGGCCCTGATCAGCAACAGGGCGATGTCGTCGAGCCGTTCCTCCCCGTCCGTGTGCCGCTCCTGGTGGACGAGGCCGTCGGCCAGTTCGTCCAGCGGCTGGTCCCCGGCGTCGGCCAGCCGCCGGCCCAGGTCCGCGAGTGCCTCCTCGAAGTCCGTGCCGGGCGATTCGACCAGCCCGTCGGTGTAGAGGACGAGCAGCGAACCGGGAGGCAGGGCGACCTCCGTCGTCGGATACACCGCCGAGGCGTCGATGCCCAGCAGCGGACCGCCCGCGAGGTCGAGGACGCGCACCTTGCCGTCCGGCCGTCTCAGCAGCGGCGGGGGGTGCCCGGCCCGGGACATCACGGCCCGTCCGTGCTCCGGGTCGAGCCGCAGGTACAGGCAGCTGGCGAAGAGATCGGCCCCCAGGTCGAGCAGCAGCCGGTTGGTGCTGCGCATGACCTCCTCGGGCGCCTGCCCCACGGTCGTGTACGCGCGCACCGCGGTGCGGACCTGCCCCATCAGCCCGGCCGCCGTCACGTTGTGGCCCTGGACGTCCCCGATGACCGCCGCCGCGGTTCCCTGGGCGCCGACCAGGTCGTAGAAGTCGCCGCCGATGTCCATGCCCTGAGTGGCCGGCACATAGCGGCCGACCGCCTCGATGCCGGGCAGGGACGGCAGGGAGTGCGGCAGCAGCGCCTCCTGGAGCCCGTGCGCGAGCCGGTACTTGGCGTCGTAGAGCAGGGCCCGTTCCAGCGCCTGGGCGATCAGCCCGGCCATGCTGGTCATCACCGCCCGCTCCTCCGTCGGGAAGGGGTGGGGCTCGGCGTAGCAGAGCACGCAGGTGCCGACCGGGCGGCCCTGGGCGATCAGCGGCAGGTAGGCCCAGGCCGCGAATCCGTCGGGGGTCGCGAGCCGCGCCGGGTACAGCCGCTCCAGCTGCTCCTGCGACTCGAAGAACGCGGGCACGCCGGTGCGCAGCACCTGGGTGCCGGGTGTCGACTCGGTCAGGGGCATCCCGTCGAACCGCTCCACCAGGTGCGGGTCCCGGTACCCGCGATGTCCGAGCACGCGCAGCCGGTTCGCCCGCGAGCCCAGCACGACCAGGGCCTGGCTGCCCACGGCCGGGGCGATCTCGTCCGCGACCAGCTGCACCACGTCCTGCACCCCCACGGCCTCGGTCAGCGCGCCGGCCAGGTCCAGCACCTGCGAGATGGTGACGAGCCGGGACGGCGTCCCGTCGGGCGGCGGCGCGGTGCGGTTCATCCGGGACACGGCCCGGGACCTGGTGATGCGGACGCTCAGGCCCGTCGTGCTCGGGTACAGCCGGAACGACAGCCACTCGCCGGGCGGGCGCAGCGCCACGAACGAGGTGACGTGCTGGCTCAGCAGCGCGGCCCGGTAACGGTCCTCGTACACCGGGTCGTTGAGCCAGGGCACCGACGCCCACAGCTGGGTGCCGAGCAGCCGGCTGACGGGGACGTTCAGCAGCTCCCCGGCCGCCGCGTTGACGAAGCCGACGCGTCCGTGCAGGTCCAAGGAGACAAGGCCGTACGGCAGCCGGCTCACCATCCGGGCCGCCTCCACCGTCCCCAGCGTGCCGGCCATCCCGCCCACCAGGGGGGAGGCGAGCAGATCGGTCTCGGGGTGCGGCGGGATGCTGTGCTCGACGGCCCGCTCCAGCCGGACCGCAAGGCGGCCGCAGGCCGCGGTCAGATGCTCGCGCTCGTGGTCGGACATCTCCGGCGGATGCGCGCCCGGCCAGGTCACGAAGACCGCGCCGTACACGGTGGACTCGGTGGCGACCGGTACCGCGGCCAGGGCGAACGGGTAGGGCAGCACGACGGCGATCCGCGGGTAGCGGCGGGCCATCTCCTCCTCGCCGCCGACCCACACCAGCCGCCGCTCGCGCGCCGCGTCGGCGACCGGGATCGGGGAGCTCAGGCCCACCCGCTCCCAGGGCGCCGCGAACGCCCGGGGCAGACCGGCCATCACGGCCATCTCCAGCACCGGCTGGTCCGGCGCCATCAGGTACACCGCGCCGGAGTGGGCGTGCACCTCGTCCATCATCGACGCCAGCGCCAAGGAGAGCAGAGGCCGGCCGACCGGTGTTCTGGCGGCGGCCGGCGCCTGCGCGGACGACTGCCCGTCGGACACGCCGACCACCTCCTCGCACGGCCCAGCGCCCGGGTCCAGGAACAAATCTCCCCTGTGACGGCCGGTCCCGCACGACGAGCGGTTCCGCCACGCATCTGGTTACCGTCGGTCACACGTGCCCCGGTCCCGGAGGGGGCGCCCGCGTACCCCGACTGTCCCGGCCCATGCCCCCGCAGTCGAAGCGTGGCCCGGCGCAGAAGTGCCGGTCGGTCGGCGCGTACACCTCGTACCGCTTCTCCATACGCCCCCTCCTGACGAGCACCGAGCCTTCCAGCCACCAGCCGGGCACGGACAGTCACGGCTGTCACGAGAACATCGTGCGGAACGCATGCGTCAAGACATGTCCGGGTTCTTTCGAGCACCCGCGTCCTCGCTGGTCCACGGAACGCCCACAGGGGCTGCGCGGGTGTCTCATTAGCGCTGTAATGGCCAACGTGGTCAGTCAGGGCGCCCAGGAGAGCGGAACGCGAACGCTGCGTGCCGAAGGTGCCCTCAAGGCGATCGCGGTCGATCACGAGTCACCCGAACGGCTGCGCCGCGTCCTCGAACAGGCGCTCGTGTTCGCCGGTGCGGCGCTCGCCGCCGTCTACGCGCCCGGCGAGGACGGCGAGCTGCTCTGCCTCATCGAGTCGGCCGGCGTCCCGAGGACGCTGTACGGGCTGCGTGACAGCTACCCGCGCGCCGGACGGTCCCCGGCCGCCGAGGCCCACCGCCGCGGGCAGCCGGTGTCACTGGGCCCCGCCGAACTCGCCGGGCACGCCCAGGCTCGGCGCGTACCGTCGGGGGACTTCTCCCTGACGGCCCTGCCCGTCCAGGGCGACGGCGGCTGTCTGCTGGCCGTGACCGAACGGCCCGGGGGGTTCGGCGCCGACGACCTCCGCTGCCTGGAACTCATCGCGGACGCGGTCGCCTTCACCGCCCCGGCAGCGCCCGCCGAGGCCGGTGAGCTGCCGCCGGGCGCCTTCAGCCTCGCCATGGACACCGGACGCGTCCGGGTCGGAGACGACCTGCTGGACCTGTTCGGCCTGGACCCCGGGGACTTCGACGGCCGCGTCGAGACGCTGCTCAGTCTCACCGTCCCGGAGGATCTTCCGTCGCTGATGTCCGTGGTGGAGGCCGACCACATGTCCATCGGCGACCGGGAACTGGAGTTCCGGGTGCTCCAGCCCACCGGGCCGCCGAAGTGGCTCCGGCTGCGCGGGCGCCTGCTGCCCGGCGGCGAGGGCCGCCCGGCCCGCCTCGTGGGCACGGTCGTCGACGTCTCCACCCTGCGCTCCGACGTCACCGATGTCGCCCGCGTCCAGCGCCTGGCCGCCGCACTGGCCACCGCCGTCACCGTCCGCGACGTCGGAAGGGCCGTGGTCGCCGCGCTGCGCCGGCCGCTGCGGGCCGACCGGATCGCCCTCGCCGAGCTGGAGAGCGACCGCCTCGTCGTCACCGTCCTCGACCCGCCCGAACCCGAGGCCTGGCCCGAGCTGTGGCGGTCGGAATGGCGCACCGAGTGGCCCGACGCACCCGTGCGCGCCATGCCCACCCTCGCCGCCGCACTGCGCGAGGGCCGGGCCCGGATCTGGCCCGCCGGCAGCCCCCTGGAACGCGCGCTGGCCGAGGTCGGCCCTGGCGGACTCGCCGTCCTGCCGCTGCCCGCCGGGAACCGCATGGCCGGAGCCTGTCTGATCGGCTGGGACACCCCGCACGACTTCGGCACCGACGAACGCGCCCTGCTCACGGCCTGCGCCGGCCTCGCCGGACAGGCCCTGGTGCGCGCCCGGGCCTTCGACGCCGAGCACGAACTCGTCGGCATGCTCCAGCGCCAGCTGCTGCCGCGCAGCCTGCCCCGGCTGCCCGGCGCGGTGGCCGTGGCCCGCTACCTGCCCAGCACGGCGGGGCTCGAACTCGGCGGCGACTGGTACGACGTCATCCCGCTGCCCGACAACCACGTCGCCCTCGTCATCGGCGACGTCCAGGGCCACAGCGCCGGCGCCGCCACCCTCATGGGCCAGATGCGCACCGCCCTGCGCGCCTACGCCGTCGAGGGGCACCCGCCGGACGTCGTGGTCGCACACGCCAACCGGCTCCTCATGGACATGGAGAGCGACCTCTTCGCCACCTGCTGCTACGTCGACGTCGACCTGGAGGAGGGCGCCGCCTGGTGTGTGCGCGCCGGGCATCTGCCGCCGGTGCTGCGCTACCCGGAGGGCACGACCGACATCGCGGAGGCGGAGGGCGGCCCGCCCCTCGGGGTGGTCGCCCGGGCCGACTTCCCCATGAGCCCGCTGCGGCTCCCGCCCGGCACCGTCATCGCCCTGGCCACGGACGGGCTCGTCGAGACACCCGACTCCGACATCGACGAAGGCATGGAGCACCTCGCAGAGCGGCTCGCCGAGGCCACCCCCACCGACATGGGACTGGTCGCCGACGCCCTCCTGGGCGACGCCCGGCGCAGCGACGACGTCGCCCTGCTCCTCCTGCGCTACGACGGCATGGCGCTGCGCCCGCTGAGGGAGAGCTGGACGGTCTGGCGGGTGCCGCAGGCCGTCGGGCACGCCCGTCGCTTCGCCCGGCGCACCCTGCGCTCCTGGGGCGTCACGGTGGACTACGACGCCGCGCTCCTCGTCGTCTCCGAACTCGTCACCAACGCCCTGGTCCACACCGACGGCAAGGTCCGGATGGACCTCACCCTCGTCAACAACCGCCTGCGCATCGCCATCGCCGACGCCTCACCCCGCTCACCGGTCAGACCGACCAGCATCGGCTGGGAGGCCACCGGAGGCCGGGGCATCCTCCTCGTCGAGGCCCTCTCCGCGACCTGGGGCACCCTGCCGGTCAGCGGCGGCAAGCAGGTGTGGGCGGAAATGATCCTGGGCCGCTGACCGGCCGGCGGGCGGTGCCCCGGCTCAGCCGAGCCGCTTCAGCAGTTCCTCCGCCAGCGGGGCCGACGACGCGGGGTTCTGGCCCGTGACCAGGTTGCGGTCGGTGACCACGTGCGGGGCCCACGGCTCACCGGCCCGCACGCTCACACCGGCCTCGGTGAGGCGGTCCTGGAGCAGCCACTTCGCGCGGTCGGCGAGACCGGCCTGGACCTCCTCGGCGTTGGTGAACGCCGCGACCTCGTAGCCGGCGAAGGCGTTGGCGCCGTCGGCCCCGACCGCGGCCAGCAGCGCCGCAGGCCCGTGGCAGACGACCCCGAGCGGCCTGCCCGACTCCAGGGCCCGGGCGAGCAGCCGGCCGGAGTCGGCGTTCACGGCGAGGTCCTCCATCGGGCCGTGGCCGCCGGGGTAGAAGACGGCCGCGTAGTCGTCCAGCCGGACGTCCTCCAGACGGACGGGCCGGCGCAGCTCGGTGAAGGACTCCAGCGCCTTGGCGATCCGGTCGGCGTTCTCCTGGCCCCCGTTCACCTCGGCGGCGAGGGAGGCCCGGTCGACGGTGGGCTCGACACCGCCGGGTGTGGCCACGACGACCTCGTGGCCGGCGGCCCGGAACGCCTCGTACGGGGCGACGGCCTCCTCAGCCCAGAAGCCGGTGGGGTGCGCGGTGCCGTCGGCCAGGGTCCAGGTGTCGGCGCCGGTGACGACGAAGAGGATCTTCGACATGGGGTGCATCTCCGTGAGGTCGGGCCGCGGTGGGAGAGCGCGGCGAGGACTCGGACGATGACGACCGTAGGCGCCCGGACCGCCGGTTTTCCAATGGCGGATCCAATGGCGGCCATAGGAATTCCAATGGCGTAGCGCAGTAGGGTCGGACCCGTGAGGCCCATCGATCCCCTCGGCGCGACCGGGACGCCCGCGCAGTACGACCTCAACCTCCTGCGCACCTTCCTGGCCGTCTACCGGTCCGGCTCCTTCACGGCGGCCGCGCAGCTGCTGGGACTGTCCCAGCCGACCGTCACCACGCAGATCCGCACTTTGGAGCGGCAGACCCGCCGGGAGCTGTTCGAACGGCTGCCGCGCGGCGTCGCCCCGACCGCCGTGGCCGAGGAACTCGCCGCCCGCGTCGCGGCCCCCCTCGACGCGCTCGCGGAGGCCGCGGGGCACGGCCCCCGTCAGCGGTCACGCGCCGAGCCGGTCCACCTGGCCGGACCCGCCGAGCTGCTGTCCACCCGGGCCCTGCCCGCCCTCGCCCCGCTCGTCACCGAGGGCGTACGGCTGCGCGTGACCATGGGACTGACCGAGCCCCTGCTCGACGAACTGCGCGCAGGCCGCCACGACCTGGTGATCGCCACCACCCGGCCCCGTGGCCGCACCCTGTCCGCCGTGCCGCTGACCGACGAGGAGTTCGTCCTGGTCGCCGCCCCCGCCTGGGCCGACCGCGTGGCGCGGCGCCCGGCCGCCGACGGACCCGCGGCGCTGCACGACATCCCGCTGATCACCTACGCCGAGGACCTGCCCATCGTGCGCCGCTACTGGCGGCACGTCTTCGGCCGGCGCCTGAACTGCCGCGCCGCCGTCTCGGTGCCGGACCTGAGGGCCGTCCTCGCGCTGGTCAGGGCCGGTGCCGGCTACAGCGTGCTGCCGCGCTACCTGTGCGCGGGGGAACTGGCGTCCGGCGCCCTGGTCCTCCTCGACGCCCCCGAGGACGCGCCCATCAACACCGGCTTCCTCGTCCAGCGGCCGGGCACCTCGGACAACCCGCACGTGACCCTCGTCCGCGACCGTCTGCTGGAGGCCGGCCGCACCTGGTGATGCTGCGGGCCGACCGGGTACCCGCCGCGGCGCAGGACCGAGAAACCACCACGAGCCGAAGGAAGAGGAACGTCATGGCTCAGCATGTCCGCGACATCATGACCGGCGACCCGGTCACCGTCGCACCGCAGACCTCCGTCGCCGAGGTCGCGCGCATCATGCGCGACGAGGACCTCGGAGCCGTACTGGTGACGGACGGCGGACGGCTGCGAGGGGTGGTCACCGACCGTGACATCGTGGTGCGGACGGTCAGCCGGGGCGGCGACCCGGAGCGGATCACCGTCGCCGGCGCGTGCAGCGACGAACCGGTCACCGTCGGCCCCGACGAGGACCTGGCGCAGGCGGTGGAGCTGATGCGGGAGCACTCCGTGCGCCGCATCCCGGTCGTCGACCACGGACACCCCGTGGGCATCGTCTCCCTGGGCGACATGGCCATGGAGCGTGACCCGGAGTCGGCGCTCGGTGACATCAGCGCCGCTCGCCCCAATGCCTGACGGGCGCGTTCCGGACGCATCTTCCGCACAGGTCCACTGAACCCCCGGCCCGGAGCAAGGGAGTTCGGCACAGGTGGTTCGGTCCGGGTTTGTTCGGTTTTTCACTGGGGACCCGAACGGCAGCGGAAGCAGAAGGAAGATGATGAGTCGTGGAGTCCATGGACACCCGTGAGAAGCCCGTCGTCCGTCAGCAGGAGACCGGCTGGTCGAAGGCACGCCGTCTGCGCGGAAAGGCCGCGCTGCGCACCTGCCTCCCCGCCGTCGAGGACCGGACCACGCCCGGAGTGGGACACTCCGGGGCGGAGTGGAACATCGTCCGGGGTGAGGACTGATATCCCACCAGTGGACCGCGCGGTGTCGATCCGAGTAACTCCGCGCATCGACAACTAAAAGAAGTGATGTTCACATCCGCCGGATCACGACTAAGGTGAGCCGAATGAAGGCTCTCGTGCTGTCCGGCGGCGCAGGAACAAGACTGAGGCCGATCACGCACACGTCGGCCAAGCAACTGGTGCCCGTGGCCAACAAGGCCGTGCTCTTCTACGGGTTGGAGTCGATCGCCGAGGCCGGCATCACCGATGTCGGCATGATCGTCGGGGAGACCGCCGAGGAGATCGAGGAAGCGGTCGGGGACGGGTCGAAGTTCGGCCTCGAGGTCACCTACATCCCCCAGGAGCGGCCCCTCGGGCTGGCCCACGCGGTGCTGATCGCCCGGGACTACCTCGGTGACGACGACTTCGTGATGTACCTCGGCGACAACTTCATCGTCGGCGGCATCACCGGCCTCGTCGAGGAGTTCCGCGGCAACCGGCCCGACGCCCAGATCCTGCTCACACGCGTGGCCGACCCCCGCGCCTTCGGTGTCGCCGAACTCGGCCCGTCCGGCCAGGTGATCGGCCTGGAGGAGAAGCCCGACCAGCCCAAGAGCGACCTCGCGCTGGTCGGCGTCTACATGTTCACGCCCCTCATCCACGAGGCGGTCCGCGCCATCGAACCCTCCTGGCGTGGCGAACTGGAGATCACCCACGCCATCCAGCACCTGATCGACACCCGCGCCGACGTGCGCTCCACGGTCATCAAGGGCTACTGGAAGGACACCGGCAACGTCGGCGACATGCTCGAGGTGAACCGCACGGTCCTCGAAGCCATGGAGCGCCGCATCGACGGCGAGGTGGACGACGCCTCGGAGACCATCGGGCGCGTCGTGCTGGAGGAGGGCGCGCGGATCGTCAACTCCCGTGTCGTCGGACCCGTCGTCATCGGCTCGGGCACCGTCGTCCGCAACTCCTACGTCGGCCCCTTCACCTCCGTCGCGGAGAACTGCCGGATCACCGACAGCGAGCTGGAGTTCTCCATCGTGCTGCGGGACTCCTCGATCCAGGGCGTCGGCCGCATCGAGGCCTCCCTGATCGGCCGGCACGTGGAGGTGACCCCCGCCCCCAGCGTCCCCAGCGCCCACCGTCTCGTCCTCGGAGATCACAGCAAGGTGCAGATCACTTCATGAACCTCCTCGTCACCGGCGCCGCCGGGTTCATTGGCTCCCGCTACGTCCGGGCCCTGCTCGCCTCGGACGCGCCCGACGCGCCGCGCATCACCGTGCTGGACAAGCTCACCTACGCCGGCACCCTGGACAACCTCGAACTGACCCACCCGCGACTGGAGTTCGTGCAGGGCGACATCTGCGACGCCGAACTCGTCGACAAGCTGATGGCCGACACGGACCAAGTCGTGCACTTCGCCGCCGAGTCCCACGTCGACCGCTCGATCAGCGGCGCCGCCGACTTCGTCCGCACCAACGTCCTCGGCACCCAGACCCTGCTGGACGCCGCTCTGCGCCACGGCACGGGCCCGTTCGTGCACGTCTCCACCGACGAGGTCTACGGCTCCATCGAGACCGGCTCGTGGCCCGAGGACCACCCGCTCCAGCCGAACTCGCCGTACTCGGCCTCCAAAGCCTCCTCCGACCTGCTCGCGCTGGCCTATCACCGCACCCACGGCCTGGACGTGCGCGTCACGCGCTGCTCCAACAACTACGGCCCGCACCAGTTCCCCGAGAAGGTCATCCCGCTGTTCGTCACCAACCTCCTCGACGGCCACACGGTGCCGCTGTACGGCGAGGGCCGCAACATCCGCGACTGGCTGCACGTCGACGACCACTGCCAGGGCGTCGACCTCGCCCGCACCAAGGGCCGGCCCGGCGAGGTCTACAACATCGGCGGCGGCACCGAGCTCACCAACAAGGAACTCACCGGCCTGCTCCTGGAGGCCTGCGGAGCGGACTGGGACCGGGTGCAGTACGTCGAGGACCGCAAGGGCCACGACCTGCGCTACTCCGTCGACTGCTCCAAGGCCCGCGACGAACTGGGCTACCGCCCCCGCCACGACTTCACCACCGGCCTCGCCGAGACCGTCGCCTGGTACCGCGACAACCGGGCCTGGTGGGAGCCCCTGAAGCAGCGTGTCGCCCAGGAGCGGGCATGAGGTGGCTGATCACCGGCGCGGGCGGGATGCTCGGCCGGGACGTCGTCGAGGAACTCACGCGCCGCGGTGAGACCGCCGTCGGCCTCGACCGCGCGGCCCTGGACATCACCGGCCCCACAGCCGTCGACTCCGCCGTACGGGAGCACCGCCCCGACGTGGTCGTGAACTGCGCCGCCTACACGGCCGTCGACGACGCCGAGACCGACGAGGCCCGCGCCCTGGAGATCAACGGCGACGGCCCCCGCCTGCTGGCCCGGGCCTGCGCCGCGCACGACGCCCGCCTGATCCATGTCTCCACGGACTACGTCTTCTCCGGCGAGGCCCGCACCACCCCCTACCCGGAGGACCACCCGACCGGCCCCCGCACCGCCTACGGCCGCACCAAGCTGGCCGGGGAGCGGGCCGTGCTGGAGGAACTCCCCGGGGCGAGCGCGGTGCTGCGCACGGCGTGGCTCTACGGCGTCCACGGCTCCAGCTTCGTCCGCACCATGATCGGACTGGAAGCCCGCCGGGACACCCTCGACGTCGTCGACGACCAGCGCGGGCAGCCCACCTGGAGCGCGGACGTCGCCGAGCGGATCGCCGACCTCGGCCCCCGGCTCGGCCCCGAGGCGCACGGCGTCTTCCACGCGACCAACTCCGGCGAGGCCACCTGGTGCGACCTCGCACGCGAGGTGTTCTCCCTCATCGGCGCCGACCCGGACCGGGTGCGCCCCACCAGCAGCGCGGCCTTCCCCCGGCCCGCGCCCCGCCCGGCGTACAGCGCCCTGGCGCACCGCCGTTGGCAGGAGATCGGCCTGCCGCTGCCGCGCGACTGGCGCTCCGCCCTGCACGAAGCACTGCCCCGCATCCGCAAGGAAGGTCTTCCTCGTGAAACGCCATGAGTTCCTCCGGGAACTGCACAAGGTCAGCGCCAATCGCAACTACCTGGAGATCGGCGTCAACGACGGGCGCAGCCTGACGCTGTCCCGCGTCCCCAGCATCGCGATCGACCCCGCCTTCAAGGTGGTCTCGGAGCTGCGGTGCGACGTCCACCTGGTGAAGGCCACCAGCGACGACTTCTTCGCGCGTGACAACCCCCTCCAGCACCTCAAGGGCGGCCGTCACCCGCTGCGCAACCTGCGCCGTGGCCGCAGCCCGATCGGGTACTGGCGCAAGGCGACGCTGGACCTGTCGTTCATCGACGGCATGCACCTGTTCGAGTTCGCTCTGCGCGACTTCATGAACGTCGAGAAGTACTCGGACTGGGGCAGTGTCATCGTCCTCGACGACATGCTGCCGCGCAGCGTGGACGAGGCGGCCCGGGACCGGCACACCAACGCCTGGACCGGTGACGTCTACAAGATCACCGAGGTGCTGGCGCGCTACCGCCCCGACCTGGTCACGGTGCAGGTGGACACCGCCCCCACCGGCCAGCTGGTCGTCTTCGGCGCCGACCCGGACAACCGGGTCCTGCACGACAAGTACGACGAGATCATGGCCGAGTACAAGATCCCCGACCCGCAGAAGGTCCCCGAGGCGATCCTGGAGCGGGCTGGCGCGGTCCGCCCCGAGGCGCTCCTGGAAGCGGGCTTCTGGCGCCCCCTCACCCAGGCCCGCAACCGCGGCCTGCCCCGCTCCATCGGCTGGGAGCCCCTGCGCAAGGCCCTGCAGCAGGTCGGCGTGAGCCGCTAGCCCGGCGAATGCGCCGGGCTAGCGCCCGGGGGCGGCCGGCGCCGAGGCCCACTCCGGCCTTCACGCAGCGCAGGCCCGGACGCCGATCGCGTCCGGGCCTGCCGTGTGTCCGGGGCCGTGCCGAGGGCCTACGCCCCTTGCCCGCTCCGCAGCTTCTCGTAGTACGCCGCACAGGCCTCGTAGGAGGGCAGGAGTCCCTGGCGTTCCGCCTCGGCCAGGGTCGGGGCCTGCTCGTCCTTGGGGGACAGAAGCGGGGTGATGCCCTCGGGCCACTCGATGCCCAGGGCCGGGTCCAGGGGGTGGATGCCGTGTTCACGGCCCGGGGCATAGCCCTCCGAGCACAGGTAGACCACCGTCGCGTCATCCGTGAGGGCCATGAAGGCGTGACCGAGGCCCTCCGCGAGGAACACCGCGTGCCGCGTGTCGTCGTCGAGCCGTACGGCTTCCCACGTCCCGTAGGTGGGGGAGCCGACGCGGATGTCGATCACCACGTCCAGGACGGCACCGCGGACGCATGTGACGTACTTGGCCTGGCCGGGCGGCACGTCGGCGAAGTGCACACCCCGCAGCACGCCCCGCCGCGAGACCGAGCAGTTGGCCTGGGCCAGGGACAGGTCGTGTCCCGTCGCCTCGCGGAACTCCGCACCGCGGTACCACTCGTGGAAGCTGCCCCGGTCGTCCGGGAAGACCTTGGGCTCCAGTACCCAGGAGCCCGCTATCCCCAGCGGTCGCATGCCGTCACCGCCCTCCGTTCCTGATACGGGAATTGACCTTCCGGCGCGCGGTGCCGAGCACCCGCCGGGCGCGCCGGGCCAGCCGCAGCGCGACACCGGGCCCCGGCGCCGGCGTCACCAGCACGCTTCCGCCCCCGGCGCGCAGGGCGAACGGCAGACCGGCGAAGCGGGCCTGGTCGGAGCCCGGGTTCGGGCACACCGCCACCCGCCAGACGTCGTCCGAGAGATCCTCGGGCAGGACCCCCTCCAGGACCGCGCCCGGCCGGTCGGCGTCGGGGGAGAGCGTGCCCGGCGTCTCCAGGATCCGGCGGGAGGAGACGAACCTCAGCCGCACCTGTGAATCGACCGGGACGTGCACCGGGAGCAGCACCCGGAACCGGTCGCCGGAGACGGTGACGTTCCCCGGTTGCACGCGGCCCAGCCCGAGCCGCTTGCCGCGCGCGCCGAGCTCCAGGGAGAGATTGCCGTGCGGTGTGGTCCAGTACGGCAGGACCGGGCGGTCGCCGACGACCCCCGCAAGGGGCGTGGGCCGGTCCTCCCGGGGCGCCGGGCCCAGCCTGCACTCCTTGGTCCAGCCGCCCGACTTCACCCGGACGAGTACGTCCCAGGCGCCGTCACGCGGCAGGACACCCGGGTCGACCGTGGCCGTCCCCCGCAGCACCAGCCGGACCTCCTCGCCGTCCCCGACCGGCACGGCCTCGCGGGTGAACTCCACCGGCTGGAAGTACTGGGCGGCGCTGGTGCGCTCCCGCAGCAGCAGATCGGCCGTGGCCTGCCCGAACCGCGCGGCGGTCTCCGACGCCACCCAGCGCACCGCCTCGGTCACGTCCTTCGGCACATCGGTCAGCGGTGCGGCCTCGGCGTCGGCGGGGAACAGCATCGGCTCGCCGCCGGACAGGTACTCGGCCGTGAGGCCGATACGGAGCGAACCGTCGCGCCACTCGATGTCCCCGGGGGCCGCCATGGGGGCGACACCCGCCTCCCACTCCGCGAAGGCCACCACGTCGTCGTACCGGTCGGCCGCCGTCAGCGCGGCGATGACCTGCTGCGTCGGCTGCAGACCGGCCGCGACACCGGGCCCGAAGCGCTCGACGACGACCTCGTGGATCTCCCCGAACAGCTCGCGGCGGTAGTCGTCCGGCAGGTTCAGCAGGCGCCGGGCCCGCAGCCGCTCGACCATCTCCACGCGCAGCCAGCGCCGGAACAGCCGGTCCCGCACCGGACCTGGCTCCGTGTACTGCTCGACGACGTCGAGGGCCTCGCGCAGGTTCTTGAAGTAGCCGACGGGGTCGAAGCGTTCGAAGCCGGCGTTGGAGCCGTCGTCCCGCCGGATGTGGTAGTAGCAGACGTAGTCGCTGAGCACGGAGACGTTCTCCGCGCGCAGATACGCCTCCGCGATGAAGACGTGGTCCTCCAGGCGCCGTCTGCCCTCGGGAAAGCGCAGGCCGATGCGGTCCAGGAAGGCCCGGCGGACCATCTTGTGCGGGGTGAGGCTGTCGATGAGCGGGGCGTTCTCGACGGTGGCACGCGGGTGGTTGCGGCGGAACAGCTCCACCGGTACCCCGCGGTTCTTGCCGGCCATCTTGCCCACGACGACGTCGGCGCCGTTGGCCGTGCCGTAGTCGTACATCCGCTCCAGGGCCTCGTCGCCCAGATAGTCGTCGTTGTCGACGAACATCACGAACTCGCCCCGGGAGGCCTCGATGCCGACGTTGCGGGGCTTGCCCGACCAGCCGGAGTTCTCCTGGTGGATGACCTTCATCCGGGGGTCCTCGGCGGCGAGCGCGTCGAGCCGGGCCGGGGTCTCGTCGGTCGAGCCGTCGTCGACGAAGATCACCTCGAACTCGTCGGGAGGCAGCGACTGCCGCTGCAGCGAGGAGATGCAGTCCTCGATGTAGATCCCCGGGTTGTACACGGGGACGAT
Source organism: Streptomyces tuirus (assembly GCF_014701095.1). NCBI lineage: Bacteria > Bacillati > Actinomycetota > Actinomycetes > Kitasatosporales > Streptomycetaceae > Streptomyces > Streptomyces tuirus. The sequence goes on along the minus strand of NZ_AP023439.1, from coordinate 409,502 downwards.
GACGCTGACCTTGACCGGCATCGGGTTTCCGGGCCCCTTCGGGTCGCTTGCCGTAGACGTCCTGTTGTACTGCGTGTTGCCCGATGCTAACCCGCTCGGCGAGGTCGCCCCACCTTTCGAGACCTCGCCGTGATCATCTCCACCGACAGGGCAACTGAGCTGCGGTGTCTGTCTGTTCGCGGTCAAGGTGGCTCAGTCGGAGACGTCCACTCCGTAGCCCCGGGCGAGGGCGCCCAGCCCCTGGTCGTAGCCCTGCCCCACGGTACGGAGGCGCCACAGCGGGCCGCGGCGGTAGAGCTCGGCGAGCAGCAGGGTGCGCTCGGTGGTCGCGGCGTCCAGCGTGGCCTGGGCCAGGGGCGCGGCACTGGGGCCCGGTCCGGAGCTGATGTGGATCGCGCCGACGTCGCCGAAGGTGGGCGAGCCGTCGATGGCGGCGGCGACCACGACCTTGCGGGCCGAGGGCGGCAGGGCGGCGAGATCGACGCCGATCGTCTGCTCGGTCGGCCCGTCGCTGTGCAGCCGCACCGTCCCGCCCGGATTCTCCGGCGCGCCGTAGAAGACGAAGTCCTCGTCGCAGCAGACCTGTTCGTCCTCGTCGACGACGAAAGCGACCACGTCGATCTCGCACGACGTCTGCTGCGCCCAGGCCGCGGTGACGGTCCAGGGGACCGCGGAGGAGGAGCAGCCCGGCTGCGGCAGGTCGATGACGCCGCCGCGCGGGAGGACGAGGGGTGCCGCCGGCCCGCCGCCCTGCCGGGGGAGCGGGGTGATGACCGGCGCGTCGAGCCATGTGGCCGCGTGTGTGGGAAACGCGAGGGCGGTGATCCGCTTCATCCGGCGGTCCCGCTCGCCGCCCTCCAGGAGCACGACGTCGGTGACGCTCGCGGAGAGGTTGATCGCCGCTGCCCCACCGAGCTCGACGATCCTGCCGCGGGCCGCGACGGCCTCGGGGTGCGTGCCACCGAGGGCCAGGACGCGTCGGCCGGACAGGGGGCGGTCCTGGGAGGCCGAGCCTGTCGTACGCGGCGGCGTGGACGGTGCCGACGGCGCCCCGACGGGGAGGGGCGGGGTGGGGACCGAGGGCTCCTGGACCGGCGGGACGAGGGCTGTGGCAGGGCTCGTCGTGGGTGAGGGGATCAGGGTTTCCGCGTTCGGCGTCCGCTCGTGCCGTGTCCCCGGCCGGACGTCCCCCAGCAGCCGTACGAACGTGGCCTCGTCGAGCACCGGCACCCCCTCGGCCAGGGCGCGCCGCGCTTTGCCGGAGCCGGACGAGGTGTCGTTGCTGACCAGTGCGCTGGTGTGCCGGCTGACGGACCCAATGACGTTGAGTCCGGCCTCGACGGCCTGCCGCTCCAGCTCCGCGCGCGGCGTCCGGGTCTCGCCGGTGATCGCCACCTTCATGCCCTGCACCAGTGGCCCGCCCGGTTCCGGCCGCCCCGGGTTGCGGTAGGCGCACGGCGTCTTGGGCGTCCGGGGTGCGAACCGGGGGTCCTGGCGAGGCGGACAGGACACGAACGGCAACGGCAGTTCGAGGCGCGCGGCCTCCCGCAGCGAGGCGCGCAGCACGCCTGCCAGCACCCGGGTGTCGTCGAGGGCGTCATGTGCCCTGACCTGGCGGACGCCGTAATGGGCGGCGAGCGTGCCCAGCCTGAGATCCTCGGTCGGCGGATCGACCCGCCGGTTCAGCGCGAGGGTGCACAGGCGACGGGCCACCGGAAGCGCGGTGCCGGCGCGGGCGAACTCGTGGGCGAGGAAGTCGTAGTCGAACTGGGCGTTGTGCGCGACGAGCACCCGGTCCCGCAGCATCGCCGCGATCCGCGGGGCGACCTGGTCGAAGACCGGGGCGCCGCGCAGCCGCTCGGCCGTCAGTCCGTGGACATGCACCGGTCCGGGATCGCAGCCGGGGTCCAGAAGGGTCGAGAACTCGTCCGTCTGCTCCCCGTCCGGCCCCAGAATCACCACGGCCAGGGACAGGACCCGGTCGCGGCGGGCGACCAGCCCTGATGTCTCCACGTCGACCACCGCCCAGTCGTGGGCGTAGTCGCGCAGGCCGGACGCATCGAAGGCAGGGGAGAGGAGAGGCATGGAGGAAGGATGGAGGGGTCTTCACCGACCCTTCAACCTGGATGTCGATTCATCCGCATAAGTGGATATTGAACGGCACCCTCTAGGGTGAGGATGTGCGCCTGCTTCTGATGTCCGACACCCACCTGCCCAAGCGGGCCAGGGAACTGCCCGCCCCTCTGCTCGCCGAACTCCCGACGGCCGACGTGGTGTTCCACGCCGGGGACTGGGTCGACGTGGACACGCTCGATCTGCTGGAGGCCCGCAGTCGCAGGCTCGTCGGGGTGTACGGGAACAACGACGGGGCGGAGCTGCGTGCCCGGCTGCCCGAGGTGGCGTACGCGGAACTGGGCGGTGTGCGGTTCGGCGTGGTCCACGAGACGGGCGGCAAGCAGGGCCGGGAGCAGCGGTGCGCCGCCCGGTTCCCCGAGCTGGACGTCCTGGTCTTCGGCCACAGCCACATCCCCTGGGACACCACGGCCCCCACCGGCCTGCGCCTGCTGAACCCGGGCTCCCCGACGGACCGGCGCCGCCAGCCCCACTGCACGTACATGACCGCCACCGTCGCCGGGGGCCGGCTCACGGACGTGGAACTGCACCGGCTGCCGCCCCGCGCACCGCGCTGAACCGCTGACCGTGCGCGGGACAGGATCGCCCCATTGCGCGAGGCGGGTCTCGCCGACATCGCCGCCGGGGCCTCGACCTCGCCACCTCCCCGGTGATCCCGGCCTGGGGCCGCCGTCCGACGGGCGACGGCCCGCAGTCCTTCCTCTAGAGTCGGCCCCATGACGGAGGCACCGGCCCTGGACCGTGGCGCGCGGTCCCGCGACGCGATACTGGACACCGCCGGCGAGCTGATGTCGCGCCATGGCTACGCCGCCACGTCCATCTCGATGATCTCCACCGCATGCGGTCTGCCGGTCAGTTCGATCTACTGGCACTTCCGCAGCAAGGACGGGATCTACGTCGCGGTGCTGGAGCGGGCGAGGACCGCGCTGCTGGCGGCGCTGCCCCCGGCCGAGGTGCCGGGCGCCGACGTCGCGGAGCGTCTGGACACCTTTCTCACCGAGCTCGCGGGCGCGCTCCGATGCCACCCGCGAGGTGTGAAGCTGCTGTTGGGACTGGGCATGGTGCAGAAGGACGCCAGCGCGGCGGCCGTGGCCGAGGTGCGTCACTACCGCGACGCACTGGTGGCCTGGGCCCGCGACTCCGTCAGCTCAGTCTTCGCACTGCGTGACCGCCCCGAGGTGGCGGACGAACTGGCGCGCTTCACACTGAGGATGACGAGCGGAACCGCTGTCGCCCGCTGGTTCGAGCCGGACGCCGCGCTGGAGACCGAACCGCTGCGCGTGGCCTTGCTGGCGCTGGCCGCCCACCACGGCGTTGCCGTACGGGAGGCCCCCGGCGACGGAGCGGTCAGGGGGTGTGGCGCGGCGTCATGACACGGCCTCGTAGGCGCCGATGTCGCAGCCGGCGCCCTGGGGGCGCGTGACGCCGCGCTGGTCGGTGGCCGGGCAGCCCTCGGCCGCGTCCCGGGCGGGGCTCCCCGGCAGCAGCGCGACGGTGTCGGTGGGACCGCCGTTGTCCGCGAGCGGTCCCAGCAGGGGTGTACGGCTGGGCAGATCGCCTGCGCCGGTCAGCCGGCAGCTGCCGTCGCCGTCGAGGTTGTGGCCCTGCGAGGTGATGGTGGCGAAGGCCTTCTTGCAGTTTGCGGGCGCGCCGTCGACGGAGTTGCCGGCGATGACGGAGTTGCGCAGCGTCATGCGGCCGAGAGGGAGATCGATGATGTCGGGGATCGGCGAGTGCAGGCTGTCGAGGTAGGCCGGGGCGATGTTGATCCCGCCTCCGCCGTCGCTGGAACGGTTGCCGGTGATGGTCGAGTTGAGGATCTCCACGGGGCCGGTGCCCCTGATGTCGATGCCTCCGCCGTATCCGGCGAGGCTGCCGGGCCGGTCGCCGGGGTTCGTCACCCGGTTGTCCGCGATCGTCGAGTTGGTCACGGTGCCGGTGGCGTCGAACCTGATGCCACCGGCCTCTCCCGCGGTGTTCCCGCTGACGGTGCTGTCGATCAGGTCGAGGTGGGAGTCCGGGACGTTGAAGATGCCGCCGCCGTAACCGGCGGAGTTCCCGGTCACGGCGACCCGCCGCAGCGTCATGTGATGGCCGTTGGCGATCGCGCCACCACCGGTGTCGGTGATGGGCAGTTCGCGCTGCGCGGTCACCCCTCCGGTGATCGTCAGATCGGACAGCCGGGAGTCCGCCTGCATCCGGAAGGCCCGGTCCAGGCGGTTGGCGTCGACGACGGTGGTCCGCGCGCCGCCGCCCTTGATCGTGACGGGAGCGGCGACGTTCAGGTCGCCCGTAGTGGGGTCGGGGTGGTCGCCGTTGATCAGCCGCGGGTCCGGCGGGATCGTCAGCCGGTAGTGGCCGGGAGGCAGCGTGATCGTGCTGCCCGGCCGGGCGTTGGCGGCCATCACCGCCGCACGCAGGCTGCAACGGCCCGTGGCGGTGAGGCAGCGGCCGTCCGCCCCGTCGGCGTCGACCGCGTCGGACATGGTGTCCACGGTGAACTCCGCGGGACCGGAATCCACGGGAACGGCGGCACGGGCGACGGGAAGCGCGGCGGTGGCGAGGAGGACGGCGCTGATGGCGGCTGTGACAGTGGTGCGTTGCATGAGGAACCCCTCTCGGCGAGGCATCCGGGCGTACCAGGACTCGGCTTCTGTGAGGACTTCGTGCTGGTGAGCGATGCGCGGCTCGTGCGGGGAACGGCGTCGGAGCGTCCGGGGGCGCGCCTCCCGGGTACCGTCCGCGGTCTGGAGGGAGCGTTCCATTCAGAGCGCACCGTGTCCACCGGCGAACCGGAAATGGCCGAATGGGGATGCCGCGGCGACGGGTCGGGAGCCGGACCGAAGCGGGGCGTGGAGGCCGTGGTGGCCGATGTCCGCTGGATGTTCACGACGTGTTCCGGGGCGGCCCGAACGCGCGCCGCCCCCCGGGGGTCATGGGGGGCGGCGCGCGGCAGTTCCCGGTGCGGGCGGGGCGAACTGCTGGGGACGGTCAGCCGGTCGGGTCGAGGATGATCTTGCGGACGCCGTCGGAGCGGCCCGCGAACAGTTCGTACGCCGCCGGTCCGTCGGAGAGGGCGAAGCGGTGGGAGACCACGACCTCGGGCTTGATCCGTCCGGCACGGGTGAGGGCGATCAGGGGAGGGAGTTCGTAGTGCACCGAGCACAGCCCGATGGCGAACTCCAGTTCCTTGATCTGCGCCAGGTACATGTGGAACGGGAACGCCTTGTTCTGGCTGACTCCGATGACGCTCACGCGGCCGGCCTGCCGGACGGCCTTGACGGCGAGTTCGATGGTCGCGTCGGAGCCCACGGCCTCCACCACGGCGTCCGGCCCGCGCCCGGAGGTCATCTCCCGGACGGCCGACCGCACGTCGTCCCCCTCGACCGGCTCGACGCCCAGACCGGCGGCGAAGGCACGGCGCTCCGCGACCAGGTCCACGCCCAGCACCCGGGCCGCGCCCATCGCGAAGGCGGACTGAGCGGCCATGAGACCGACCGGGCCCAGGCCGATGACCAGGACGGTCTCACCGGGCTGGATACGGGCACGGCGGCAGCCGTACCAGGCGGTGGGCGCGTTGTCCGTCAGGACGACGGCGGCCTCGTCGGAGATGTCCTCGGGCAGGGGCACCAGATTCACGTCGGCGCAGGGCACCGCCAGGGCCTGGGCCTGGCTGCCCGGGAGCTTCGGGCTGACTCCGTAGCAGAGGTCCGTGCTCGACGTGGCGCGCTCGCAGCGGGCGGTGAACCCGGCCGCGCACTGCCGGCACTGCGCACAGCCGACCGAGGCGGGCACCAGGACCCGGTCGCCGGGCTTGAACCGGGTGACCTGGGCGCCGGTTTCGACGACCACGCCGACGCATTCGTGTCCCGGTGTGTAGCCCAGTTCCGGGGTGAACCCGTGGCCGTCGTAGATGTGCAGGTCGCTGCCGCAGATGCCGGCCGCGGTCACCCGCACCACCGCGCCGGCGGGGCTGGTGACGGCCGGGTCGGGGAGGTCCCCGTAGCGGATGTCGTGACGACCGTGGTAGGTCAGTGCCTTCATCGGATCGTTCCCTCCCTGTCCCTTCCTCCCTTCGGCCCGGTCAGTCCGCGATCTTCAGCACCAGCTTGCCGCGGTTGTCCCCACGGAACAGCCGCATCAGGGTGTCGGGGAACTCCGTGACCGAGCCGGACACCACGTCCTCCAGGGACTTCAGCCGGCCCTCCGCCCGCCACGTCGCCATCTGCGCGATGCCCTCCGCGTACCGGTCGGCCCAGTCGAACACCACGATGCCCGTCATGGAGGCGCGGTTCACCAGCAGCGACAGGTAGTTGGCGGGGCCCTGCGGCTTGGTGCTGTTGTACTGGGAGATCGCGCCGCAGACCACGACGCGGGCGCCGCGCGCCAGCCGCAGCAGTACGGCGTCCAGCACGTCGCCGCCGACGTTGTCGAAGTACACGTCGACGCCGTCGGGGGCGTGCTCGCGCAGGGCCTTGCGGATGTCCTCGCTCTGGTAGTCGATCGCGGCGTCGAACCCGAACTCGTCGACCACCGTCCGGCACTTGGCCTCGCCGCCGGCGATGCCGATGACCCGGCATCCGAGGATCTTGGCGATCTGCCCGACGACGCTGCCGACTGCCCCGGCCGCTCCGGAGACCACGACGGTCTGCCCCGGTTCGGGACGCCCGACCTCGATCAGGCCGAAGTAGGCCGTCAGACCCGACATGCCGAGCGTCCCGAGATAGGTCGGCAGGGGAGCGGCCGCAGGGTCGACCTTGGTCACGCCGCGCCCGTCCGACACGCAGTACTCCTGCACGCCGAACGTGCCCGACACATGGTCGCCGACCGCGAACCCGGAGTGCCGGGAGGCGATCACTCTGCCCACCGCGCCGGCGCGCATCACCTCGCCGATCTCCACCGGGCGGATGTAGGACCTGCCCGCGTTCATCCAGCCCCGCATCGCCGGGTCGATCGACAGACAGAGCACCTGCACCAGGAACTCCCCGTCGCCCGGCTGCCCCGCAGGCTCCTCGACGTGCTCCCAGTCGGTGGGGCGCGGCTCTCCCACGGGACGTGCGGCCAGGCGTATCTGGCGGTTGATCGTGCTCATCTCCGGCGCCTCTCCTCGGCTACATACCGCCCAGTCGGTACGGCCGTGAGCGTACGGGTGCCCGCCGTCCGAGGCAAGAGCCGGAGCGCTACGCCTCACGGCCCGCGCGGCCGGCCGGACCCGGGCGGCGCGCTACTCCTGCCCCGGCACCGCCATCTCCCCGAGGAGTGACCAGTCGTCCTGCGGGATGTTCGCGTTCACGATGCGCGGTGTCTCGGCCAGATGCGGAGGCAGCGTCTGCTGGGCGGTCTTGAAGTGAGCGGACTGTACGTGGGCGGCTCCGGCCTCGTCGTCGCGGAAGGCCTCGACCAGGACGTACTCCGTCGGCTCGTCCACGCTGCGCGACCAGTCGAACCACAGGCAGCCGGGCTCGGCGCGGGTCGCCCGGGTGAAGTCGGCGGCGATCTCGGGCCAGCGGTCGGCGTGCTCGGGGCGGACGCGGAACTTCGCGGTGATGAAGATCATGGGATTCCCTTCGGTGACGTGCCAAGTGTCAAGTGCTGAAGTCTAGAAGCGCGGTGGGGGTTCAGGAGGACCGGTACGGGTGCACCGCCCCCTCCGTCGCGGTCAGCGGCGCGCCGCTGCCGCCCCACCGCAGCGCCACGATCTCGGCGGCGACGGACACCGCCACCTCCTCGGGCGTACGCGCCCCGAGGTCGAGGCCGACCGGTGAGCGCAGCCGCGACAGCTCGCGCTCCGTGAGTCCGGCCTCGGCCAGCCGTTCCGCCCGGTCGGCGTGGGTGCGGCGGCTGCCCATCGCCCCGATGTAGGCGGCCGGGCGGCGCAGCGCCTCCGTCAGCAGCGGCACGTCGAACTTCGGGTCGTGGGTGAGGACGCAGATCACCGTGCGCTCGTCGGTGACGGTGTCGCGCAGATAGCGGTGCGGCCACTCGGCGACCACCTCGACGCCCTCCGGGAAGCGCCGGGGCGTGGCGAAGACGGGGCGGGCGTCGCAGACGGTGACCCGGTAGCCGAGGAAGTCCCCGATGCGGGCCACGGCCGCGGCGTAGTCGATCGCGCCGAAGACCAGCATCCGCGGCGGCGGAGCGAAGGACTGCAGGAACACGCTCACGGAGTCCTCGCGGCGCTGCCCCTCGGGCCCGTAGTGCCGCAGGCCGGTCGCGCCGAGGGCGAGTTCGCCGCGGGCGTCGGCGGTCACGGCCGCGTCCAGGCCGAGCGTGCCGAGCGTGCCGAGCGTGCCGAGGGTCCGGTCCGGCCAGACGGCGAGGGCCGCCCCGCGCGGCGCCGGGCCGTCGGTCACGGTCGCCACGGTGACCGGCTCGCCCGCCGCGACCGAGTCCGCGACGGCGCCGAAGCCGGGGTCCCGCTCGGGCGTGACCGCGCGCACGAGCAGAGTGATCTCGCCGCCGCAGGTCAGGCCGACCGCGAAGGCGTCCTCGTCGCTGTAGCCGAAGGTCTCCAGCACTGCCTCGCCGCCCGCGGCGACCTCCTGCGCCAGTTCGAACACCGCACCCTCGACACAGCCCCCGGAGACACTGCCCACGACCTCCTCGCCCGGGCCCACCGCCATCGCCGCGCCCGGGTCGCGCGGCGCGCTGCGGCTGACCTGGACGACCGTCGCGAGCCCGAACGGCACCCCGGCCGCGTACCAGCGGCCGAGCACCGGGAGAACGTCACGCACCAGCCGCTCCCTTCCTTGCGCGCACCCCGCCGGGTACCCCGGCGGCGGTTAATTCCGTTGTGACCCTCCGTGCCGGTCTGCTGCACTGCTGAGGACAGCGTCGTCACCGAGTCCGAAGGAGCGTCAGATGCGCCGTGCGTGCATGTCCCCCCAGTCAGGAAAGGACCTCTCTTTGAAGGACATGACGCTTCGTGCACATGCTCAACCTGGGAATTCTCGCCCATGTCGACGCCGGTAAGACCAGCCTGACCGAGCGGCTGCTCCATTCGGCCGGGGTGATCGACGAGATCGGCAGCGTCGACGACGGGAACACCCGCACCGACACCCTCGCCCTGGAGCGCCGGCGCGGCATCACCATCAAGTCCGCCGTCGTCTCGTTCCCGCTCGACGGCGTGACCGTCAACCTCATCGACACCCCCGGCCACCCGGACTTCATCGCCGAGGTGGAGCGCGTCCTCGGCGTGCTGGACGGCGTCGTCCTGGTGATCTCCGCCGTGGAAGGCGTGCAGGCGCAGACGCGGGTGCTGATGCGGACGCTGCGGCGGCTGCACATCCCGACCCTGCTCTTCGTCAACAAGATCGACCGGAGCGGGGCGCGCCACGAGGCGGTGCTGCGGGAGATCTCGGCCCGGCTGACCCCGGCGATCGTGCCGATGGGGACCGCCACCGGCCTCGGCACCCGCGCGGCCCGCTTCACCCCAGGGCTCGGACCGGCCGCCGCCCTCGACGTCCTGACCGGGCACGACGACGCCCTGCTGGCCGCGTACGTCGAGAACACCGTCACGCACGCGTCGCTGCACGGCTCCCTCGTCACGCAGACCCGGGAGGCGCTCGTCCACCCGGTGTACTTCGGCTCCGCCGCCACGGGCGCCGGCGTGCGGGAGCTCCTGTCCGGCATCGGAACCCTGCTTCCCACCGCCGACGGCGACGCGGACGGCCCGGTCTCCGCCACCGTGTTCAAGGTCGACCGGGGCCCGGCGGGGGAGAAGGTCGCCTACGCCCGGATGTTCTCCGGAACCCTGCGCACCCGCGACCGGGTCCCCTTCGGCACGGACGGCGCCGAAGGCCGGATCACCGGCATCAGCGTCTTCGGCCATGGCACGGACACCCGCGAGGACTGCGTCGCCGCCGGCCGGATCGCCCGGCTCACCGGGCTCGGCGACATCCGGATCGGCGACGCGATCGGCGCACCCCGTACGGCGTACGAGCACGTCTTCGCCCCGCCCACCCTGGAGACGGTCGTCGTCCCCGGCCCGGGGGTGAACCGGGGAGCGCTGCACCTCGCGCTCACCCAACTCTCCGAGCAGGACCCGCTGATCGGCCTGCGCCGCGACGAACGACGCCAGGAGACCTCGGTCTCGCTCTACGGCGAGGTGCAGAAGGAGGTCATCCAGGCCACCCTCGCCGAGGAGTACGGCCTCGACGTCACCTTCCGCGAGACGACCCCGCTCTGCGTCGAACGGCCCGTCGGCACCGGGCAGGCCGTGGAGTTCGACAAGAAGGACCCGAACCCGTTCCTCGCGACGGTGGGGCTGCGCGTCGAGCCTGCGCCGGTGGGCTCGGGCGTCGGATTCCGGCTGGAGGTGGAGCTCGGGTCGATGCCCTACGCCTTCTTCAAGGCCGTCGAGGACACCGTGCGCGAGACCCTCGACCAGGGGCTGCACGGCTGGCAGGTCACCGACTGCGTGGTCACCATGACCCACAGCGGCTACTCGCCCCGGCAGAGCCACGCCCACCAGCGCTTCGACAAGAGCATGTCGAGCACGGGGGCCGACTTCCGCGGCGTGACCCCGCTGGTGCTGATCGAGGCGCTGCGGCGGGCCGGGACGCGGGTCCACGAGCCCATGCACCACTTCCGCGTCGAGGCGCCCGCCGACACCCTCGGCGCCCTGCTGCCGGTCCTCGCCGGGCTCGGGGCCGTACCCGAGCGGACGCGGAACCGGGAGGACGTCTGCGTCCTCGAAGGCACCGTGCCGGCCGCCCGGGTGCACGCCCTGGAACAACGGCTGCCGGGACTCACCCGCGGCGAGGGCGAGCTGGAGAGCGCCTTCGCCCACTACGCGCCGGTCACCCACGGCACGGTTCCCGAGCGCCCGCGCACCGACCACAACCCGCTGAACAGGAAGGAGTACCTGTTGAACGTGACACGAAGGGCGGGCGGCTGAGGTGTGCGGGCCGGGCGAGCGGCAACGTACTCCAGAGTCAGGGGTGTTGACGAAGACCTGTCCGCCGTACGCCTCGCCGACACGGGCACACCCGTACTGCGCCAGGACGCCCGGCTCCTGGACCGCCCTACCCCAGCGCCACGGCCCGCTCCGAACTGGCGGCTTGGGCGGCGAAGGAGGTCAGTTGGCGGAGGGGTTCGTCCAGTCGGCCGCGACATGGCCGAGCCGGACGCGCTGCGGGTGGTCGCCGACCGGCACGGAGACGATCTTCCTCCCGGTGGCGAAGTCGATGGCCGTGACCTGGTCGGTGCCGCTCTCGGAGACCACGCAGGACGTGCCGTCACCGCTGACCGTGGCCCAGTAGGGCTTGGAGACGGTGACGAGCGGGCCCTCCTGGAGGGTGGCGCGGTCGACGACGGTGGCGTAGTCGTCCATCGTGCCCGCGACGCACAGCTTGCGGCCGTCCGGGCTCATCGAGATGCCGTGGTGGCGCGAGTCGTTGACGAAGGTCGTGCGGTCGTCACTGGTCGCCGGGTTCTTCGGCAGGGTCTTCGTGCGGGTGATCTTCTCGGTGGCGATGTCGTACTCGAAGAAGCCGTTGAAGAAGGAGACCTGGAAGTACAGCTTCGACTCGTCCGGTGAGAAGACGGCCGGGCGGACGGCGTCGGAGTAGTCCTTGAGGCCGAGCGCGTCCAGCTGCGGACGCATGTCGATGACCTTGACCTGCTTGTACGTCGTGGCGTCGACGACCGTGATGCGCCGGTCGCCCTTCGTCCAGTCCAGCCACGGGGCGTCGGTCTGCGTGTTCACGTCGCCGATCGCCATGTTGTAGATGTACATGCCGTCCTGGGTGAAGATGTTCTCGTGCGGCTTGTCGCCGGTGCCGAACCTGCCCAGCTCCTTGCCCGAGACGATGTCCAGCACATGGACGGTGTTGGAGGTCGACGCCGACACCGCGACCCGCTTGCCGTCGGGGGAGACGGCCATGTGGTCGGAGCGGTAACCGGACACGGGGAAGCGCCAGTTGAGCCGCCCGGAGGCGAGGTCGATCGAGACGACGTCGGCGAAGCTCGGCCGGGAGACGACCACCGAGGTCCCGTCCGGTGTGGAGTACATGTCGTCGACGAACTGGTCATGGCCCTCACCGACGCTGTTGCGGATCGCCATGAAGTAGATCCACTTGATCGGGTCGGCGTTGATCGCCGCCATCCGCTCGTCCTTGTCAGGGATGACGTTGATGCGGCCTATCTTCGCGAAGTCGCCGGAGGACCGGATGACGTCGGCGGTGCCGTCCCAGTTGTTGCCCACGAACAGCACCTCGCGCAGCGCGGCGGAGGAGTCCGGGGAGGCCGCGGTGGAGTGTGTGGCGGCGGTCGCGGGGGCGGTGACGGTCAGGGCGAGGGCTGCGGCTACGGAGCACAGGTGCCGGCGTCGGAAGACGGGCATGACTGCTCCCCTCTCTGCTGTGGGGTCTCGGCCGTGGAGCGGGGCGTCGTGAGTGGGACATGCCAAAGCTGGGCGCGTGGAATCTGAACACACGTGCTTTCAGAGTGAACTTACTGAAAAGTAAGGAAGGGGTGGCCTTCTCCACAAGACCGCGTACACGACAAAATCAGTGTTCGAACGACGAAGGGAGAGCCGGTGCCGGGCAGACTCAGAGCGCCGACCGGCCGCTACGGCGGCAAGACCGCTCAGGAGCGGCAGGCCGAGCGGCGCCGGCGGTTCCTCGACGCCGCGCTCCAGCTGTTCGGCGACGCCCCCGGCTTCCGCGGCACCACGGTCGCGGCCCTCAGCGAGACGGCCGGGCTGTCCACGCGCCAGTTCTACGAGGAGTTCCGCACCCTCGAGGACGTGCTCGCCGCGCTGCACCTCCAAGTCAACGGCTGGGCCGAGGCGGCGGTCCTGGAGGCGGCCGCGGGCGCGGCGGAGCTGCCGCTCGTCGAACGCGCCACCGCCATCTTCCGTGCCTACGCCGGGAACGTCGCCGCCGATCCGCGCCGCATCCGCATCACCTTCGTCGAGATCATCGGCGTCAGCCCCCGCCTGGAGGAGCAGCGGCTCGCCCGCCGGGCCGGCTGGGTCGACCTCATCTGCGCCGAGGCCGACGCGGCCGCCGCACGCGGAGAGGCCGCACCCCGCGACTACCGCCTCGCCGCGACGGGTTTCATCGGCAGCGTCAACGGCCTCCTGCACGACTGGAGCGCCGGCTGGGTCGACGCGACCCTCGACGAGGTCGTCGACGAACTGGTCCAGCAGCTGCTGGGCATTTTGTGGCCGCAGGGGTGGAAGAGGGAGGGGTGAGGGCGGGGGCGCGGGCCGGGTGCGGGCGGGCGGTGCCGGGCGGCGGGCGCAGGGCGCCGGGTGCGGGCCCGAGCGCGGGCTGCCGGATGGTGTGCTGCTTGGCCCAGGCGCACGGCATCAACCTCCGCGGGGCCGCTCCCCGGTGGTGCTCCACCTCAGCGCCGGTCACGGCCCGGCCCCACCCGGACGGAGCCCGATGACGCTCCCGCTACTCGTCCCAGGCCTGGACCAGGGTCTGCTCGACGATCTTGCCGTCGCGCAGCCCGATCATGGACTCGGACAGCACCCGCACCCCGTCCGCGTACTGGCAGCTCTCGCTGTAGGCGGCCTCGTCGCCCTGGATGACGCAGTGCTCCAGCGTGTGCGACATGTCGCGGCTGTAGACGTCCTCCAGCATCCGGCCGATCTCGTCCCGGCCGTGCAGGACCTTGGGGTGGCTGGGCTGGGTGGTGTGGTCCACGATGCGCAGCTCCGCATCGTCGGCGTACAGGGAGAGCAGGATGTCCGGATTCCCTTCCACGCCTTGGCGCAGGGTGTCCCGGCCGAAGGCGGTGTCTGCCGCGGTTCCCATGATGACCTCCTTCGAAGGGCCGCGACCCGGCGGACGCGGGCCGCGAAAAAGGCCTCTCTGTCGAGCGTCCTCCCACCGGGCGGGCTCGGCAAGCGCAACCGGAACACTGGGCCTGACGGGTGAGCGGCACCGCCCGCCCGTGTCCGCCGGGGACCCGTTCGCGTTGCGCCAGGCATGATCTCAACACGACGTATCGTCGCCGCCGTTGGTCTCGCCGCTGGGGTCACCGGCCTCGCCGCGCCGATGGCGAACGCGGCCGACGCGGAAGCGAAGAGCCCGCTCAGCCCGATGGCCGCCCTCGACTCGCTGACCGTGAGCGACATCCCCGCCGCGCACAAGGACGAGATCCCGCGGCCCTCCACGCAGCTGGCCGGGCTCAACCGTCTCAACGACCTCGACCAGCTGAACCAGGTCGTCGGTCTGGTCTCCCCGCTCTTCGGCTTCGTCCCGAACATCCGCTGACCGCGGCGCACGCCGAGGGCCGCCCGGTTCCGGGCGGCCCTCACGCGTACGCGGACTTCAGTCCGCGGTGGCCAGGAACTGCGTCGCCGCCAGCTCCGCGTAGAGCGGATCGGCCGTCACGAGCTCACGGTGCGTGCCGACGGCCCTGACCCGGCCCGCGTCCATCACCACGATCCGGTCGGCCATCGTCACCGTCGACAGCCGGTGCGCCACGACGAGCACCGTGGCCGTGCGGGCCACGTCCGCGACGGTGTCGCGCAGCGCCGCCTCGTTCACCGCGTCCAGCTGCGAGGTCGCCTCGTCGAGCAGCAGCAGCCGGGGGCGGCGCAGCAGCGCGCGGGCGATCGCGACGCGCTGCCGCTCACCGCCGGACAGCTTGGTGCCGCGGTGCCCCACGAGCGTGTCGAGGCCGCCGGGCAGCCGGGAGACCAGACCGTCCAGCCGGGTCGTCTTGAGCACCCGCGCGAGGGCGTCCTCGTCCGCCTCCGGATTGCCCAGCAGCAGGTTGTCCCGCAGGGAGCCCGACAGGACCGGCGCGTCCTGCTCCACATAGCCGATCGCGGCGCGCAGCCGGGGCAGCTCCCAGTCGTTCAGGTCCCGCCCGTCCAGCGTGATCACGCCGGACTCGGGATCGTAGAACCGCTCGATCAGCGAGAAGACCGTCGTCTTCCCGGCGCCGGACGGGCCGACGAACGCCGTCATGCCCCGCGCGGGCACGGTGAAGGTCACTCCGTGGTGAACGTGGGGCAGGTCGTCGGCGTAGCGGAAGCGGACGTCGTCGAAGGCCAGAGCGGCGGGCTCGGCGCCGGGGGAGGGCAGCGGGGCGGCCCCGGCGGCCGGTTCGGCGGGCAGGCGCAGGGCCTCCTCGATGCGGGTGAGGGCCGCGGCGCCCGTCTGGTACTGGGTGACGGCGCCGACGACCTGCTGTATCGGCGACATCAGATAGAAGACGTACAGCAGGAACGCCACCAGTGTGCCCACGTCCACCGCGCCGGTCGCGACCCGAGCGCCGCCCACGGCGAGCACCGTGATGAAGGCGATCTGCATGGCGAGCCCCGCCGTATTGCCCGCGGCGGCCGACCACTTGGCGGCCCGCACGCTCTGCCGCCACGACTCCTGCGCCGCCTCGTGCAGCGTCCGCTCCTCCCGGTGCTCCGCGCCGGACGCCTTCACCGTGCGCAGGGCGCCGAGGATCCGCTCCAGCGAGGCACCCATGACCCCGACCGCGTCCTGCGCCTGCCGGCTCGCCTGGTTGATGCGCGGCACGATCAGCCCGAGAACCACGCCCGCGCCCAGGATCACGGCCAGGGTGACGCCCAGCAGCACGGCGTCCACCAGGCCCATCATCACCACCGTGGCGACGAGCGTCAGCCCGCCCGTGCCGAGGCCCACCAGCGAGTCGGTGGTGACCGCGCGCAGCAGTGTGGTGTCGGAGGTGATGCGGGCCATCAGGTCCCCGGGTTCGCTGCGGTCCACGGCCGTGATCCGCAGCCGCAGCAGATACGACGACAGGGCACGCCGCGCGCCGAGCACCACCGACTCGGCGGTCCGCGTCAGCACGTACGAACCCAGCGCGCCCACCGCCGCGTTGGCCACGACCAGGGCCGACATCGCCAGCAGCGTGCCCGTGACGGCCCGGTCGTGCGACAGGTCGTCGATCAGGCCCCGCGCCACCAGCGGCAGCAGCAGCCCGGTCGCCCCGGTGACCAGCGAGAGCAGCGCACCGGCGAACAGGGACCAGCGGTGCGGCCGTACGTATCCGAGGAGCTGCCGCCACGGGGGTGCGGCGGTCTCGGTCTCTGCGATGCTCACGGCGCTCCCTCGGCGTCGGCGGAGCGTTCAGGCTATGTCGCCGCCGACCCGCCAGGCCTGCCCTTTTCGAGCGGAACAGGCCGGCCGATCCGCGCCCTTTACCGATCAGTGGCGCGTAGGGTCGGAAGGGAACGGACCCCGGCCGACGAAGGAGTCAGCAGCATGGCCCAGGAAGTACGCGGCGTGATCGCCCCCGGCAAGGACGAGCCGGTGCGGATCGAGACGGTCGTGGTGCCCGACCCCGGCCCGGGCGAGGCCGTGGTGCAGGTGCAGGCCTGCGGGGTGTGCCACACCGACCTGCACTACAAGCAGGGCGGCATCAACGACGAGTTCCCGTTCCTGCTCGGCCACGAGGCGGCGGGCGTGGTCGAGGCGGTCGGCCCGGGCGTCACCGACGTCGAGCCCGGTGACTTCGTGATCCTCAACTGGCGTGCGGTGTGCGGGAAGTGCCGTGCCTGTCGGCGCGGGCGGCCCTGGTACTGCTTCGACACCCACAACGCGCAGCAGAAGATGACCCTCGCCTCGACCGGCCAGGAGCTGTCCCCGGCCCTGGGTATCGGCGCCTTCGCGGAGAAGACGCTGGTCGCGGCCGGACAGTGCACCAAGGTCGACCCGCGCGTGGCCCCGGAGGTGGCCGGGCTGCTGGGCTGCGGTGTGATGGCCGGCATCGGCGCCGCGATCAACACCGGGAACGTCGGCCTCGGCGACTCGGTCGCCGTCATCGGCTGCGGCGGGGTGGGCGACGCGGCCATCGCCGGATCGCAGCTGGCCGGAGCGGCGACGATCATCGCCGTCGACATCGACGACCGCAAGCTGGAGACCGCCCGCTCCATGGGCGCCACCCACACCGTCAACTCGCGTGAGAACGATCCCGTAGAGGCGATCCGCGAACTCACCGGCGGCTTCGGCGCCGACGTCGTCATCGAGGCCGTCGGCCGCCCCGAGACGTACAAGCAGGCCTTCTACGCCCGCGACCTCGCCGGCACGGTCGTCCTCGTCGGCGTCCCCACACCCGAGATGAAGCTCGAACTGCCGCTGCTCGACGTCTTCGGCCGCGGCGGATCCCTCAAGTCCAGCTGGTACGGCGACTGCCTGCCCTCCCGCGACTTCCCCATGCTGATCGACCTGCATCTGCAGGGGCGCCTGGACCTCGGCGCGTTCGTCACGGAGACGATCGGGCTCGACGAGGTGGAGAAGGCGTTCGAGCGGATGCACCACGGCGACGTGCTGCGCTCGGTGGTGGTGCTGTGATGACGACCCGCATCGAACACCTTGTCACCTCCGGGCAGTTCAGCCTCGACGGCGGCACCTGGGACGTCGACAACAACGTGTGGATCGTCGGTGACGACCACGAGGCGATCGTCATCGACGCCGCCCACGACGCCGACGCCATCGCCGAGGCCGTCGGCGACCGCCGGCTCACCGCCATCGTGTGCACGCACGCCCACAACGATCACATCGACGCCGCCCCCGCCCTCGCCGAGCGCACCGGCGCCACCATCTGGCTGCACCACGACGACCTGCCGCTGTGGAAGCAGACCCACCCGGACCGCGAGCCGGACGCCTGGCTGGTCGACGGCCAGACCATCGAGGCCGGCGGCGCCGACCTCAGGGTCCTGCACACTCCGGGACACGCGCCTGGTGCCGTCTGCCTCTACGACCCGGGACTGGGCACCGTCTTCACCGGCGACACCCTCTTCCAGGGCGGCCCCGGCGCCACCGGCCGGTCCTTCTCGCACTTCCCGACGATCATCGAATCGATCCGCGACCGGCTGCTGACCCTGCCGCCCGAGACTACGGTCCACACCGGCCACGGCGACTCCACGACCATCGGCGCCGAGGCCCCGCACCTCCAGGAATGGATCACCCGGGGCCACTGACCGCGTGTCGCCGGTAAAAGGCGACAGAAGATGTCCGGCTTACCCGTGACCCTGGAGACGACACGCAGCCACGGTCACGGGAGGTCGGACATGTCAGCTCCGTTGCAGGACAAGGTCGCACTGGTCGCCGGGGCGACCCGGGGCGCGGGCCGGGGGATCGCCGTGGAACTCGGCGCGGCCGGCGCCACCGTCTACGTCACCGGCCGCAGCACTCGCGCCCGCCGCTCGGAGTACGACCGGCCCGAGACCATCGAGGACACCGCCGACCTGGTCACCGCCGCCGGCGGCCACGGCATCGCCGTCCCCACCGACCATCTCGACCCGGCGCAGGTCCGGGCCCTCGTGGACCGGATCGCCGACGAACAGGGCCGGCTCGACGTCCTGGTCAACGACATCTGGGGCGGCGAGAAGCTCTTCGAGTGGGACGCCACCCTCTGGGAGCACGACCTCGACAACGGCCTGCGCCTGCTGAGGCTCGCCGTCGAGACACACGCCGTCACCAGCCACCACGCCCTGCCCCTGCTGCTGCGCAACCCGGGCGGCCTGGTCGTCGAGGTCACCGACGGCACCGCCGAATACAACGCCGAGAACTACCGCGTGAACTTCTTCTACGACCTCGCCAAGGCCTCCGTGCTGCGCATGGCCTTCGCCCTCGGCCACGAACTCGGCCCGCGCGGCGCCACCGCCGTCGCCCTCACCCCCGGCTGGCTGCGCTCGGAGCTGATGCTGGACGGCTTCGGGGTACGGGAGGACAACTGGCGCGACGCCCTGGAGCGCGTTCCCCACTTCGCGATCTCGGAGACCCCGCACTACGTGGGCCGGGCCGTGGCCGCACTCGCCGCCGACGCGGACGTGGCGCGCTGGAACGGGCAGTCGCTGTCCAGCGGCGGCCTCGCCCAGGTGTACGGCTTCACCGACGTCGACGGCAGCCGCCCGGACGCCTGGCGCTACCTCGTGGAGGTGCAGGACGCGGGGAAGCCCGCGGACGTCACCGGATACCGGTGACACGCACGGGCCGGCGGGACCTCACAGCCCCCTCTCGACGAACCGGTCCAGCAACGCGTCCAGCCCCGCCGCCAGCCCTTCCGTCCCACCCCGCCGGGCGAGGGCGGGGGCCGTCGCACGGAGCCGCGGGAGTTCGTCCGACGGCATGCGGTACAGCCCGAGCCGGAACGCGGGGTCCGGCTCCCTGGGGTTGTCCACCATGGCGCGCAGCTCCACGGACACGTACCCGAGGACCCAGGCGGTGAAGGCGCGCAGCACCGGAGCGGAACGCCTCTCGTCGAAACCGGCGTCCCAGAGGACGCCGAGTACGCGTTCATGATCCCTGAGGACCGCCGGCGCCCTGCGCGCCAGCGGTACCTCGGTGAAGCGGGTGAAGATCAGCGGTGCCCCCTCCGGGTGGTCGAGGCAGACCTGGTAGGTGATCCGGGCGATGCGGTGCAGTTCGGCCCGCCACTCGGTGCTTGCGGCGGCCGCTTCCGGGGCGGGTGCCGCCGCGAGCTGCTCCTCCAACCGCAGGAACAGGGCTTCCACCACGCCGTCCAGCAGCGCGGTTTTGCCCGGTGCGTAGCGGTAGAGGGACATGGCCTCCACACCGAGCTCGGCACCCAGCCGGCGCATGGTCAGTGCCGCGAGGCCTTCGCGATCGACCAGGTCCAGAGCCGCGGCGAGGACCCGCTCGCGGCTGAGCCTGCCGTGGCGTCCGTCCTCGTCGGCGCCCGGCCCCGCGCCGTTCACCATCACCTGCCTCCTCCGCGGAGATGCCTCTGGCCGTCATGGCCTGTCGAGTTCGCCCCACACGACGAACCGGTGGACGTACGTGCCGTCCCAGCCGCGGTCCGTGCAGGTGATGAGGGTGATCCGGGCCTTGTCGGGCCGGGCCCCCGGCTGGCCGGGGACGGGAAGGAGGACACCGACGTCGGAGGGCTCCACGACCTTGCTGTGGGTGACCCGGTAGGTGTAGGTGGTCCGCTTCCACTCGATGTCGATCGTGTCGCCCTTCTTCAGCTGCGGGAGCTTGTTGAAGGGCTGTCCCCACCCCGTGCGATGACCCGCGACCGCGAAGTTGCCCGGTTCGCCCGGCAGCGCCGTCCCGGGGAAGTGCCCGGGGCCCTTCGCGAGGGCCGCCTGCGACACGCCCTCGACGATCACCGGGGCGAAATCCCCGCCGAACCGGGGAACGCGCAGCACGGCGAAGGCGTCTCCGGGGCGCGGATCGGGCTTCTCCTGGCGAGTCTTCTGCGGTGGTGCGGCCGACTGCCGAAGCTCCTTGCGCAGCGACTGCTGCGTTTGCGCGTAGGCGTCGTCCGCCTGCCGGTCGTGGAAGATTCTGAGGCCGCCCAAGGTCAGGCCGGCGAGAATCAGGCCGACGCCCAGAAGGATCATCACCCTGCGCATTCCCGACCTCCTGCGGTGCGGTGGGGCCACCTCCGTGGCCCCGCCTCGGCGACCTTGTCAGGCGTCGTCCTCGATCTTGCGCGGGATCAGCCGCAGTGCGGCGCAGCCCGCCGAGACCAGAACGAAGACGACGATCCAGAACCAGACACTCCCCGGGCCCCCGGTGACCGGCAGCAGCCCCGCCCCGGTGGTTCCACCGGCCGTGGTGCCGGCACCTACATAGTTCGCCATGATCCTTTCCCTTCTCCGCGCGAATTTCCTTGAGTGAGCTGTCGTATGTGTCTTCGGGTGAGTCGTTCGGGTGTCACCACGTGCGGTCCCTTCGCAGGGCCGTGTCCGCGAGCGCGCGGATGTGGACGCCCTGGAGGAACAGGTCGTAGAACCACTCCGGCAGGACCAGCATCGAGGCGACCGACACACGCCAGCCGCGCGACTTCACGGTGACCGCCCGCTCGATGGCGTAGAACGCCGTGAAGGCGATCCAGAACGGAGCGATCCGCAGCCCGGAACCGACGGCGAGGAAGTAGAAGACGGACACGACGTAGGCCGTCGACACGGAGACTCCAAGGAAGGCCACGAGCTGGCGGGCCCAGCCTTCCGTCGTGTAGCGGGTGAGGCCGTAGTCAATCAGGTTCTCCAGCGCGCCGCGCTTCCAGCGGAGCCGCTGCTTGGCCAGGGCCCGCCAGGTCGCCATGACCTCCGTGGTCATGGTGGCCCGCGTCGGGGCGACGATGCGGTGGTCGAGATGCTTCAGGGCGAGCGTGAGTTCGTTGTCCTCGGTCAGCGCCTTCGTGTCGTAGACGCCGTCGGCCGCGGGAAGCCGCCCCGATGCCCGCGCCTGGAGGACCTCTTTGAGGGCTCCGGCCCGGAAAAGGCACGCGGTGCCGGTCAGGCACAGCACCTTGCCCCTTTTCCGTGCCGTGTCCCGGGCGTACCGGGCGAATTCGTTGCGCTGGAACGCCCCGCACAGTTTGCCGCCGGAGCGACCGCGGAAGTTGCCGCCCACGGCGCCGTACCCCTGGCCCATCTTCCTGAGGGTCACCTCGATGAAGTGGGGATCCAGATAGGTGTCGGCGTCCTGGACGAGGATCGCGTCCTGGTCGGAGACGTCCGGCAGCAGTCTGCCCAGCGCTCCGTTCAGGTTGCCGGCCTTCTTGTGCCGGTTGCCGACCGAATGCCAGACCTCGGCCCCGGCCGTGTGGGCGAGGCGTTCCAGCTCCGCGGTCCGACCACTGTCCGGGTGCGGATCGAGCGTCACGACGACCCGGTCCGCGGGACGGGTCTGCCCCCGCAGGGCCTCCAGCACGTGGGGGAGCGAATCCACCTCCCTGTAGGCGGGCACGAGCACGATCACCCGAGGCGACTGGGGCGCCGAGACGGCCGCCGCGTCACACCGCGGACGGCGATCCGATGCTGTCGGTGAGAGCGTCTCGATCATCACGTGCTCCGTGCAACTGGATGAACTGCTGTCTCATGTCTGTAATCTTACGTTGTAAACCTATATACGCAACTTACGGCATAGGTTTCGCCTGTCCACTACCTTCGCGTGGCCTCGGGCGGTCCATGAGGAATGTCACTGTTCCGTCCCAGCACGGCCTGCCGCACAACCGGAAGCGGTCTCCGTCCGTCTAGCTGGCAGAGATCACCGAACCGCTTTCGCGAAAGGGCAGGACCAGCCATGGGGGACGTACGCAGACGGAGCGCCGTCGCACTGGGGATCACCGGTCTGGTGGCACCGCTCACGCTCGCGCTCGGGGCCGCACCGGCCCAGGCGGCGAGCTGCACCACGCAGGCCGGCCCGCACCAGAAGAAGGTGGAGAAGTTCCTCGGCCGCCCGGTCGACGGCAAGCAGTCCGCCGCCGACTGCAAGGCCATCAAGGCCTTCCAGACCAAGCACGGCATCACCCCGAACATCGGCTACGCCGGCTCCGTCACCTGGGGCGTGATGGACCTGATGCAGAAGCAGAAGGCCGTCGGGAAGACCCCCAACAAGGACGGCAAGTGCCCGGTGAACAAGGGCCGCATCGCCTGTGTGAACCTGACGCTCCAGCTCAGCTGGATCCAGGACGGCAAGAAGCTCGTCTACGGCCCCGTCCCGGTCCGTACCGGCCGCGACGGGTACGAGACCCGCACCGGCCTGAAGAAGATCTACTGGCGCAACATCGACCACGTGTCGTCCATCTACGACGTGCCGATGCCCTACGCGCAGTTCTTCGACGGCGGCCAGGCCTTTCACTCGGTCGGCGTCAGCATGTGGAACCCGCCCGGCTCGCACGGCTGCACCAACATGACGAAGACCGACGCCAAGAAGTACTGGTCGCTGCTGAAGAAGGGCGACGACGTCTTCGTCTACGGCCGCAAGCCGGGCACCTGACCGGGCACCCGGCTCGCGTCCCGCGGTCTCCCCTACTGGGGCGCGTCCCCGAAGTCCGGGATCTCCAGCCTGACCCCGCCCTGCCGCGCCGACTCGTGCGCGATGATGCCCGGCAGGGTGTAGCGGGCGGCCACCCACGCGTTCACCGACGGCAGCGTGCGGGCGTTGACGGCGGTCACGAAGTCGTCGACCAGGAAGTGGTGGCTGCCCTCGTGGCCGTTGTGGAGATGGTCGAACTCCCTCGGCAGCCGTGCGCGGTCGTGCACGGGCGCCGACCCGGAGGTGAAGGCGGCCCGCAGTTCCGGCGCGATGTGCTGGAGTGACGGGTCGTCGGGCGCCATGGTGGGCTTGGGCTCCAGCAGTTCGCTGATGTCGCGCACCCCCTTCTTGTCCTGCCAGAGGGCGACCGTGGCGAGCTGCTCCATGCTCGCCTCGGTGCCGAAGAAGCGGAACCGCGACTCCCGTATGTGCGAGGGGTAGCCGACCCGCCGGAACTCGTTCGTACGGAACGAGCCGCCGCCCGCCACCTCGAACAGCGCGGTGGCGTTGGAGACGTCGTTGCCGAACTGGCTGACGTCCTTGTCGAAGACACCGTCGCCCCGGTCGTCCACGACACCGATCGCCGACACGCTCACCGCGTGGGTCTTCCAGGCACCCAGCACCCCGCCGACCGCGTGCGTCGGGTACAGCAGCGGGGGATAGCTGGCGGTCGCCTTCCAGTTCTCGCCGCCGCTGTACTGGTAGGCCTCGTAGAACCCCAGATCCATGTCGTGGACGTAGTCGCCCTCGGCGTAGAAGAGCCGACCGAAGGCGCCCTCGGCGATCTGATTGCGGGCATGGACCGTGGCCGGGTTGTACTCGCTGGTCTCGCCCATCATGTAGGTCAGCCCGGTGGCCTTGACCGCGTCGATGATCGCCGCGATCTCCTCCGTGCTGATGGCCATGGGGACGGCGGAGTACACGTGCTTGCCGGCGTTCAGGCCCTGGAGCACCAGCGGCCCGTGCGTCCAGCGCTGGGTGAAGATCGCGACGGCGTCGACGTCCTCCGACTCCAGCATGGCCTGGTAGGACGGGAAGGTGCCCGCAAGCCCCTGGGAAGAGGCGAGTTGTGCGGCCCGCTCGGGCAGCAGGTCGGTGACGTGGACGTCGCCGACGCCGGGGTGGGCCTGGAACAGGGTGGCGAACTGGCCCGAGAACTGTCCGGCGCCGACGATGCCGATGGAGAACGTCATGTGAGGCGTGCCCTTCACTGGTGGGAGATCACTGCGAGAGGATCAGGTTGATCTGTTCATTGGTCTGGTCGAGGCTGCTCACGGGCTTGCCGTTGCCGTAGATGTCCTCCATCGCGGGCGCCATCAGCGCCGTCATGTCCGCCGAGTAGCTGGCGATCGGATAGGAGAAGGTCCGGAAGCGCTTCTTGTCGGCCACGGGCTCGGTGAACGCCGAGACGTCGATGCCCTTCTTCCGGTACGCGGCGACGGCCGCCGCCGTCCCGGCCGGGGTGGCGGGGAAGACGACCCCGGACTTGCCGACGACGCTCTGGCAGCGGTCCGAGGCCAGGTAGGCGACCCATTTGCGGGCGCCCGCCTTGTTCTTGGAGGCCTTGGTGATGGAGTCGGCGAGGCCGTTCATCATCGTGGCGCGCTTGCCGGCCGGGCCGGTCGGCGTCACGGCGGTCCTGATGTCCTTGCCCTTGAAGCCGGCGTAGGTGGAGAGCATCCAGGCCCCGTCGAACGCGGTGGCCGCCCTGCCCGCCGCGATCTGGGTGTTCTGCTGGTTGGACTGGATGTTGTAGTCCGACAGGGGCGGCATGTAGCCCTTCTTCGCCAGGCCGAAGTACCACGTGACGACCGACTGGAAGGTCTTGCTGTCGTACTGGTACTTCGTGCCCCAGCGCGGCTTGTTCAGGTAGTTCCACCCGGCCGAGCCGGTGAAGGGGCTCCACTGCGTCTGGCCGTCGCCGAAGCCGCCGCCGCCCGTGGCCATCCCGTAGACCTTGACGTTGTCCTTGTCGAAGCCCGCCTCGTCGCCCCGCTTGCCGCTCCTGTCGACGGTGAGGCGGGCGATGGCCTTCTCGAAGGTGCCGCCGTCCTTCGGGTTCCAGGAGAGGTCGTTCAGCTGCTCGGCGGTGAGACCGGCGTCCTCGGTCATCTTCTGGTTGTAGAACAGCGCGACGGTGTCCCAGTCCTTCGGAGCGCCGTAGCGGTGGCCGTCCTGGCCGACCCAGTTGGCGGCGAGGCCCGGCTGGTAGTCGGAGTCCTCGATACCGAGGTCGTCGAGCGGTTCGAGGACCTTCAGGTCGGCGAACTGGCCGAAGTTCTGGATGTGGTCGGTGAAGACGTCCGGCGCGGTACCCGCGATGAACCCGGCGGTGAGCTTGGTCCAGTAGTCGCTCCAGCCCAACTGCGTGATCTTCACCTTCAGCCCGGGGTTCTCCTTCTCGAACCCCTTCGCGCACTCCTGGTAGGCGGGCAGCTGGTTGGCGTCCCACAGCCAGTACGTGACCGTGTGGGCGGAGGAACCGGCGGCGCCCGACTGCGCGCACCCGCTGACCAGGGACAGCGCCAGCGCTCCGGTCGCCGCGATGAGCGGACGGAATCGAATTCGCATCACAGTCCCCTTACTTGATCCCGGTGAAGCCGATGGAGCTGACGATGCGGCGGGCGAAGCAGGCGAACAGCACCAGCATCGGCAGCGCGGCGATCAGCGTGGCGGCCATGAGCCCGGACCAGTCGACGCCGGTCTGCGGGGTCTGCGCCCGGAAGACCGCGAGCGCCACGGTCAGCACGCGTGAGCTGTCGCTGTAGGAGACCATCAGCGGCCAGAAGTAGTCGTTCCAGGAGGTGATGTACGTCAGCACGCCGAGGGTGATGATCGGCGTGGACGCCATCGGCAGCACCACCCGGAAGAAGATCTTGACCTTCCCGGCGCCGTCGAGCAGCGCGGCCTCCTCGACCTCCTTGGGGATGTTCATGAAGAACTGCCGCAGGAAGAACACCGCGAACGGCGTCATGAACATGGTGGGCAGCGCGATGCCGAGAAGCGTGTCGATCAGGTGCAGTTGCTTGATCAGCACGAAGTTCGGCAGCAGGGTGAAGATGGCCGGCACCATCATCCCGGCCAGGAACAGCCCGAACACCTTGTCACGGCCCCGCCAGCGCAGCCGCGAGAAGGCGTAGGCGGCCATCGCGCTGAAGAAGATCTGACAGCCGGTGATCAGGGTCGAGACCAGCACCGAATTGAGCAGGTAGCGCCAGAAGTCCAGTCCGCCGCCCGCGCCGCCCTGTGCGACGGCCTCCTCGGCCGACTGCAGTCCGAGGGCGCGTTCGAAGCCGCTGGTCGTCAGGCCGGCCGGCAGCGGGTTGGCCGGGTCGGCGTTCAGACCCGCGTTGGTGGACAGCGCGGTGCGCAGGATCCAGTAGAACGGCAGCAGGGTGATGAGGACGATCAGTCCCATCACGGTCCAGGCGGCGGCCCGCCCGAAGGGGAACCTGCGCCGGACCGGCCGCAGGGTCGTCGGCGGTGTCGTCGTCACGGTGGTCATGGCGGTGTCTCCCTTCTCAGCCGAGGTCGGTCCGGCCGGCCCGGGTGAGCCGGTACTGCAGGACGGTGATCGCGCTCAGCACGACCAGCAGGGCGACGGACATGGCCGAGGCGTAGCCGAACTGGAAGCGGCCGAACGCCGAGCCGTAGATGTAGTACTGCAGGACGTTGGTCGCGTTCGCCGGGCCGCCCGCGGTGGTCACGGCGACGGTGTCGAAGACCTGGAACGACCCGATCACCGTCATGATCAGCACGACCGCGAGCACCGGCCGCAGCAGCGGCATGGTGATCCGCCAGAACATCCGCCACTCGCTCGCGCCGTCCACCCGGGCCGCCTCGTACATGTCGTTCGGGATGGCCTGCAGACCGGCGAACAGCAGCAGGGCGGTGTACCCCACGTGCCGCCACACGTTGATGAGCGCGATCGTCGGGATCGCCCAGGTCTCGTCGGCGAGGAACGGGATGCGGTCCACACCGAGGCCGCTGATGATCTGGTTGCCGATGCCGAGCTGGGTGTCGAGGATCCACAGCCAGACCAGACCGGCGACGACGTTCGACATCAGATACGGCGTCAGCACGATCCCGCGCAGCATCGCCGACCGGGTCAGTCGCTGGAGCAGGACGGCGGTGGCGAGCGCGGCGACCGTCTGGACGCCGATGTTGATGAAGACGTACTCGACGGTGACCCACAGGGAGTCCCAGAAGATGGGGTCGTTGACCATGCGGACGTAGTTGTCCAGGCCCACCCACTCCGCCGGCGTCAGCAGGTTGAAGCGGGTGAAGCTCAGATAGATGCCCCGGAGCGTCGGCCAGAGCAGGAAGACCAGGAAACCGAGCAGGGCCGGCCCGATGAACAGCGAGGCCAGCCGGCCGTCCCCCCGG
Source organism: Streptomyces tuirus (assembly GCF_014701095.1). NCBI lineage: Bacteria > Bacillati > Actinomycetota > Actinomycetes > Kitasatosporales > Streptomycetaceae > Streptomyces > Streptomyces tuirus. The sequence continues at coordinate 382,245 of NZ_AP023439.1, read as the reverse complement.
TCCTCGCCGGACACCCCCTGCTCCGTCCAGGTCCTGCTGCGGGCCTCCGCCGCGCCGCCCGTGGGCAGACGTGAAGGAGGACTGCTGGAGGCGATGGTCATCGGGAGACTCCCTCGCTGCGGCGGCTCGTCCTCTGGCGGCACTTACTTTTGGTGCGAAACAATTACTGCGTCAAGAGGCGTGCAAACATCTTTTCCCAAGAACCCTCATCGACCTAGAGTGGTCATGTTGGTTTCAGTGCGAAAGAAATGACTGAGGGGAGTCGGACCGTCATGACCGACGGCACCGCCGGCTGGCTGCCGCTGAGCGCGGGCGAGCGCTCCGTGGCGATCGAAGTGCTCGTCCACGGCCCCCTGTCGCGCACCGAACTCGCCCGCAGGCTGGGCCTGTCGGCCGGCAGCCTCACCCGGCTGACCAAGCCCCTGATCGAGTCGGGCCTGCTGGTCGAGGTGCCCGAGGCGGGAGCGCCCGCGCAGACGCGCCAGGGCCGCCCCTCCCAGCCGCTGGACGTCGTCGCCGACTCGGGCTTCTTCCTCGGCTTCAAGATCACCGAGGACACGGTCTACGGCGTCGTCACCACGCTGCGGAGCCATGTCGTCGCCCGCCACGACCGCCCGCTCACCACCCACGACCCGGCCGAAGTCGCCGACGTGCTGGCCGAGATGACGGTCCAACTCGCCAAGGGGCACCCCCGCCTCGCCGGGATCGGCATCGGGGTCGGCGGCTTCGTCCAGGACCGCGCCGTGGTCGGGGAGTCCCCCTTCCTGCTGTGGCGGGACGTCCCCCTGGCCGACCTCGTCGAGGAGCGCACCGGGCTGCCGGTCGTCGTCGAGAACGACGTCGCCGCCCTGGTGGAGGCCGAGACGTGGTTCGGCGCCGGACGGGGCCTGGACCGCTTCGTCGTCCTCACCATCGGTGCCGGGATCGGCTACGGGCTCGTCCTGGGCGGCAAGCGGGTGCCCTTCGCGGAGGAGGACCGCGGATTCGGCAGGCACTGGATCGTCGACTCCAACGGGCCGCTCACCCCGGACGGCAGGCGCGGCAGCGCCGTCTCGCTGCTGACCATCCCCAGCATCCGCTACCAGATCCGGGCCGCCACCGGCATCGACCGCGGCTACGAGGAGATCCTGGCCCTGGCCGCCGCGGGGGACCCGATGCCTGCCCGGGTCGTCGACGAGGCGGCACGTGCCCTGGGGACGCTCGTCGCGCAGATCTCCAACTTCGTCATGCCGCAGAAGATCCTGCTCGCGGGGGAGGGGGTGGGGCTGATGGACGTGGCCGGCAAGACCGTCGAGGAGACGGTGCGTGATCTGCGGCACCCGCTGGCCGCCCCGGTCGCCCTGGAGACGAAGGTGTCCGACTTCCACGACTGGGCCCGTGGCGCGGCCGTGTTGGCCATCAAGGTGCTGGTGCTGGGGTCGGCCGAAGCGTGAACGTCGGCGAACTTGCGGGCGGCGAAAGGTACTCGCAGGTGGCTGATGTGAACAGCCTCACGTTTACCGGGAGATGGACGTGATCAGTGACACTGTCCGAAATGACCGTTTAGTTCATCATTACTCACATCACCTTCACGTGTGGCGACGTATGCTTCACAGCATGTCCACCACTGTTGAATCATCATCCGAGCGATCGGCTGACGAGGTCAACGAGGAGATCCGCGCGTTGTGGCGCCGGTCGGGCGGGACACTGAGCGTCGAGCAGCGTGAGGTATACCAGCGGCTCGTCCTGGAGTGGGCCACCGCGGCCCCCCAGTCGGCGCCCGCGGCCTGACCTTCGTCCCGGCCCACCGACGCTCGGGCCCTCGTTGCCGAGGCATCGGACCCTCGTCCAAGGGCACGTGCCCGTGAGCGCGGTCACCGGGGTCGCGCTGTCCCGTGCTGTGCGGGGTCCTCGTCCTGCTGGGCCTCGCCCTGTTGCGCGAGCGGATCAGCCGCCGTCAGGTGGTGGGGCTGCTGGCGGCGGGCATCGCGACCGTGCTCCTCACGCTGGGCTGACCGGCACGCCACGCGTCGGCCGGCCACGCGGCGGCATCATCCCCAAGTGGCCGAGTAGTACTGCCGGTACGCCTTGCGGTCCTGCTCCGCGCGGATCCACCGCGTCGCCACCAGCGCGACGAGGCTGCCCCCGATCACGAGCATGCCGGGGCCCACGTTGCGCGGGTCGGTGAGACGGCTCAGCAGCGTCGACACGTCCGTGCCCGTGATCGGCGCCGACGCACCCGGCGAGGCCGCGCCCTGCGACGCGGACGGCGCGGGAGCGGCACCCGTGCCACCGGACGACTTCGCCACGATCAGCTTGACCCCGAGCTCGGTCAGCGCCTTCGTCACCGGCTGGAAGAACGTCGTACCGCCCGCCGTGCAGTCCCCGCTGCCCCCCGACGTCACGCCGAGCGCGACACCGTCGGCGAACATCGGGCCTCCGCTGTCGCCCGGTTCGGCGCACACGTTCGTCTCGATGAGGCCGGTGACCGTGCCCTCGGGGTAGTTGACCGTCGCGTTGAGCGCGGTCACCTCCCCCTCGCGCAGCCCGCTGGTGCTGCCACTGCGGAAGATCTTCTGCCCGACCTCCGCATCGGCGACGCCCGTGATCCGCACGCCCTTGTCGTCCCCGACCGCGACGACGTCCGCGCCCTTGCCCGCCCGGCCGCCGTCGTACTTCACCAGGGAGTAGTCGTCGCCGGGGAAGCTCCCCCTGAGCGAGGTGCCGACCTGTTCCCGGCCACGGTCGTCGGCGAACCAGACGGAACCGTCGGGCCCGCAGTGCCCGGCCGTGAGGATGAAGTCGCTCTTGCCGTCGGTCACGTTGAACCCCGCTGAACAGCGTCCGGCGGTCGACAGGATGGGCTGCGCGCCGTTGATCCGTGTCGTGAACGTGCCCTCGGAGCGCTCCATGCGCACGAACGATCCGATGCCCTCGGCCATCTTCGTCATCCGGGACCAGTCGGAGGAGGAGACGGTGCTGTCGCCCCGCACCACCAGCTGGTTGCTCTTGTAGTCCATGGCCCACGAGGTTCCGGAGACCCGGGGTGCCGAACGCAGCGTCGCCGCCGCGGACTTGAGGTCGCTCATGCTGTGCTCGACCATCCTGGCCTGAGCGCCGGCCCGCTCCACCTCGGCCGCCGCCTTGTCGTCGGTGACCGCGACGACGGGCCGCCCGGCCTTGTCGACCCAGCTGCCGGCGGTGCGGGAGTTGCCCAGCCGGGACACGAGGTCGGAGCCCTCACCGGTCGCCGGTGGCGCGGTGAACGGGACGCCGATGGACGGGGGCTGGGGCTCGCTCGCCACGGCGTTGGTGACCATCGCTCCTCCGAGGAGGAGTCCGCCGACGGCCGCCAGCCGTGTCACTCGCCGGACGACCCGTCGTCGTGCGTGCCTCATGCATGGCTCCCGAACCAGAACATCACGGTGCGAACACCGCGGGGCGCTCCTTGAGTTGAGTGCCCTACATGCATACGGGGCCCGGCCGTGCCGCGTTCAGCGTGCCGGTGATCTCTTCGGCGTCAGCCGGCGACCGGGGCCGCGAGCAGGGCCCCGCTGCGCGCGTCGCCCCACACCGAGTCCGGATCGACGTAGGGCCGCAACAGGGCGGTGAGCGCCGGGTCACCGCGGCCGTTCAGCTCGTCGGAGGCGATCTTGCGGGCGATCCCGGCGAGGAAGTCCGCCACCTGAACCCGCGCGTCGTCCCGCGCGACGACGAGCCGCACCCCCACCAGGCCGATCCCGGCCCGCCGGGCGGTCCCCTCGATCCAGGCGATGCGGTCCGGCGTCAGCATGTTCTGCCGGTCGTGCACGAGGCGGACCGGCCGCCCGTCGCGGCTCCAGAGCGCCGCCGTCCGCACGATCGCCGGGAGCAGCGGGTTGAGCAACGGGATCAGCGGTGGCCCGGCCAGGAACCCGTCCCGGTAGGACACCGCGCGGGGCCGGGTCCCGGCGAGCCGCTCCAGGATCTGGCCCGCGTCCGTCCGCGGGAGCGTCCGGCGCAGGGCGTCGACCGTGGCGTAGAAGGCGTCCACCGGGTCACCGTCGTGGCGGACCCGCAGCAGCTGGTTGGCCGCCTCCAGGAACGCCCGCCAGCCGTCGTCCCCGAAGGCCGCACGCCCCGCGCGGAACAGCACGGCCGCCCCGGCCGTGTCGTCCAGCAGCAGGGCGAGGGTCCGGTCCACCACGAAGAACCGCTTCTCCATGAGGTGCACCCGGGCCCGCCCGTGGATCGGCCCCCGCGGCGCCAGCAGCCACTCCAGCACCGCGCGGTGCTTCTCCCGCAGCAGGTGGTTCGCCTTGTACTCCTCGGCGGGCGACCGGATCCGGTCCCGGATCTCCCGGACCGTCGCCGCGGCCGACGCCTCGGACAGCGACACCCCGGCGTGCGCGAACACGTCCGTGTTCCCGCCGGTGAGGTTCTCGCCGTCCGACCCCGACTCGTCGCAGGCGATCTCCAGGGACGCGCCCGCCGCCCCGCCCCGCTCCCCGTCCACGAGATTCCCGCTCACCGCACAGCCCCCTATCGTGTGCCCATGACCAGGATCCCGCACGAGACGTCCGGTGAACCGAATCCCCTGCAAGCCCTCACCCTCGACCGGCTCCGGCAGCGCTCCAGCATGAAGTGGCGCACTTACCCGCAGGACGTGCTGCCGCTGTGGGTGGCGGAGATGGATGTGCCGCTCGCCGATTCCGTCGTGCACGCCGTCACCGACGCACTCCACCTCGGCGACACCGGCTACCCGGCCGGCACCGCCTACGCGGACGCCCTGGCCGCCTTCGCCGGGAAGCGGTGGGGATGGAGCGGGCTCGCGGTGGAGCGCACCGCGATCGTGCCCGACGTGATGCTGGGCGTCGTCGAGATGATCAAACTGGTCACGGGCCCCGGCGACACGGTGGTCGTGAACCCGCCCGTGTACCCGCCGTTCTACATGTTCCTCGAGCACATGGACCGACGGGTCGCCGAGGCTCCGCTCGGGCCGGACGGGCGCCTCGACCTCGCCGTACTGGAGGAGACCTTCCGGCAGGCCGTGGCGGGCGGGCGGCGGGCCGCCCACCTTTTGTGCAGCCCCCACAACCCGACCGGGACCGTGCACACCGCCGAGGAGCTGTCCGCCGTCGCCGGGCTCGCCGACCGGTACGGCGTGCGCGTCGTCGCCGACGAGATCCACGCCCCGCTGGTGCTCGGCGACGCCGGTTTCGTGCCGTATCTGAGCGTGCCGGGTGCCGAGCGCGGCCTGTCGCTGATGTCGGCCTCGAAGGGCTGGAACCTGCCCGGGCTCAAGGCCGCCCTCGCGGTCGCAGGGCCCGAGGCCGCCGCCGACCTGGAGCGGATGCCCGAGGAGGTCGGGCACGGCCCGAGCCATGTCGCCGTCATCGCCCACACCGCCGCCCTGCGCGACGGCGTCGCCTGGCTCGACGCCCTCCTGACCGGCCTCGACGGCAACCGGCGGCTGCTCGCGGACCTGCTGGCCGAGCACCTGCCCGCGATCCGCTACCGCCCGGGCGACGCCACCTACCTGGCCTGGCTCGACTGCCGTGCCCTCGGTCTCGGTGACGACCCGGCCGAGGTCTTCCTGGAACGCGGCCGGGTCGCCCTCAGCTCCGGCCTGCCGTTCGGCACCGGTGGAACCGGCCACGTCCGCCTCAACCTGGGAACCTCGCGGGAGGTGCTCACGGAGGGCGTACGGAGAATGGCGGCGGCGCTGCGCTGAACCCTGAGGCACGCTCGTAGACTTCCCGTCATGGACGACAGGACGCTGGACGAACTCGGCGCGGGCAAATACCTGCTGGTCACCAGCTACCGCAAGAACGGCACGCCGGTCGCCACCCCGGTCTGGGTGGTACGCGACGGGGACGCGCTCGGCGTGTGGACGGCCGCCGACTCCTGGAAGGTGAAGCGGATCCGCAACCGCGCCGACGTGCTGGTCGGACCCTGCGACCTGCGCGGCAACCCCACCGGCGACCAGGTGCCCGCGGCGGCGGAGATCTGCGACGCGGCCACCACCGGCCGCTACCGGCAGCTGATCGGCCGCAAGTACGGCCTGACGGGCCGGCTGACCCTGCTCGGCAGCCGGCTGCGCCGGGGCGTGGACGGCACGGTGGGTATCCGCATCACCCTCTGAGAGCGGGAGATCCGGCAAGCGCTTTCGGTCGTGGGGGAGTGGGGACCCCGGCCACGGGAAAGGGCATCTGCCATGAGCCGAACTCCCGTCCTGCGCGCAGCCGTCGTCGGCACCGGCCACCGGGCCCAGCTGTTCACCCGCGGCCTCGCCGAACGCCCCGGTCATGTCGTGGCCGCGCTGTGCGACCCCAGTCCGACCCGGATGGCCTTCCACAACCGGCTGCTGGCCGACGCCGGCGCACCGGCCGCCGCGCCCTGGGGGCCCGACCGCTTCACCGACCTGCTCGCCGAGGAGGGCATCGACTTGGTCGTCGTGACCACCGTCGACGCCGAGCACGACCGCTACATCGTCCCCGCGCTGAAGGCGGGCTGCCGGGTCGTCACCGAGAAGCCGATGACCGTCGACGCCGGGCGCTGCGCCCGCATCCTCGACACCGTCCGCGCGACCGGCAACTCCCTGACCGTCGCCTTCAACTACCGCTTCAACCCCGTGCACGAGAAGGTCCGCGCCCTGCTCGCCGACGGCGCGATCGGCGAGGTGCTGTCGGTCCACTTCGAGTGGCTGCTCGACGTACGGCACGGCGCCGACTACTTCCGCCGCTGGCACCGCGAGAAACGGCACAGCGGCGGCCTGATGGTGCACAAGTCCTCGCACCACTTCGACCTGGTGAACTGGTGGCTCGCCGACGAGCCCCGGGAGGCCTTCGGCTACGGGCGGCTCGGCTTCTACGGCCGGGAGGCGGGGGAGCGGCACGGACTGCGCCGGGACTACGACCGCGCCCACGGCGCCGAGCCGGCCGCCGACGACCCCTTCGCGCTGGACCTCGCGGCCGACGACACCCTGCGCGCCCTCTACCTGGATGCCGAACGCGACGACGGCTACCTGCGCGACCGCAATGTCTTCGACGGGCCGGTCACCATCGAGGACGACATGTCCGTCCTGGTGCGCTACGCGCGCGGCGCGACGATGACGTACCACCTGACCGCCTACTCCCCCTGGGAGGGCTACCGGGTGATGTTCAACGGCAGCGCGGGCCGGCTGGAGCTGGAGGTGGAGGAGAGCCGCTGGCAGCCGCCGCTGAGCCGGATCACCTCGTCGGTGGGCGCGGTGCACGGCGACACTGCGGCCGAGCACGCGGGCGGCGCCCGTCTCACCCTGCGCCCGCTGTGGCGGCCCCCGGTGGAGGTGCCGCTCGCGGTCGCCCGCGAGGCCCACGGCGGCGGCGATCCGCGCATGCTCGACGCGCTCTTCGGACCCGTCGGCCCCACCGCCCCGGCGGACACCGGCGCCGCGACCCGCTTCACGGCCACCGAACGCGACGGGGCGCTCGCCCTCGCGGTCGGACTGGCGGCGAACCGGAGCTTCGAGATCGGACGGCCCGTGCGCACCGACGAGCTGCTCGCCGGCTGAGGGTGCGTCAGCTCCAGGCCCGGTACGGCTCGTCCAGCAGCTGGAAGACCGGCTCGCCCCGTACCGGGTCCTTGGCCGTGGACAGCCGTACCCGGTCCCCGCTGTGGATGCCGATCGGCGGGCCCATCACCCGGCCGCGCACCACGAAGCCCTCGGCCATCTCTATCTGCGACACGTTGCGCGCCGCGGGGGTGTTGCGGTGCACGACGGTGGAGTGGCGCACCGTGCCCGTGCCCTCGGCGCGCTCCGTGCGCAGCTCGCTGCCCCGGCAGACCGGACACAGCAACCGGTGGTACATGGCGGTGCCGCACCACGTGCAGCGCTGGAAGAGGATGGCCTCCGAGTTCTGGCCCCTCGGGTCGAGCAGACCCGTCGCGGAGCCGGCGGCCTGCTGAGTGACGCTTCCTGAGTGGTACACGCTGGTCAACTCCCTGCACTCGGCCGGAATCCGCGCACGCGATCACCCGCGCACACGTGTGCGCGGTTCGCCGTGCCACCGTGCACGCAGCACAGAGTATGGCACTCAGTGCCACTCGTAAAGGCACTCCGTACCCTCAATATGCGGAGCCCTCAGCCCCGCCCCAGCGTCGTCTCGATCTCCTGCACGACCCGCCACAGCGGTGCCCCGCGCCGCGACACGACGACCACCACGTCCTCCGGCTGCTCCACCGCGGGCGGCAGCGGCACACCGCCGAACGCCGACTGCACGTAGTCCAGAGCGTGGCCCACCGTCGCGCCCGCGTCGCCCTGGCCGTCCGAACGCAGCCAGGACCGCAGCGCGTTGTTGTGCGCCGCGACCACCGCCGCCGCGATCACGTCGGCCTGCAGCGTGCCGTCCCGGCGGGCGGCGAACCGCCGGCGCAGATACTCGGCGAGGGCCCGCTCGTAGCGCCACACCACCGACAGCTCATAGGCCCGCAGCCCCGGCACCTGCTTGGTGAGGCGGTAGCGCTGCACCGAGAACGCCGGGTTCTCGGCGTACATGCGCAGCACGAGCCGGGCCGCGTCGCAGACCCGCCGCACGGGTTCGTCGTCGTCGGAGCCGTCCGCCAGGAAGGCCGTCATGTCGGCGAGGCACCGCTCGTGGTCCGGGAAGACCACGTCCTCCTTGGAGGGGAAGTAGCGGAAGAACGAGCGCCGCCCGACACCGGCGAGCGCCACGATGTCGTCGACGGTGGTCTGCTCGTACCCCCGCTCCGGGAACAGCTCGTAGGCCGCCGCCACCAGGGCGTCCCGGATGGGTGGTTTCCCGGTGCCGGCCTCGGCTTTCTCGGAGCTCATGAGCGCGAACGTAGCACCCCGCGGGATCACTCGTGGCACTCAGTGCACTCGTCAGGAGGTACTGAGTGCTCTGCCCGCCCGGCCGACCGGGCGCTGAACCCCGGGCGCGCCGGGCGCGTATCTAGCGGCAGGACGATCCTCGAAGGCCGGGCGCCCCCGGGCCCGGACGAAGGAGAGCAGCGTGTCGACACCGTCCGAGCCCCGGCCGCCGCACGACGGCCCGGCCCTCGAACCCATCCGCGTCCTGCGGCCCCGCCGCACCGACGCGCTCGCGGAACTGATGCGGGAGTTCCAGCAGGAGACCGGCCGCGACCCCGGCAGGCAGGAGACCGGCCGTGAATCCGGCGGACATGACTCCGACCCCGGGGGATACGAGTCCGTCGAGCTGCCGGAGCCGCCGGCCGGCTCCGAGGCTCTGACGCAGGAGCTCCCGCCCGTCGCCCGCGAGAGCCGTCGGCCCACCCGCGCCGTACCCCCCGGGGCCGGGCTGCGCCGCGCCGCCGTCGCGGTGGCCGTCCTCGCCGCCGCGGTGATCGGCTTCGGCGGGGCGCTCCTGCTGCGCGGCGAGCACAAGCACGACAGTGCCGCGCCCCAGCCCCGCCCGCCCCGGGCCGCCCCCTCCACCCCCGACCCCACACCCACCCCGCCCACCCCCGCCGCCCCCGCACCTGTGGACCCCGACGGCGCCGGCACGCTGCGCGAGGGGGCCACCGGCCCCGAGGTGACCGAGCTCCAGCAACGTCTCCTGGACATCCCGGACGTCTACCGGGACGGCTCCACCAGCGGCAGCTACGACCCCACCCTCACGGCAGCGGTCGCCCGCTTCCAGCTCTGGTACGGCATCCGCGGCGACGAGACCGGCGTCTACGGCAACAACACCCGGGCCGCCCTGGAGTCCCGTACGGCGGCCGGCGCGAGCTGATGTGTGACCATGGCCGGCATGGACGAGTTCGTCGACCGGCTGAACCCGGAGATGTATGTGGTCACGGCCGCCGCGGGCGGTGAACGGGCGGGCTGTCTCGTCGGGTTCGCCTCGCAGTGCTCGCTGCGGCCCGTCCGGTTCGTGGTGTGGCTGTCCGAGCTCAACCACACCTTCCGGGTGGCGCGGAACGCGGACGTCCTCGCTGTGCACCTGCTCGGCCGTGAACAGCGCGCCCTCGCCGAGCTGTTCGGCGGGCGGACCGGCGACCGGACCGACAAGTTCCAGGACATCCGGCCCCGGGAGGCGTACGGCGGGGCCCTCGTCCTGGAGGACGTGCCGGCCTGGTTCGTCGGCCGGATCGTGACGCGCGTGGGCGGCGGCGACCACATCGGTTTCGTCCTCGACCCGGTGGAGTGGGGCGGGCAAGGGGCGCACGGCGAGCCGCTGCTGCGCCTGTCCGAAGCCGTCACCATCCACCCGGGTCACCCGGTCGACTGACGTCCGGCTCTCCTTGTCGAACGCCGGGCAAGGGCTGCGGAAAGAAGGGGAACGGCGGGGCCGATCGGCGTCATGCTGGGCCGGGGGCGACGCACGAGACGCCCGGACCGCCACGAACCGAAGGCCACGCCCATGAACGGCTCCCGCATCCCCGGCCTGGTGCTGCCCGCCCTGTTCCTGCTGGCCTCGCTCGTGGGCCTGTGGTGGTACTGGCGCCATCGCGGTGACTCGTGAGCCGCCACTCCTTACCGGTCCCGCACCCCGGGAACCCTGACGTCGACCACGCACACGTCGTCCCGCCGCACGTCGGGCAGCATCCGCGCGAGCAACGGCCCCAGCGACCCGGGCCCGTCACCGTGCGGGGCCGCCACCGCCTCGGCGAACTGCTCCAGACCCCGGTCGATGCTGTCCGGGGGGTGCTCCACCAGGCCGTCGGTGTACAGGATGAGCCGGTCGCCCGGGTCCAGACGGCACTCCCCCTCCTGGTAGACCGGCGTGGTGGACGCCCCGAGCAGCATGCCTGCGGGGCGGGTCAGGTACCGTGCTTCGCCGCCGCGCAGCAGCAGCGGCGGGGGATGCCCCGCCTGGGCCCAGACCAGGCGCCCGCGGCGGGGGTCGTAGCGGGCCAGCACCATGGTGGCGGTCGCGTGGGAGTCGCGTGAGTGCAGCAGCAGCGTGTTCAGCCGGGCGAGCGCCCCGGTCAGCGACGAGCCCGTGATCACCATGCCCTTCGCGGTGAACCGGAGCTGGGCCATCGTGGCCACCGCGTCGACTCCGTGCCCGGCGACGTCGCCGACGACCAGCAGCGCTTCCCCGTCAGGGAGTTCGATGGCACTGAACCAGTCGCCGCCGACGTGCACGCCCGACTGGGCCGGCAGATAGGCGACCTCGACGCGCAGCCCCGCGAGGTGCACCGGCCGGTTGGCCATGGGCAGCAGCGCGTGCTGGAGCCGGGAGGCCAGGGTCCGCTCGGCCTTGAGCACGTCGTGCTGCGTCAGGATCGCCCGCTCGCTCTCGACCAGGGCCAGCTCCGCGCGCCGCCGGGCGGTCATGTCCTGCACGAAGCCGTGCACCTCGACGGGCGTGCCGTGCCGGTCGGCCACCGCCTCGGCCGCCAGCCGCAGATGCCGGATGCCGCCGCCCGTCCGGATCCGGAACGACACGTCGAACGGCCGCCCGTCGTGGACGAGTTCACCGATGGCGCGGGTCAGCGCGGGAGCGTCCTCGGGGAGCGCGAGCTCCGGGACCTCGGGCAGGCGCACCGGGCCGTGCGCCGGGTCCCGGCCGACCAGGGAGAACACCTGGGTCGACCAGGAGGCCTCCAGCGTGGCCAGGTTCCAGTTCGCCCAGCCGAGACTGCCCAGCCGCTGCAGGTCCGCCAGCCGCTGCTCCTGCCTGTCGGAGGAGCCGTGCCGGATCCACGAGACGACGAGGGCGTCGCCCAGCGGCGCCACCCGTGCCGTGTAGAGGGACAGTTCGGCGACGCCCGCCACAACCTCTTCGTGTGCGAACGGTTCACCCTCGTACGTCGTGCCGGTGGCCAGCGCCTGCAGACAGCCCTGCCACAGCGGTTCGACGGCCAGGGCCGGGCGCAGCTCCAGCAGCCGCCGCCCGGCCGGTGCCTCACCGGTCCGGCCCAGCAGATCGCCCACCTGAGCGGTCGCCGCCTCCACCCGGAAGTCCTCCGTCCCGCCCGCCGCGGCCCGCAGCGGCGTGAGCAGCATCGCCGCGACCGGCAGTGCCTCGAACAGTGCCTGCACCGCGTCGGTGGTGGCGTCGGCGTCCCGCTCGGGCGGGGCGTCGAAGGCGCGCAGCCGCCCGGCGCACAGCCCGGTGACGCCCCGCAGGTGGGCGCGGTCGCGCGGGGTGAACACCCCGGCGCGGCCGCGCAGCACGCCGATGCAGACCTCGGCCGGGCCCGCGGTGAGGACGGGCAGCCAGGCACGCGAAAGCCACCGCTCGGGCGGATCACCGATCAGCAGGTACCGCCGCTCGTCCGCGGCGAAGTCCTCCAGCCAGCGCGGCTCGCCCGCCCGCAGTGCGTCCAGCGCCGCCATTCCGCTCAGCGGCGGTACCTGGCGCCACTGGGCCGCCAGCTTGTCGTCGATGCCCGCGTGCCCTGTCAGTTCGAGGCCGCCGTCGGGCCTGCGGGCGTAGATCAGGATCGCGTCCGCCGACATGTCGGGGCCGAGATGCTCCAGCAGGCACCGGGCGAGGTCGTGCGGGGTCATCACCCGGACGAGGGCCTGACCGAGGCGGGCCAGGGCGGCCGTGACGTCGTCCGGCGCGGCCGACTGCGCCGGGTCCCTTGTCCCGGAGCCGGATGCGTCGACGCCGGGGACCTCACTCGCCCTGCCGGGGCCGGGCGGCTTGGGCGCGAGACCGCCCAGGGTGATCCAGCACTCCTCGATCAGGGTGTGACGTGCGGCTTCGGCCTGCTGGACCAGCCGTTCGCCCGCCGCGTCGGCGGTACACCCGCTCAGCGCCATCACCGCGCCCTTGGCCCGTTCCACGACAGCCGAGGTGGCCGCCTGGTCGCGCAGCCGGTCCAGCTCGGCGCGCTGCCGGGCGACGACCTTGGCCAGTTCGACCAGGTCCGGTGCGGCACCGGGCTGCGCCGGCGTCACGGGCTCGCTCGTCACGCGTTGAGCATTGCACACCCGGCCCGATTCGAAGACCGCCTCGTACGCACGGACTGATCCCCCGCCCCAGGCGTCCCAGGGGGCGCATCTGCTCACGGGAAACCGCTCAGCCGCCGCCGCGTGGATAGAGCCACAGCCGCAGCAGGCGGCTCAGCCGCGGCATCAGCAGATACGTCAGCACCGGCAGCAGGATCAGCGGGAAGACGGCGGCCCGCAGGGGCAGCGGCCAGCCGGTGGTGTGGGGCGTCACCAGCCACTGGATGAGCAGGGTGCAGGGGTAGGCGCCGAGGAAGGTCGTGAGGACCATCTTCCACCGGGGCGGGGCCCGCACGGTGGTGCCGGGCAGATCGAACCAGGTCTCCATGCCGGTCGTCGACTGGCGTTCGCTGCTGACCTCGGTGGCGATGTCCTCGATCCGCCGGTGCCAGTGCGCGCGCTCCTCCGACTCCAGCCAGGCGGCGAGCCGGTGCTGGTCGGACCAGCGCAGCACCGCGTGGTAGCGGTGGCCGTCCTCCGGCGCAAGCCAGGAGACGCCCTCGTTGCCGGGGAACTGCCGGGCGCAGCGGGTGATGCCGCGCGTCCACTCCTCGAACCGTTCCTCGCGGCCGGGGCGCACCTGCCAGGTCAGAACCGTGGTCACGGGCTCGCCGCGCCGGCCTTCGGTGGTGCTCATTCCCCCACGTGTGCCACGCGCGGCGCGAGTCATGCCCGCAGGCTCAAGGCTGTCGGTTCGCCTCGACCAGGGCCTGGGTGACCGCCCGGACGCTGCGGGCGATGTGCTGGAGCTGCATGACCTCGGCCGCGTACAGCTTGATCGTGTGCTCGATGACCCCTTCGTGCAGGCCGAATCCGGGCAGGTCGGCGCGGGCGGTCTGCAGGGCGGTGCGGGCGACCCGGATCTCGTTCTGGACCTGGATCTGGGCGTGCCGGGCGAGCAGGACGGGGTGGCGGATGAACACGGGATATCCGGCGTAGCGCGTGGGCACCAGCTCGCGCAGCCACTTGGCCGCGGAGCGTTCCCAGTCGTAGCTCCCGGGGGTCTTGACCTGGCAGGGCCAGTCCGGGCTGAGGCGCGTGGTCGTCAGGGGCATGATCATCGCTTCCGGGTGTGCGGCGTCGCGTGGGTGGACGACGGGTCGGGGCGGCCCCGGCCTAGGGGATGGCCGGGGCCGCCACGAACACCCGGGACCCGGAGTGGGTAGGACCCGGCTCCACGGGTGCGGAACGGATCCGGAAACTGGCCGGGTCGCGATCCGTGAGCAGTATTTGTATATGCCAACTGGTTTGCAAGGAGCATGAAAACATTCATGCGCGCTTTGTTGCGGATGATCCCCATGTGAGGTCTACCTGTCAGCCGCGCATGCGGGGTCCACCTGTGAGCTCTGCACGTGGGGTCCCTCCACGTGGTCCTGGCCCCCTCGCACGCGGTCCGGACGAGCCTTTCAGCCCCTGCCGCCGCTCAGTCCCTGAGGAAGAACTGGTGCTGGTCGGCGACCTGCTCGTACTCCTCCAGCCGCGCCTGCGTCCGCTCCGGATCCGCGTCCGTCATGGCCTGCAGCAGCGCCGAGCACATCACGCCCGGGGCCGCGTAGGAGTCGAAGACCAGGCGCGAGCCGGTCCCGAGGGCGAAGACGACGTCGGCCTCGTCCGCGAGCGGCCCGAGCGCCAGGTCGGTGATCAGGGCGACCTTGAGCCCGGCGCCCCGCGCGACCCGCACGGCCGTCAGGGTCTCCTGCGCGTGCCGGGGCATGGAGAACGCCAGCACCCACGTACCTCCCGCCTCACGCGACTGCAGCAGCGCGTCGTACGCGACGCTGCCGCCCCGGGTCACCAGCCGTACGTCCGGATGGATCCGGCGAGCGGCGTAGGCGAAGTACTCGGCGAGCGAGACGGAGATGCGCAGCCCGAGGACCGTCAGCGGCGCGGACGAGGAGAGTTTGCGGCCGACGTCGATGACCACGTCCGGGTCGGCCAGGTCCCGCCGCAGGTTCTCCAGGTTCTCGATCTCGGCGTCGACCGCCGCCTGCAGTTCGTTGCCGTGCGTCTCCTCGGCCGGGCCGACGGCGAGGGTGCCCAGCGCGATCGACTGGAGCTTCTCCCGCAGCGCCGGGTAGCCGCTGAAGCCGACCGCCGAGGCGAACCGTGTCACCGAGGGCTGGCTCACCCCGACCCGGTCCGCGAGATCCGTGATCGACAGGAACGCCGCCTCGGTGATGTGCTCGATCAGGTACTGCGCGATGCGCCGCTGCCCCGGGGACAGCCGCGGCCGGTCGAAGAGCGCCCTGAGCTGGGCGGACGGGGAGACGTCCGCTTCGGGCGCGGCCTTCCCCGAGGTGATCGCGGATGCCTGTGCGCGTGCCTGCTGCGGCGATGGCACCGGTGCGCCTCCTTCGTCTCCCACGGACGTTCAACATAGCTCACGCACCGTAGTGACCAGGGCTTCTTCGGGCAGCATGAGCTGCCCCGCGTGGGGATACCCGTACGCCGGGCGGGAACCCGCCGCCGCACACGACCCTTGAGAGGAGCCCCGTCATGACCGTCCCCGAGGAGAACCGGCCCAAGACGGAGACCACCGACGAGCTGCTGGAGCAACAGGACGAGAACCGCCCCCAGACGCCGGGTGGGACCGGCCGCACGATGCGCGAGGCCCTGGAGGAGGCCGAGGTGCGCCCCGACGACTACGACGACCGGTAGAGAGCCCCCGGCACCCCCCGACCGAACCGACGACGCTTCCGGCAGGAGAGACGGCATGAGCGCGCTGAGTGCGCTGGAACAGACCCTGGAGAACCGGTGGGGCGCGCTGTGGGCGCGGCTGCGCGACAAGGAACCGGTCGAGGTCCTCGACGCCCTGCAACGCGAGTGCGACGACAACGCCGTGGTGTGCCGTGAGGGCCGCGTCATGGTCCCCAACGCCTACGACGTGGAACTGCCCGATGACGTGCACGAGCATCTGACGCGCACCGGCACCGACGTGGGACAGGCCCTCACCGACAGCCTGTCCCGCCACGCGGAACGCCGCGGTTACGAGTTCGCCGGCCCCCTGGCGGTCCACGTGGCGCGGTGCCCCGACGTGCCCAACGGCCGCTACCGGGTGGCCTCCAGGGTCATGCGGCACGTGAGCGCGGACGGGTTCTTCCACGCGATGCACTGACCCGCGCACCGCCGCGCTCAACGGCGGTACACCGTGATCGAGTGCCCGATGTCATCGACGGGGCGGCTGTCGCCGATCAGTTCGGCCAGCCGCCCCGAGGCCTTGGCCGCCGCCGAGTCCGACACGACCAGCAGCCCCCGCACCGCCTGGACGGGCACGCGTCGGGGATCCGAGGCCTCGATGCCGTAGTACGACGGCACCCCACTGCCCTTGTAGACGAGCCACACCCGCTCACCCGGGTACCGGTCGCGGAGCCGGTCCGCGAGCCGCCCGAGGTCCTGCCCCCAGTCCACGTTGGAGTCGTGCAGCCACTCCCGGGTCCTGCCCGGACCCCCGAACGCCTCGTTGGAGTAGGGCAGATAGTAGGGATGAGCCCGCGCCGAACTGACGGCGGCGAAGACCACCAGCACGGCCACCCCCACGGACACCCACCGCCGCCGCACCACGAGCACGCACCCCGCCGCGACCGCGAGGAACAGCGGCAGGAAGACGGCGTACCGGGTTCCGAAGTCGCGCGACCCCTGCATGGCGGCGACCAGCAGCACCAGCGGAGCGGCGAGCACATACGGTGCGGCGGGCCGCAGGCGCGGGATCGCGACGGCGGCCGCGGCGCCCGCGGCCCACAGCGCGAGCATCCCCAACGGGGTCTTCACCAGCAGCGCCGCCGGCAGGTAGTACCAGAGCGATCCGTCGTACAGCCGCCCGAACAGAAAGCCCTGCCAGGGCCGGTTCTCCAGCCCGAACTGCACGCGCATGCCGTCCCGGTAGGCCTCCGGGAAGGGCAGGAACCGGACCAGCTGCCCCCGCAGGCCGTGCACCACGGGCACGTGCTGCTGCGGAGTCCAGCGCAGCAGCGGATCGACCGTCAGATACGTGACCCACACGACGGCGACCGCGACCAGGGCAACGCCTCCCGCCGCGGCCACAGCCCGGTACCGCTTGCCTCCGGAGGCCTTCCACACCGACACCGCGGCTAGTGCCATCAGTACCGGCACCGCCGGCAACGTACTCATCTTCGTCGCCAACGCGGCGCCGAGTGCCACCCCCGCGAGCGGCACGTACAGCCGCGGCCTCCGGCGCGCCCGCCACACCAGCCATGCCGAGGTCAGCACGAACCCGGCGGCCGGCACATCGAGCGTCGCCAGCGAGCCGTGGGCGATGACGTCGGGGGAGAAGCAGTACAGCGCCAGCGCGGCCGATCCGGCGACGGGCCCGGCCAGTTCACGGCCGAAGGCGAACACCACCAGCCCGAACGACAGGGTCAGCGCGATCACCGGAAGGCGTGCCCACAGCATCAGCCGCCAGGGGTCGTTGCCCGACTCGTACAGCAGATGCCGGCCCAACTGCCCCTGGTCCCCGGCGAAGGCCGGGTCGAGGTGCGGATCCGCTAGGGCGACCCCGGCACCGATGACCAGCTTGCCCAGCGGCGGATGCTCGGGGTTGTGCCGCAGCCGGTGCTCGAGCAGATACTCCGCGGCCGCGCCCACGTACACCGGTTCGTCGATCGTCGGGGTCTGCTGCACGGCGGTCGTGACCATCGCGAAGGCCATCCGGGCGAGCAGGACGGCCACCAGGAGCCGCACCGCCCACCGACTGCCCGGCCGCCGCGCGGGTTCAGCCGGTGCCGGGGGCGAGAGCGACACGGGCCGGGGAACGGCGGGAGCCGTCCAGAGGTCCCTCATGGACCCACTGTGCATCAGCCCCCGCCGTGGAAAGCGCTACCGTCGCACGAGTCGCACCGACAGACCGTCAGCCGTGTGGAGGGGCACGGCATGCAGCGTCTCGGAGTCCAGCTCGACCCGGTCGAACCGGCCGCGCAGCTGCCCGGCGGCCAGGACGGGAACCGTCGTCCCCGCGACCGGCGGCCGCTCGGCGTCGAGCCGCAGCGACAGCACGCTGCCCCGGCCCAGCAGAGCCCGACGGCCCACCGTGAGGGCCGGGCCGTGATTCCTGCGCAGCGGCAGCTCCAGCGTCGACTCGCCCTCCTGGACGTAGGAGCCGCGCACCCGCAGGACCCCGGCCGCGCGGAGCGTGCCGCCCGTGACCCGGACGTCGCCCTCGCCCAGGGCGTTCGGCGACGCGGCGACCAGCGTGCCGGACTTCAGGACGGTCCCGCCGCGGTAGCGGTTGTGGCCCGTCAGGGTGAGCGTGCCCGAGCCGCGCTTGGTCAGGCCGCCGTCGCCCTCGATGGCGTTGCGCCAGCTGTCGGCCGCGTGGAAGCCCCCGGCCGCCGCGTCCAGTGTCACGGTGACGTCCCGGTCGAAGGCCCCGTAACCGTCCGCCGCGGCGAACAGGTTCAGCCGGCCCCACTGCTCGAAGCCGTCCAGCAGGACGTACCCGGACGGCAGCGCGGTCGTCCGCAGCACCTCGCGACGCTGGGCCGCGCTCAGATACGGCAGCCGTGTCTCCAGCAGCACCTCCGCGCCCTTCGGCACGGTCAGCGGGTCCTTGCGGCCGCGGCGCGGCAGGACGTACGTCAACCGGGGCGTCACCGCACGGGAGTTGGCCTCGCGGTCGGCGTAGGCGTCCCCGGCGCCCGGGTGGGCGTAGGCGTAGAGGGTGTCGGCCGTCGTGCCGGTCCGCCGCGTGAAGTAGGCGAGGGCCTGGGCGCGGGCGGCCGCCTTGAGTTCGGCGTTCGCCGGGTCGGCCAGCGTCGCGGCCGTCAGGGCGGTGGCCATGATCCGGCCGCCGATGACGTCGACGGTGGAGTGCATGCCCGACATGATCCGGCTGTGGCTGAGCTCGAACGCCCGCGTCACCAGCTCCTGGAACCGTTCGGGCACCGCGTACGCGTAGGCCAGCCCGGCCAGGTGGAAGGCGTTGGTGTGGCCGCTGGGGAAGCCGCCGTCCTCCTGCGCGTTCTCGGAGCGCTGGCGCAGCAGCTGCGGGGCCACGACCACGTCCGAGTCGTAGACCGGGTAGCCGAGCGCGTCCTTCGTGCCGGTGTCGACGACCTCGCTGTCCTCGTTCATCCGCCACGGGCGCGGGTACTGGAAGGCGAACTTGCCCGGGTTGCCCGAGGCGAACGGCCCGCGCACGGTGTCGACCAGCCTCGCCACCTGGCCGAGGTCCGAGTCGTACGAGCCCGCCCCGAGGGCGGATCCGGCCGGGGCGTCGGCGGGCAGGGTGTCGTTGATCTTCCCCGGAGGTGTGCCGTCCGGGGCGGTGGTGATCGAGGTGACCGCCTTGGCGCCCGCCTTGTACAGGCCCCCGAGCGGACCGAGGCCGGCGATCATGGCGTAGCTCTGATGCCGGCGGTCGTAGAGGAAGGCCTCCTTCGCCTGCGCCTCGGTGCGGGCCCGGGTGACGCGGGCGCAGTAGCGCATGTTGGCGCGCAGTACCTCGCGGTCCAGGACCAGGCCGGTGTTCCAGGCGTCGCCGGTCTTCCACACCTTCGCCATACCGCCCAGGATCCGGACGACGGCGTTGGTCTCCGGGGTGAGGTTCGCGGTGACGTTCGACTTGTAGTCGTCGACGAACGCGGCGAAGCCCGTGGCGGCCCGGGCGTCCGCGGCGCCGAGCCAGGACGCGAAGGCCGGTGCGGCGAGCAGGCCCGCCGACGCACCGAGGGAGGTCGTGAGGAAGCCCCGCCTGTCGACGGTGGCGGGGGAGCGGTGCCCGGCTGATGACATGGGTGCGCCTCTCTGGAGCTCTGCGAAGAAGGTGTCGTGGCGTTGCGCGACGGTGCGCCGGCCGTGTGGCCGGGAAGGTGATGCGGGCTGTGCGACGTGGGTGCCCTTGGCGACTTCTGTGGCATCTGCCGCGTACGAGCGAAGATCTACGGCCGTGCTGTGACCCTTCGGAGAGGGGTCGGCCCCCGGCCGCTGTCCGCGGGGTGAACGGCGGCCGCCCGGCTCACGGAAGCGAACGGGCCAGGGCGAGCGCCCCCTCGACGGGCGGTACCCGCAGCGGCTGTGTCCGGGTCCCGGGCAGGGACTCGGCGAGCGCGGCGGTGAACGCCTCGTACAGCGCGCTCTGGGCGAGCACCGTGCCGCCCGCCACGACCACGTCGTCCACCGGGACCCCGCGCGCGGCCAGCCGTACGACGAGCCCGGCGAGCGCCCGGCCGCCCTCGGCGATCACGGCCCGGGCGAGCGGTGAGCCGGCCTCGGCGGCGGCGAACACGGCGGGGGAGTGGCGGCCCCACTCCGCCGAGACGTCCGTGGCGGCCTCCAGGGCGGCGCCGAGCGCGGGCACCTCGGCCACCCCGAACGCGGCGACCAGCCCGGTCGCCAGCGCGTCGGGCTCCTCGCCCCGGTCGTGCGCGGCCCAGACGGCCCGCGCGGCCTCCCGGACGAGACCGGCCGCTCCGCCCTCGTCGCCGAGCACCGCGCCCCAGCCGCCTACCTGGACCGCCTCGCCGCCGGGCAACCGCCCCACCGCGACCGAACCGGTACCGGCGACCAGACCCACGCCCTTCTCCAGCCCCGCGGCGGGAACGAGCAGCTCGGCGTCGCCCACGACGAGCGCGGGCACCCCCAGCCGCTCCTGAAGGGCGGCGCGGATGCCCGCGCACTGGCGTGGCGTCTCGCAGGCGTGACCGCCCACGGCGAGAGCGGACAGCCGTGGAGAGGAGGGCAGGGCGACGGCGATCACCTCGGCCAGCCAGTCGGCGGCGGCCCCGGCGTCGTGCGGGCGCCAGCCCGCACTGCCGCGGACATGATCGACGACGCCCGCGCCGTCCGCGGCAGCGCGCACGTGCGTCTTGGTGCCGCCCACGTCGATACCGACCGCGTAAGGCGTGGAGTCCTGCACGGGTCCTCTTTCGTCGTTGCGCGGCACGGCGACGGCAGGCGAACCACCCGTCGCACCACGGCAGTTGAAGAGGTAGGGAAGCCCCGGGACGGGCTTCTGCGGACCACGGCAGGCGAGTACCGTGAAGTTCGTTAGGAAGTTAACTAACGAAGTAGGGTGCGCGTCAAGAGGCACGGAATTCCCGATGCCGCGCGACCCTCGCGGCCGTCCTGCCCGGCCGCCGCACGACCTGGGGAGACCATGCACCTGAGTGAGAGTGCCCGTGTGGTGTTCGACGTACTGGCCGGGGCGGGCACGGCCACCCGTCCCCAGCTGGCGGCCGGTGCGGGCCTTTCCAAGCCGACCGTCTCCACCGCCGTCGCCGAACTGGAGGCCATGGAACTCGCCGCCCACTCGGGGCGGGCCTCCGGCGGCACCGGCCGCAGCGCCGCCGTCTACCGGCTCGGCCCGGCCGCCGGCGCCGTGCTCGCCGTCGACCTGGGCCCCGCCAGGACGCGGGTGCGCAGTTGCGCGCTGGACGGGACGCTGCTCGCCGAGGCCACCGGCTCCAGGTCGGAGGCCGCCGGCACCGTCCGCGAGGTCCTCGACGGGCTGCCCGCCGGAGCCCCGCTGCGGGCCGTCGTGGTCGCCGTCGGCGATGTCACCACCCGGGACGGCGAAGGCGCGGGGGAACGCCCGGCGACCGCCAAGGCCGGCCCCGTCTTCGACGCGATGGCCGTCGCGCTGCCCGAGGGCGTGCCCGTCCACCTGGAGAACAACGTCAACTGCGCCGCGCTCGCCGAACTGCACGAAGGCGCCGCCGTCGGCCGCGACACCTTCGGCTATCTGCGCGTCGGCGTCGGCATCGGTCTCGCCGTCGTCATCGGCGGCCGGGTGCTGCGCGGCGCGAACGGCGCCGCCGGTGAGGTGGCCCGGCTGCCCTACCCCTGGGACGACAGCCGCGCCCCGCAGTACGAGGGCCTGGAGCAGCGCATGGGATCGCGCACGCTGCTGCGCCGGGCGGCCGAGGCCTGGCAGCAGGCCGACGGGCCCCGTCCGCGCACCGCCGAGCGCCTCCTCGCCCTGGCGGGGCAGGGGCATGCCACGGCGCGGTCCGTGATCGACGCGCACGCCGCCGACGTGGGCCGGCTCGCCGCCGCCGTGGCGGCCGTGCTGGACCCCGGCCTGATCGTCCTCGGCGGCGGCACGGGCGCGGACCCGCAGCTCCTGCCCGGGGTGCGGGCCGAACTGGCCCGGCTGAGCTGGCCGACCGAGGTGGTCAGCAGCGTGGTGGGCGACACCGGCACCGTGGCCGGCGCCGGCAGGCTCGCGGTCGCCCACGGAATTCAAACCGTGACCGGAGCTGTGCGGGCGAAGCATTGACGGCTGCGCCATCGGTCTGCCAATGTCCGGACAAGCGCTTTCTGAGTCGGCCGGGACGCCGACTCCGGGTGAGCCTCCCGCCCGTACGCGACGTACGGGAGCCGCACGAGGGCGTGCTTGTGCGACGACGGCCGTCATGGCCGGGGACCCCACCCGTCAGGGCGACGCGGCCGGGCGAGGCCGTGCCCCCGGAAAGCGAAGTCTCCTTCACATGCACCCGTGCCGCCTCGGCTGGCGCCGTGCTTCTTCCGCTACGACGAAAAGGGATTGAAGATGACCAGTCTGGGTGTGCGGCGCTCCCGCCGTCTCGGCCGCGGCGGCATACGTCGCGCGGTTCCCGTCGCTGCCGTGGCCACGGCAGGTGCCCTTCTGCTCTCCGCCTGCGGGTCGGGGTCCGAAGCAGGCGGGAACGCCAAGTCGCTGACGTTCTGGATCTCCACGGTCCCGGGGCAGGACGCGGGCTGGAAGAAGATGGTGGCGCAGTACGAGAAGGAGACCGGCGTCAAGGTCAAGCTCGTCAACATCCCCTACGACGGCTACCCGGCCAAGCTGCACAACGCCGCGCAGGCGAACTCGCTGCCCGACGTAGCGGCCGTGCCGGCGCTGGACCCGATCTGGGCGAACAAGCTGATCGACCTCAGCTCCATCGCCGGCAAGAAGAGCAACAAGATCAACGCCAACTTCGTCGCCAAGGACTCGTCCGGGAAGGTGCTGTCCATCCCCTCGGACGTCACCGCGTCCGGCATGTTCATCAACAAGACGCTGTTCGAGAAGGCCGGCGTCTCCTTCCCGGCCTCGCCCCACAAGACCTGGACCTGGACCGACTTCATCAAGGCGGCGGACAAGGTCCGCGAGAAGACCGGCGCCAAGTACTCCCTCACCTTCGACCAGTCGCCCTCCCGGCTGCGCGCCATGGTGTACGAGAAGGGCGGGAAGTACGTCCACGCGGACTCCTCCGGCACGTTCTCGGTCGACGCGGCGACCAAGAAGGCCGTGAAGACCTTCGTCGGATGGAACGACGACAAGACCATGCCGAAGTCGGTGTGGACCAGCGGCGCCGACCCGTCGGCCATGTTCCAGAGCGGTGACGTGGTCGCCTACTGGTCCGGCGTGTGGCAGGTGCCCGCCTTCGCGGAGAGCATCAAGAAGTTCGAGTGGGCGAGCGTCCCGACCCCCGCCGAGCCGGTGCAGGCCAGCGACGTCAACAGCGGCGGCATGACGGTGGGCTTCAACAACAACGCCGCCGCTGCCGACGCCGCGACGAAGTTCCTCAGCTGGCTGTACGAGCCGGCCCACTACCAGGTGCTGTGCGAGACGTCCGGCTTCCTGCCGGTCGAGAGCGGTCTGAACCCGAAGTACCCGTTCAAGTCCGAGGCGGCGCAGGCGGCGTTCAAGCTGTACAACGAGTCGATCCCGCTCTACGCCCCCATCTCCGGCTACTTCAACAGCGCGCAGACGAAGTGGGTGCTGAAGGGCAAGAGCCTCCCCGAGGACCCGACCAAGACGGAGCTCGGCAAGGCGATCAACGGCCAGCAGTCGTCCGACAAGGCCCTGCAGAACATCGTGGACGTCTACAACCAGCAGGTCGGCGGCTGAGCGCAGGCCAGGGGGCGCGGGCGGCGGGTCGAGACACCGCCGCCCGGGCCCCGGCCCTCACATGACGCCGGGCTCATGGCCTGAGCCCACCGGAACCCATTCCACCAGCACGGAGTCAGGAAGATGACCAAACGCGCCTCGGACGTGTCCGTGAGCCCGCCCAGGAGACGCAGTAAGTACACCCTTGCGCCGCTCGTCCTCATCGCGGCCAACGTCGTGCTCTTCGCGCTGTTCTTCGTCTGGCCGGCGGTGATCGGGCTCGTCTACTCCTTCACGAACTACACGGGCGTAGGGGTCTTCCAGTTCGTCGGGCTGGACAACTACCAGAACCTGTTCGGGGACTCCACCTTCTACGACGCGCTGAGCCGGACGCTGCTGTACACCGTGCTCTTCGTCCCGCTGAACTTCGTGTTCTCGCTGCTCATCGCCAACGTGGTGGTGAGCAGGCACGCCAAGGGCGCCTCGGTCGCCCGTGTCATCTTCTTCATCCCGTGGCTGCTGTCGCCCATCGTGGTGGGTGTCCTGTGGCGCTGGCTGTTCGGTGAGAACTTCGGACTGGTCAACTACCTCATCCACGAGCTCGGCGGCGGCGCCGTTCCGTGGCAGTCGAACGCGGACCTGTCGCTGCTGGTGGTGGTCATGGCGGCGTCCTGGGCCTGGACGGGCTTCTCGATGCTGCTGTTCATCGCCGCGATCAAGAACGTGCCGGTGTCGTACTACGAGGCCGCCTCGCTCGACGGCGCCGGCCCCTGGCGGCAGTTCTTCCACATCACGCTGCCGAGCATCGCGCCCACCTCGTTCATCGTCATCCTGCTCAACACGATCAACGCGATGAAGGAGTACCCGGTGTTCGTCGCCCTCAACAACGGCGGGCCCGGCACGTCCAACAACCTGCTCGTCCAGTACATCTACGAGACCGGCTTCAAACGGGGCCAGATCGGCTACGCGAGCGCCGCGTCGTTCGTGCTCATGCTCATCCTGATGGCCGTCGCGATCATCCAGCTGATCGTCAACCGACGGGTGGAGAACCGATGACAACCACAGACATGCCACGCCCGGTCGACACCGGTTCCGGACGGGCCGTCTCCAGGAAGCGCCCCCGTCGGGCAGCCACCGGCGGGCTCCGGCAGGCGGTGTCCGCGACGACACTGCTGTGGCTCCTGGCCTGCCTCTACGGGCTGCCGGTGCTGTGGTTCGTCCTCAGCTCCTTCAAGCCGGCCAGTGACCTGTTCTCCTATCCGCTGACGCTGGTTCCGCACGACCCCACCCTGTCGGGATTCAAGGCGGCGTGGGACAGCGCCAACTTCTCCCAGTACTTCATCAACACGGCCATCGTGTGCGTGATCACGACGATCCTCACGGTGGGAGTCAGCTGCTGCACCGGTTACGCGCTGGCCAAGTACGACAACAAGTGGCTCAAGGTCTTCTTCGTCTGCATCCTGGCCACCACGATGCTGCCGTCCGAGGTCATGCTGGCCCCGGAGTTCCTGGTCGTCCGCGACCTCGGCCTCTACAACTCGTTCGCCGGCATCATCCTCCCGGCCGTGCTCACCGCGACCGGATGCTTCATGTTCCGTCAGTTCTTCCTGACGGTTCCCGACGAACTCGTGGAAGCCGCACGCATCGACGGCGCCCGTGAACTGTCGATCTTCCTGCGGATCATGGTGCCGCTGTCCCGGCCCATCATGCTGACCCTCGCCATCCTGTCCTTCCAGTGGCGGTGGAACGACTACATCTGGCCGCTGCTGATGCTCAACGACCCCGACAAGTTCACCGTGCAGATCGGCATCCAGAGCATCGTGGGCGCGCAGAACATCAACTGGTCGGTCCTGCTCGGCGCGTCGGTCATCTCCATGATCCCGCTGATCGCCGTCTTCCTGGTCTTCCAGCGCTACGTCATGGGCGCGGACATCAACGCCGGACTGAAGGACTGACCGTGCACACCCCGCTCGACCACGAGTTCGTCCGCGCGGCGGCCCGCGCCGCCGACCGGTCGGCCGCCCCGCTGGCGGCCGGCCCCGACGAGGAACCCACCGGTGTGCCCCACCGCGCTCTGGCACGCAGGGTGAAGACCCTGGTCGCGGCATACCGGTCCCCGGAATCGGCACTGCACGGCAGCAAGCAGGCCGTCGCCGCCGCGATGACCCACCTCCGCGCCCTGCGGGCCGCGCAGACCACCACCGGCCTGTTCGCCGGCGGCGACAACGTGCAGTCACCGCCGGACTCCGCCTTCACCGTCAACGACGTGTGCGACGCGCACGTCATCGCCGCCGGTGCGGGGCCGGAACTGCGCGAGGCCACGAACGTGCTCGCCGACATCGCCGGCGCCGCCTCCCGCAGTCTTCTGACCGGTGGGGTGCACACCCCGAACCACCGCTGGGAGCTGTGCGCGGCCCTGGCCCGGCTGCACCGGTCGTTCCCGGACGACCGGCTGCTCGACCGCATCGGGGAGTGGCTCTCCGAGGGCGTCGACATCGACGCGGAGGGCCTGTACTCGGAACGGAGCCCCAACTACGCGGCCCATGTGTCCAACCCGTCACTGCTGCTGCTGGCCGACGTGCTCGACCGGGCCGACCTGCTGGACGCCGTCGAACGCAACCTCGCCACCACCCTGGACCTCATCAGACCGGACGGCACGGTGGAGACGGTCCTCTCGCGACGGCAGGACCAGAACCACCCGTTCCCCCTGGCGCCCTACCTGCCGCACTACCGGCTGCTCGCGATCCGCACCGGCCGGGGCGACTTCAGCCGGGCGGCGCGGCTGGCGGCCTCCGGCGGCATCGACGACCCCGGCCTGCTCGCCGAGACGCTGCTCACCCCCGACCTGTGCCGCGTCCTGCCGGAACCTGCCGCGGAGCCGCTTCCGCGTCACCGGTACATCACCACGGCGCGCCTCGCCGCACGCGCGTCGGCCAGCGCGCACACGGTGGTGTACGGCGGCTCCGACGTGCCCGAGCACCGGCGGATCCGCTCCGGCCTCGCCTGCAACCCCACCTTCCTGCGCCTGTTCGCCGGCGCCGCGGTCCTCGACGCGGTCCGCCTCTCCCGGGGATTCTTCGACCTGGGCCCGTTCCGCGCCGCCGACGTGGAACAGCCCGCCGACAACCGGTACCGGCTCACCGAGACCCTCACGGCCGCCTACTACCAGCCGATGCCGCCCGAGCGGCGCCGGGAGGACGGCGCCTACCGCATGGCGGACGAGGGACGCTTCTCGGCCGCGATGGCCTTCCCGGACCGGCCTCGCGACGAGGTCTCCCACACGACCCGCGTCGAGGTGGACCTGAGGGAGGACGGCGCCGACCTGCGGATCGACATCAGCGGACCACGGGTGCCGTGGGCCCTCGAACTGACCTTCCGGCCCGGTGGCGTGCCGCAGGGCGCCATCCCGCTCGGTGACGGGCGCTGGTGCCTGACGGCCGGGCCGATGACCTACCGGGTCGGTGACGACGAGATCCGGGTCGAGACAGACATCGAAGCGGGCGAACCGCCGGCCGGGCCGGACCGGGGCGACGTGCTGCGGTACGACCCGGGGCAGGACTACAGCGTGGTGGGCGGCACGGACGCGACGACCGGGAACCGCGTCTACATCGGTGGACTCGGCCCGCACACACTGACCGTCCGCCTCCGCGCCCGCCGGCCGGCCATGGACGCCTGAGGGGGTTCACGCCCGCGCGCGGGGCAGTGCCGGCTCCGGTACGACCAGGTCCGCACGCTCCCGCGTCGTCGCGATCAGTGCGGCGTTGCGCTCGTCCGAGCGTGACACCCAGGCCACCGCCTCCGCGTGCGTCTTGCCGAACCGCTCGTGGCGGGCGACCAGGCGGCGGACCCGCTCGGCTTCGGGCACCTCGCAGAACCACACCTCGTCGAGGAGGGGGCGGACGCGGGGCCAGGCGCCGGTGGTCAGGAGCAGGTAGTTGCCCTCGGTGATGACCAGACGGGCCGTCGGGAGCACCGGGATCGCGCCCGCGAGCGGCTGCTCCAGGACGCGTTCGAAGCCGGGCGCGTACACGATGTCGTCGCCGGGATCGTCGCGCAGCCGCCGTAGCAGGGCCGCGTACCCGGCCGCGTCGAACGTGTCGGGCGCGCCCTTGCGGTCCCGGCGGCCGAGCCGCTCCAGTTCGGCGTCGGCGAGGTGGAAGCCGTCCATGGGGACGTGCGCCACCCAGGGGGCGCCGGTGCCGTTCAACTCCCGTACCAGGTGCTCGGCGAGCGTCGACTTGCCCGCGCCGGGGCTGCCCGCGATGCCGAGGATCGCGCGCCCGCCGCCCCGGGGGAGCGCCCGGGCACGGTGGACGAGGTCGTCGAAGGTGAGCGGCACAGACAGAGAGTCTGCCACCCGGGGCGGGCGCGAACGCCGGGGCGCCTCACACTCCTCGCGCCCGCTGACCCACGTGCGGGTCAGGCACTTGGCCGAGTTCCGTCCTGCACGCCCACGCCCCGCGGGTTAGCTTGATCGTGTTTTCGATCAACGGGTAAGGGGCGGAACATGGCCGATGGCGCGAACGCCATGCTGGTACGACGGCGAAGACGCGTGCAGACGGCCGGGCAGCGCACCACCCGGTGGACACGTGGCAACCGCCCGCTCGCCGCCCTGGCCGCCGTCTTCACGATCGCGCAGCTCGCCCTGGTCCGGCCCGTCCTGGGCCTCGGCTGGGACGAGATCGTCTACATCAGCCAGGTCACCTCGCACCACCCCGCGGCGTTCTTCAGCGCCCCCCGTTCCCGCGGTGTCTCGCTGCTGGTCGCGCCCGTCGCGTCCTGGTCGCCGTCCGTCCCCCTGCTGCGCGTCTACCTCGCGCTGCTGTCCGGACTCGCCCTCTACCTGGCCCTGCGCTCCTGGCGCGGCCTGTTCCCGACCCGCGTCCTGGTGGCCGGCGGGGCCCTCTTCGCCTCCCTGTGGGTGACCCTCTTCTACGGTCCGCAGGCCATGCCCAACTACTGGGTCGCGATCGGTGCCCTGATCAGCGTCGGCTGCTTCCTGCGCACCCGGGCGAAACGTTCCTCCTCAAGGGCTCTGTGGGGCCTCGCGGCGGGCTGCGCGCTCATGGCCTGGATGCGTCCCACCGACGCGGTCTACGTGGCTGTGCCGCTGCTCGTCCTCGCCCTGGCGCGCCGCCACTGGCGCCTCCTGCTCGGGCTCGCCGCGGGCCTCGCGGCGGGCGCCGTGCCCTGGGTGATCGAGGCGTACCTGAGCCACGGCGGCCTGGGGGCGCGCCTGGCCGAGGCCTCCCGGATCCAGGGCGGACTGGGCTGGCAGATCGCCGTCGACGACCAGCTGCGCAGCCTGGGCGGACGGGCCCTGTGCCGGCCGTGCACCGGGTCGATGCCCACCCCGCTGGTCACCTTCTGGTGGTTCACCCTGCCCGTCCTGGCCGGCCTCGCGCTGGTCGTCGCGGCCCGGGCCCGCCGTCTGGAACGGACCCTGGTCCCGCTGGCCTGCGCCACCACGGCCGCGCTGCCGTACCTCTTCATGATCGGCTACGCGGCCCCGCGCTTCCTCCAGCCGGCCTACGCGCTGCTCGCGATCCCGGTCGCCGACGCCCTGTGGCACCTGGTCAGGGGCCCGGGCGGATCATGGCGCCGGGTGGCCGCCCCCCTGGTCGCGCTCGTCCTGGCCGGGCATCTCGCGGCGCAGCTCGCCGTCCTGGACGGCGCCGTGACGCGCAACACCGAGAGCCGCCGCGACTGGGACCGCACCGCCGACGCCCTGCACCGGCTCGGCGTCCGCCCGCCCTGCCTGCTCACCGGCCACGAGGCCATCCCGATCGGTTACTACACCGGCTGCAACTCGGGGGCGACGTCCGGAAACAACGAGAACATCACCGTGGCCGGCGTGCTGCGCACCGCGGACCGCCTCCCGGTCGCGCACCTGGCACCGGCCGGCGGCACCCCGCCCCGCTATGCCCGCACCTGGCCCGTCCACCGGATCTCGGACCTGGACGTCCGTGTCGCGCCAGGCCCCTGACGCAGCGCGGCGCGCTGCTCAGCACCCGGCCCCGCCTCCCGGACGACGGTCGTGTGGCGGGCCGGACGCATCGCGGAGAAGTGGTCGGGGGACCTGGCCGGGCCGGGGCGCGGCGTCAGTCCATGACGGCCATGGCATAGGCGAGCGCGAGGATCACCGCGAGGCCGACGGCGGCCACCACGAGCACGACCGCACCGAACAGACACGTCACCACGGACATCCCGGCCCAGGCGGCCCGGCGCGCGCGTGCGGCCTCACGGACCACGTCACCGTCCTCGTACCAGTCGTCATCAGCCATGTCGCCCTCCCCGCGGGGAGACTACAGCCGGGTGCTCAGGTCCCCGGCCGCAGCTCCTTGCGCCACTTGGTGATCTGCTTCTCCGGGTCGCCCGTGTACGACCAGGGCGTGCGGGTCGCGCGGGGCCCCAGCATGCCCAGCAGGATGCCCGCGATGTCCCGGGCACCCGCCCAGCAGGCCGCGTGCGCCAGGTAGTTGAAGTCGCGGAGCTCGGCGGGCGCGATCCAGGTCTCCGTCCGGCCCATGACCCAGCGCTGCCAGGTCCGCCGCAGGTCGCGCACGGCGCCGTCGTGGGTCCAGTGCTGCGAGAGGCCCACGGCGGAGCGCCTGCCCTGAGCCGCGTCCAGGGCGAAGCGGTACTCCTCGACCCGGGCGTACTGGACCAGCACCGGCAGCGGACAGCCGGGCGGTGCCACCCCCGCCGCGTCCCGGGCGAAGTCGTACATCAGGCCGTGCGTGCCGTGCCAGCGCGCCGAGTAGTAGTGCAGCACCTGGAGGTGCCCCTCGATGCTGTACCGGTCGCGCCCGTGCAACTCGTCCCACCAGCGCCCCAGTTCCTGCCGCCGGACCCCCGAGGGGTACAGCCGCGCCACCGAGATCAGCGACACCCAGGGCGTCGGATCCTCCGGGTACGCTTCCGCCGCCGTCAGGCAGGCCAGCACCGCGGCGTCCACGCGGTGCTGATCGATCGGCACGCCCCGGCCCGCCGCGATGGCCACGTTGAAGGTGCGGGCCGTCTCCGTCGCCGCCCGCAGCACCAGCGCGTCGGCGCTGTGGGCGTCCGCGGAGAGCCAGGACTCCACCGTCGAACTGCCCGCGCACACCTGCGCGAGCTGCCGTATCCGGTGCCCACGGGCGGCCCAGTCGCGGCCGGTGGCGCCCAGCAGGTCCCGCAGCCCCTGCCAGCGGCCGATCACGACGTCCTGGCGGGCGGAGGTGAGGTCGGTGTCCCCGCAGTCGGGGTCGAAGTCGGGGGTGAAACCACGTCGGAGACTGCCTCGAGCCATCGGGGTCCTCCTCAGAAGTCGGTGGAGAGACCCTCGTGGACGCGCGCGTGGCCGTCCTGTTCACCGGGCACGTAGTCCGTCTCGACCGTGCGCGAGGCGTCCAGTTTCGCGGGCCGGTAGTAGTCGCTGCCCTGCCGCCAGTACCAGAGCATCGGGATCAGCCCGACCGCGAGCCCGCCGATGCCGATCGTGACCGCGGCGCTGCTCAGCTCGCCCAGCGACTCCACGAACACCCAGAACATGAACAGGGCGCCGCACAGCGGCCACAGGCCGCCGAAGAGGAAGTGGGCCGGGGACTTCAGCAGCATCTTCCGGTACGCGACGACCACCGCGAGCCCCGCGAGACCGTAGTAGACCGCGATCTGCAGGCCGATCGCCGAGATGGCGTCGGAGAGGATGTCGCCCACCGAGCCCAGGGCGTTGGAGGCGATGAACATCACCAGCGCCACCGACCCGACCACGACGATCGCCACCCAGGGCGTGTTCCACCGGCGGTGCACCCGGCCCAGCGCCGACGGCATCGTACGGTCCCGGCCCATCGCGAACAGCGAGCGCGTGACCTGGATCAGTGTCGTCTCCAGCGTGGCGATGGTGGACAGCATCACGGCCACGATCAGCAGCTTGCCGCCCCAGCCGGGCCAGACCTCCTCGCCGAGCACCGCCAGCACGTTCGCGTCGTTCTCCTCGATCTGCTTCGAGGACAGGATCACGTTCACCGCGATGGTGAACACCTCGAACAGCAGGAAGACGATGCCCACGCCGATCAGCCCCGCGAGTCCTGTCGTACGGCGGCTGTTGCGGGTCTCCTCGCTGAGGTTGCTGGTGACGTCCCAGCCCCAGTAGTAGAACGCGGCGATGAGCGCACCCGAGGCGAAGCCGGCCATGCCGTCGAAGTGGGAGAAGCCGAGCCAGGACCAGTCGAAGGCGCGGGCGTCGTCCGTGTGGAAGAAGGCGAGCACCGCGAACAGCGCCAGGATGACCAGCTCGACGCCGGACATGATCAGCTGCGCCCGCACCGTGAGCCGGGCGCCGCCCAGCACCACGCACAGCATGATGACGAACCAGGCCGCGCCGACCACCGTGGACAGCGCGGTGTTGTCCGCGAGGCCGTCGTCGAAGAGCGCGAGCGTCATCGACCCCGCGGGCAGCGAACCGGCCACCATGAAGATCGTCGCCGAGATCACCAGCGCCCAGCCGCTGATGAAGCCCAGGAACGGGTGGAGCGTGCGCCCCACCCACGAGTAGCTGGCGCCCGCGTTGACGTCGATCCGGCCCAGGTAGCTGAACGCCAGGGCGATGCCCAGCATGGGTATCGCGCAGTACAGCAGGGCGGCCGGACTGGCCAGCCCCACCGCGCCCACGAGGACGGCGGTGGTCGCGGCCAGCGAATACGCCGGTGCGCTGCCGGCGACCGCCATCACCACGGTGTCGAACGTGCTGAGGACATTGGCCTGCAGCCCTCTGCCCCTGCTGTAGCTCATGGATGCGCCGCTTTCACTTGTGCACGACCGGAGGCGGGCAGGCCGTCCCGGAAGCGTTGGGGGGTGGGGGGTGGAACTCGCCGCCGGACGGAGAAGGGTGGCCTCGGGCCCAGGAGCGATGAAAACGGGGTGGTGGATACCGTGCTGCCGCCGCGTCGGCAGTCGGTCACACCGTGTGTGCGAGTGATGATAGTCCCGCTCATTGATCTTTCAAGATTGACTGGTGGGTAACGTGCGGCCCCGCCCAGGGTTTCGACTCCCGTCGGCCCGCGGGACGTTCGGTGCGCCGTCCCGGCCCGGGGATCATCCGCCGAGGTTAGAGACCGCGTAACGGGAAACGCGGAACGGACAGCACGGACGAACGAGTCGTCGCAGCGCGACAGGGAGGCAGGAGTGATGGGCACGGAACCGATGCGCCCCGAACCGATGGCGGACGACGCGTACCAGCCCACCGGGACCAACGAGGAGCAGGAGGACGCCGCGCCGCTGGACCTGCAGGACGCCGTCGACGAGCGGACGTACGACGACACCCTCGACGAGGGCTACTCCCCGCCCGAGAAGCCCCTGGGCGTCACCAAGCGCGGCACCACCGCCGCGGAGCAGCACGAGGGCGAGACCCTCGACGAACGGCTGGCCCAGGAGGTCCCCGACGTGTCCGCGGAGCCGGCCGGGGACGGCGTGGGGGACACCCCGGACAGCGACGGCGAACCGGTGGACCCCGAGGCGGGCACCGCCCGTGCCGGCCGCCTGGTCGCCCCGGACGAGGGCGCCCACCCGGACACCACGAAGGAGTCCGTCGCGTCCGACGTCGGCATCGACGGCGGAGCGGCGGGTGCGGAGGAAGCCGCCGTGCACGTGGTGGAGGACGAGACGGACCTGCCCGAGGACGACGCCGGGGTGTGACCCGCCCGCCGCGCCCACGGAAGGCCGCGCGCGGAAGGCCGCACGCAGAAGACCGCGCACAGAAGGCCGCACGCAGAAGGCCACCGGACCCGGACGCGACGGCGCCGGGCCGGTGGCCTTCGTGTGCCGGGGGGCGGCTAGGGCAGCAGCTTCTCCAGGGCGGTGGGTCCCTCCGCCGCCAGCTTGCGCTTGGCCCACTCGAGGTTGTGCGGGGTGAGGTCCTTGCCCGAGGCGAGGACGAGGTCCTCCGGCGACACGTCGGTGCCGGTGTGGGTGTGGAGCAGGTGGTCCGGGGTGGCGCGGTCCTCGGACGGCCGGGATGCGGCGGGCTCTGACGTCGACATGTTCTCTGCTCCTAGGGTCCGGATCGCTGGTGCGGCCCCGGTGCTGAAAAACGGGTCCGCTATCACCATTCCCCGCGGGAGCGCGGCGTGCATCCGGAGAGCGCGACGGCGGGCCCGCCGGACCGCGCGCACCCCGTTCGGACGCTCACCGATGTCGCGTCGGCTCACTCCGGGTGACGGTGGAGACACGTGTCCCTGCGACTGACAGGAGCTTTACCCATGCGCACACGTGTGACTGCCGCGGCGGGTCTGGCCTGCGCCGCCCTGCTGGCCTTCGCCGGTACGGCGAGCGCGGACGACGGCACCATCGGTGTCGCCACCGACAGCCCCGGCTTCCTCTCCGGCAACGTCGTCCAGATCCCGGTCGAGGTCAACGCCAATGTCTGCGGCAACTCGATCAACGTGATCGGGCTGCTCAACCCGGCGTTCGGCAACGAGTGCACGATCAAGGACTGACGTACCGGTCGCACGACCCCGCCGGCGGCGGCCCGCGCACCTCGCGGGCCGCCGCCGGCCGCCGTTGTCAGGGCTCCTCCTGCGGACGCGGCGCGAGCACCAGCATCGTGACGTCGTCCTGCACATCGGGGCAGTGCCGGACGAGGTCGGTCCACACCCGTTCGGCCAGTGCGACCGGGTCCTCGGCGGCGAGGTCCGGCAGCCGTTCGGCCAGCGGGTAGAAGACCCCGCCCGCGTCCCTGGCCTCGGTCACCCCGTCGGAGGCGAGGAAGAGCCGGTCACCCGCCCTCAGCGGCACCGAGACGGCCCGGGGCGGGGCGGCCCCGGCGAGGCCGAGACCGAGCGGCGTGCACGGCTCGACGTCCAGCTCGACGGCCTTCCCGTCCCGCAGCAGCAGCGGTCCGGCCTGCCCGCACGCCACGATCCGCACGACCCGGGCGTCGGCGGAGAAGTCGAGCAGCACCGCCGTCGCGAACAGCTCGGCATGCGGGTCGTCCGCCGAGTCCACCGCCAGCCTCCGGTCGAGCCGGGCCGCCACCGCCTCCGGGTCCGGCTGGTCCAGCACCGCCTCCCGGAACGCCCCCAGCAGCGACGCGACCGTGGCCACGGCCGACAGCCCGTGCCCCTGCACATCGCCCATCACCGCCCGTACGCCGTAGGGGCCCGCCCGTACGTCGAAGAAGTCGCCGCCGACCAGCGTCCCGCGCTGCGCGGCCCGGTACAGCCCCGCACACCGCACCGGCCCGACCCGCTCCGGCAGCAGCGGTACGACGGCCCGCTGCGCGACCTCGGCGACGGTCCGCTCGGTGACCAGCTGCGCGTCCCGCCGGGAGCGGACGTACGACAGCAGCACGCTCAGCACCGAGACGAAGCACACGGTCAGCAGGTCGGTACTGCCCGGGTCGTCGAGATTGAACACCGGCACGGTCAGCACGACCACCACCAGCGCGCCGAGCACCGCGGTCGCCACCGGTCCGTGTGCCAGCACGGCCAGCGGCGGGATGGCGCCCAGCAGGAAGCCGATGTCGAGCGGCTCCGGGCTGACCAGCTCCGCCAGGCAGACGCCCACCAGCAGCGCCGACGGCAGCACCCGGGCCCAGACGGGCGGCGGTGCGCCGCGCAGCCAGCCCCGCCGGTACGGATCCCGGCGTGCCGGCCGGCCGCGCACACTGCTCACACCACCACGCTGCAACGGCCGACCGCCCGCCGCACGCCGGGCCCGCACCCCAGCGGGGCCCCCGGACACGGCGGGAAGGGCATCCGGCGCCGGCCGGATGCCCAGGTGGGAGCCGGGCCCGAAAACCGATGGACGGCCCGTCGGGAGATCCCGTAGCGTGTGGCGCGCCACGCCCCGAGACCAGCGGAAGGAGGGCAGAGCCGTGCCGTTCACACCGATCCCGCGCTCCCTCCCCGTTGTCCCGGCGTGCCTCGACTGACCCACCGGGAGCGCTCCGAGCAGTATGCGTCCCGGAGGACATCCCATGACCGATGTGGTCATCCGCGCGCTCGACCCGAGCGACGCCGGACTCTTCGACACCCTGCCCGACCCACTGGGCGCCCGTGAGGGCCACCGCACGACCCGGCACCGCCCCGAGTGGAAGCGGGTGGCCCTGCGCGACGGCCGTGTCGTCGCCCGCGGCGCCTGGTGGGGCGGCCCCGACGACACCGAACCCCTCAACGTCAACTGGTTCGACGTGGCCGACGGCGAGGAGGAGGCGGGCGCCGCGCTCCTGCGTTCCGCCCCCTGGCAGGTCGAACTGGAGCTGAACCTGCCCGCCGGCTGGCGCGACGACCCTGCCCTGCGCAGCGCCGCGGAAACCTGCTTCACGGCCGCCCGGAAGGCCGGTTACGACCTCTTGGTCGAACGCTTCCTGTACCGGTGGACCCCCGGGCACGGCCTGCCCGAGCGGCCCGGGCGCCTGAAGTTCCGCGCCGAACCGGACGACGCCGTGTTCTTCGACGCGCTGCGCCGCATCCACTCCGTCACCCTGGACGCCCACGCGCTCAAGGCCATCGAGCAGGGCGGAACCGACCAGGCGGCCCAGGAGGAACTCGACTTCTTCCACTGGTGCCCGTCGCCGCGCGAGTGGTGGCAGACCGCGTACACGGCGCAGGGCGACCTGGCCGGCGTCCACATCCCGGCCCACAACCCGTCGGGCCCCTGCATCGGCTTCATCGGCGTCGTGCCGGAACACCGCGGACACGGCTACGCCTACGACCTCCTGGCCGAGTGCACCCACTTCCTCGTCGAGCAGGGGGCGGAGGCCGTCACCGGGGCGACGGACCGGGGCAACGTTCCCATGGCGGCGAACTTCGCCAAGGCCGGCTACCCGGTGGTGAAGGAGCGGCTCAACTTCGACCCGCCCTCGGTGTAGGAACCGGGGCGCACGCCCGCGAACTCGCCCCGGCCGAACGGGATACCGGAGGCCGGGGCCGTCACGGCGCGCTCAGTCGTTCAGCAGTTCCTGAGCCGCCGTGAGGATCTCCGTCACCCTCAGGCCGAACGCCGCGTCGCAGGCGTGCGGGCGGCCGGTGCGGGCGGCGGCGAGCAGCGCGTCCGCCGCCCGCTTCAGCGCGGGCACCGCCCCGTCGGCGCTGTCCGGCAGCGTCGCGACCCCGGCCTCTCCCCGCAGTTCCACGGCGGCACCGGCCGCGGCCGGCGGTGCCGTCAGGCTCAGGGTGAGGGTGCTCGACGCGCCACCGGTGTGGTCCAGGACGACATGCGCCGTGTCGCCGGGGCCGTACGCCGCCGCCGTCACCCGCCGGACGTCGCCGAGGACCGGCAGCAGCACGGACAGGGCGTGCGGGCCGACGTCCCACAGGGCGCCCTTCTCCCGCCGCCACGGCGTCGCGAAGGGGCTCTCGCTGGTGAACACCGCGCCGAGCCATTCGGCCCGCCCCGTGAACCAGCCCCGCGCCGCCGCCTGTTGGGCGATCCACGCCGCCGGTTCGGGCTGGAAGCGGGTCGTGAAGAACACGACCGAGGCGACACCGGCCTCCGCGGCGGCCTCGACCACGGCCCGCCCCTGCGCTGGTGTCGGCGCGAGCGGCTTGTCGAGCAGCAGATGGCACCCGGCCCGCGCCGCCCGGGCGGCGAGTGAGGCCTGTACCTCGGGCGGCAGCGCCACCGCGACGGCGTCCACGTCGGCGAACAGTTCGTCGGCGTCGTCGTAGGCGCGGACGCCGTGCCGTTCCGCCAGCTCCTTGGCCGCCTCGGGG
Organism: Streptomyces tuirus; assembly: GCF_014701095.1. NCBI lineage: Bacteria > Bacillati > Actinomycetota > Actinomycetes > Kitasatosporales > Streptomycetaceae > Streptomyces > Streptomyces tuirus. The sequence continues at coordinate 344,852 of NZ_AP023439.1, read as the reverse complement.
CGACGCCCCCACACTCCCGCGAAGTCCAACTGCTCATGCCCGCTCAACGCGGGTGCGTGGGCCAGCTGCGCCCAGGGTCCGGTGCCGAGCAGTCCTATGCGCATGCCGCCGCCTCTCCACACTGTCGGAACGACGAGCGTGCCACACGCGAACGGCAGGCCCGCAACAAGGGGCGGGCAACAGAAAAGGCAAGGAGTGTTCTCCTCGCCTGTCTCAAGTTATAGCCCACGGGGGGCCTTGCGGCAAGGCCCCCCGGCTCCCGCACAATGTCCCGCCTAAGCCCATGACCTGCGGAAACGGGAGCATGACGTGACCCCTGCGACCACGAGCGCGTTCGACCTTCCCGACCGCCTCGCGCACAAGGCCGCCCCCGCGTCGATCGCCGGGGACGAACGGCACTTCGCCGCCGTCGCCGACTGCCTGGAGCAGTCGATCGCCGAACTGTCCGACCGTCTGGACGCCGAGCGCAGGGCACCCGGCGGCAAGGGCCGGCAGGCCATGGACCGGGACGCCGAGATCCACCGCCTCACCACCCGTCTGCGCGCCCTGCGCCGCTTCGGACTGGACCTGTGCCTCGGGCGCATGGTCGCCGCGGACGGCTCCGGGCCCGTCTACGTGGGGCGGCTCGGCCTCACGGACAGCGAGGGACGCCGGCTGCTGGTCGACTGGCGGTCCCCGGCCGCGGAGCCGTTCTTCGGCGCCACCCACGCCGACCCGATGGGCCTGGCGAGCAGGCGCAGGTACCGCTGGACCGACGGGCGGATCGTCGACTACTGGGACGAGGTGTTCACCGCCGACGGCTTCGAAGGGCACGCCGCGCTCGACGACCAGTCCGCCTTCATCGCGAGCCTCGGCACCAACCGCTCGCCCCGCATGCGGGACGTGCTCGGCACCATCCAGGCCGACCAGGACGCCATCATCCGCGCCGGGTCCCGCGGCGCCCTCGTCGTCGACGGCGGCCCGGGCACCGGCAAGACCGTCGTCGCCCTGCACCGCTCCGCCTACCTCCTCCACTCCGACCCGCGCCTCGGGCAGCACCGCCGGGGCGGCGTGCTCTTCGTCGGCCCCCACCGGCCGTACCTGTCCTACGTCTCCGACGTCCTGCCCAGCCTCGGGGAGGAAGGCGTGCAGACCTGCATCCTGCGCGACCTCGTCGACGAGGGCGCCACCGCCGAGGCCGAGACCGACCCCGAGGTGGCCCGCCTGAAGTCGACCGCCGACATGGTGCGGGCCATCGAGAAGGCCGTCCGCTTCTACGAGGAACCGCCCACCGAGGCGATGACGGTCACGACCCACTGGTCCGACATCCGCCTCGGCGCCCGCGACTGGGCCACGGCGTTCCAGGCTGCGGAACCCGGCACTCCGCACAACGAGGCGCGCGACCAGGTCTGGGAGGAACTCCTCACGATCTGCGTCGGCAAGCACGAGGGCGACGCCCCGGAGGACCTGCTCCGCAAGGCGCTGGCGCGCGACCGGGAGCTGCTCACGGTCTTCCACCGCGCCTGGCCGCTGCTCGAGGCGGCCGACCTCGTCGGGGACCTCTGGTCCGTGCCCGCCTATCTGCGGATGTGCGCGCCCTGGCTCGACCGTGACGAGGTGCGCACCCTGCAACGCGCCGAGCCGCAGGCCTGGACCGTCTCCGACCTGCCGCTGCTGGACGCGGCACGCCGGCGGCTCGGCGACCCGGGGGCCTCAGGGCGCAGGCGCCGGCAGGAGGCCGCTGTGGCCGCACAGCAGGACCGCATGGCCGACGTCATCGACGACCTGCTGGAGGCCCACACCTACGACGACGGCGAAGGCGTGCTGGTCATGCTGCACGGGCAGGACATGCGCAACTCCCTCGTCGACGACAGCGCCCTGCCCACCGCCGACCCGGACCGGCTCGCCGGGCCGTTCGCGCACATCGTCGTGGACGAGGCGCAGGAACTGACCGACGCGGAATGGCAGATGCTGCTGCCGCGCTGCCCGTCCCGGAGCTTCACCATCGTCGGGGACCGCGCCCAGGCCCGGCACGGGTTCACGGAGTCGTGGCGGGAACGGCTGGAGCGCATCGGTCTGGACCGGGTCGAGCTGGCCGCCCTGAGCATCAACTACCGGACGCCCGCCGAGATCATGGCGGAGGCCGAGCCGGTCATCCGGGCCGCCCTGCCGGACGCCAACGTGCCGACGTCCATCCGCGGCAGCGGCGTCCCCGTCCGCCACGGGTCCGCCGCGGAGCTGACGTCGGTCCTGGACACCTGGCTGGCCGCGCACTCCGAGGGGATCGCCTGTGTGATCGGCGATCGCGGGTTCCGCCCGGCCTCGCCCCGCGTCCGGTCGCTCACCCCGGAACTGTCGAAGGGGCTGGAGTTCGACCTGGTCGTGCTCGTCGATCCGGAGAACTTCGGCGAAGGGGCCGACGGTGTCGAAGGCGCCGTCGACCACTACGTGGCGATGACCCGGGCCACGCAGGAGCTCGTGGTCCTGACGAGCTCCTGACGCTCCGGCCCGGGCGGAGTGCCCCGGCGGGCGGCTCCCGCTCGGCCGCTCAGCTCTGTGCGCTGATGTTGACCATCCAGGGAACGCCGAAGCGGTCCGTGCACATGCCGAACACGTCGCCCCACATCTGCTTCTCCAGCGGCACCGACACCGAGCCGCCCTCGGACAGCTTCTCCCAGTAGCCCCGCAGCTCGGCGTCGTCGTCACCGCTCAGGCTCACGGAGTAGGAGCCGCCCTGCTCGGACTCCATGCCCGGCGGGTTGTCGGCGCCCATCAGGGTGAAGCCGCTGGGCGTCTCCAGCATGCCGTGCATGATCTTGTCGGCGTCGGGGGCGTCGGCCTGCCCGAAGTCTCCGTAGCTGTTGAGGTCGAGCGTGCCGCCGAAGACTTCCTTGTAGAACTCCATCGCCTGCCGGGCTTCGCCGTTGAAGCTGAGGTACGGGTTGAGACGCGAGGCCATGAGAACCTCCCAGAAGGGGGCAAAGGGTAGCTTCCGCGCAGCGTAGCGCCCGGCACCGACAACGGCTCGTCGAGCGTGCCGGGAGCCGCGGCGGGACCGGGTGTGGCAGCAGCCGGTGTCCGCGCCAACCACCCTGTTAGCGTGGCCGCTTGAGCAGAGGGGGAGACGGCGGCTCATGGCATCGACGTTCCGCATCGGCGGGGACCTGGACGTACGGCGGCTCGGTTTCGGGGCCATGCATCTGCCCACCGGGCCCGGCCCCGACCGCGAGAACGCCCTGGCGGTGGCCCGGCGGGCCGTGGAGCTGGGCGTCACGCTGATCGACACGGCACATCTGTACGGCGGCGGGGCCAACGAGGAACTCCTCGCCGAGGCCCTGCACCCCTACCCGGAAGGCCTGCTGATCACCACCAAGGTCGGTGTCGCGCCCACCGGTCCCGGCGGCGACTGGAGGCTCGACGGACGGCCGGAGATCCTGCGCGACCAGGTCCGGCAGGCCCTGCGGCGGCTGCGGACCGAGCGGATCGAACTGCTCCAGCTGCACCGCATCGACCCCGGGACGCCGCTGGCCGACCAGCTCGGCACCCTGCGCGAGCTCCAGACCGAGGGCCTGGTCGGCCGGATCGGGCTGTCGGAGGTCACCGTCGGCGAACTGGAGCGGGCCCGGGAGCTCGTCGACGTCGTGAGCGTGCAGAACCGCTACAACCTCCTCGACCGGGAGCACGAGGCGGTGCTGGAGGCGTGCGTGGCGGCCGGGATCGCCTTCCTGCCGTGGCGGCCGGTGGCCTGGGGGAACACGGGGGCCGAGGCCGGGATCGCCGCCGTTGCGGCCGAGCTCGGGGCCACGCCCACGCAGGTCGCGCTCGCCTGGCTCCTCGACCGCGCCCCGGTCGTCCTGCCCATCCCGGGAACGGCCCGGGTCGAGCACCTTCAGGAGAACCTCGCCGCGGCCGAACTGAAACTGACGCCCGCCCAGCGTGACCGCCTCGACGGGTTCGCCGAGACCGGGCCGGGCAAGGCCCCGGGTCCGGCGTAAGCGGGCTCACGCCTCGTCGGACGCCCCGCTGTTCCAGTCGTACGGGCCGCCGCCCTGCCACTCGATCAGCTCGGTGTCGTCCACGGCCGTGTCGGCCGTGGGCAGGCCCTCGCGGTGCAGCAGGTCCAGTACGTCGAAGAGGCTGTAGGCGACGCCGATGCGCTCGCCGCGGATGGTCACCAGCCGTCCGCCGTCCGTCGCGGGCGGCTGCACGACCACAGGGGGTTGACCGTCCATAGCCCCACCATGCTCCCGAAACGGCCGGTCCGCAGCTCGATGGCGTCCAGAAGCGGTACGGACCCCCTCTCGCGCCGGAGCCCGGGCGGGCGGCGCGCCGGTGACAAGCCGCCACCCGGAAGGTTCGCCCTACACACGGGCATCCAGTGGGAGTACCTCCCGCAGGAGCTGGGCTTCGGCTCGGGCATGACGTGCTGGCGGCGCCTTGCGGCCTGGAACGAGGCCGGCGTGTGGGACCAGCTGCACCAGCTGCTGCTGAACAAGCGCCCCTCGAAGAACCAGCTGGACTGGTCGCGGGCGGTGACCGACCCCTCCCACGTCCGGGCCGCACGCCGGGGCCCAACAGCGGTCCCGGCCGGCCTCACGGCACCGGCCCGGTCACCTTCCGCTGGGTCGTCGAGCGGACGATCTCCTGGCTGCACGGCATCCGCCGCCTGCGCATCCGCCGGGAACGACGCGACGACATCCACGAAGCCTTCCTCGGCATCGCCGTCCGCCTGATCACGCCCCGCCGCGTCCAGAGGCTTTGTCAGGGCCAGTCAGGAGTCCTGAAGCGCAGTCCGTTCCCCCTGCCTCGCATCGGTCCCGGCCCTTCGGCGCGACATCAGGGCCAGTCAGAGCTGCAGTTTGAAACCGACGTGCGAACCAGCGAAGCCCAGGCGCTCGTAGAAGCGGTGGGCGTCGGTGCGGGCCGAGTCCGAGGTCAGCTGGACCAGTTGGCAGCCCTGGCGGCCGGACTCCTCGATCGCCCACTCGATAAGTCGGGCACCGAGGCCGTGCCCCCGCTGGGAGCTGTGCACGCGTACGCCCTCGATGATCGAGCGAGTCGAACCCTTGCGTGAAAGTCCAGGAATGATCGTGAGCTGGAGAGTGCCGACGACTCTGCCGTCCGACTCGGCAACGACCAACAGCTGGTTCGGATCTCTTTGCAACCGCTCATATGCTGACTGGTAGGGAGACAGGTCCTCGGGAGACTCGCGGGTCGCCCCCAGCGCGTCGTCGGCGAGCATGGCCACGATGTCCGGGATGTCATCCCGCGATGCCGGACGGATGTCGATATTCGTCATGCGGTGCATGTTAACCGGACGGAATCTCGCCGGGGGAGGATTCCAACTCCGCCTCCTTACCGCACTGTTCTGCTCCCGTTCACCTGCGGAAAGGCGCCGCTTTGAGAAGCGAGTCGTGGCATTTGGTTCCGTGAGTCATCTCACAATGCGAGCCGTTGCGGCACAACCCACTGCTCACAGATGATCACTCCGGGTACGCCGACGGCATGATCTCGAACACTTCGTCGGTCAGCGCGTTTCCATCAGGGATGGGGGATTCCTACATGTCTACGGCCCTTGATATGCACACCCGGGAACTTGCAGAGCAGGGGTACACGCTGCTCGAGGGGATCACCACGGACGAGGAGGCGGCCGCCGCCGTCGGCGTCTTCGGTGATCTGGTCCCGCAGTACGACGGCTCGCTGCGCTACCAGGTGCAGGCCGCTCCGGGGTTCGAGGAGCGCCGCTACTCCAAGAGCGTCAACACGATCCTGGTGCATACAGAAGCGCCGGGCTGGAACCCGCCGCCCACCTACCTGGCCCTGCACTGCCGGGTCCAGGCCACCTGCGGCAGCGGCCACACCGAACTCGCCGACATGCGGCAGTTCGTCGCCTCATTGCCCGACCGCGACCGGGCCGCCCTCTACGAAAAGACCGTCGACTGGGTCGGCCACAACACCGGGGGAGTCGGCACCGAAGGCGTCCGCCGCCCCGTCGTCGAGGTCACCGACAGCGGCCAGGAGATCCTCCGCTTCAGCTACAACCTGCTGACCACCGGCCAGTACGACCCGCCGGTCGACGCGTCCGTCGATCCGGAGCAACTGCCGCTCGGCAGCTTCGGTATCCACCTCGCGGAACAGGCCGAGGCCTTCTTCCGAGAGCACCGCGTCTCGGTCCTCATCCCCGAGAACCACGTCCTTGTGTGGGACAACCAGCGGATGGTGCACGCCCGTTCGGCCTACAGGGACAATCGGCGCCACCTCACGCGCTACTGGATCGCCGCCCAGCGCTGAACCGCGCCCGTCACCAGTCACCCCGTCACCGGTGGCACATGCACCCGCGACAGACACCGATCACGTGAGGCCCACGCATGACTGACGACCGGAACGCGCCGGTTCAGGACGAGCAATTCCCCACCGGGCTGCCGGAGGAGCTCCGGGGACTGCCCGAGGGCGTACCCCGCCACGACCCCGACGACCAGATCGAGAGCGCCGTCATCGGCCGCCTGGTCGGCAACTGGCACCGGCGTGCCACCGTCAAGCGCGACGAGCCGAACCTCGACGACCTGTTCGAGCTCGACCGCCCCGACTACCCCGAGCGGATTCTGCCGTTCCACGACCACCCCACGTACCGGGCGTTGGACCCCGCGAAGAAGACCCAGCTGCTCAGCTGGGCCTGGATCGCCTACAACCGGCACACCATCATGGCCGAGCAGAAGGTGGCCAACCCCGCCTTCGCCCTGGTCATGGAGGGCGAGTACCCCGAACTCCAGGACGAGGCGCTCAACATCTCCCTGGCCCAGGCGATGGTCGACGAGCAGTACCACACGCTGATGCACCTCAACGCCAGCGCCGTCACCCGGCGCAAGCGCGGCTGGGCGATGCCCGATCACGAACTGCCGATCTCCCACACTGCGCGTGAGCACCAGCGCCTGCGCGACAGCGCCCACGAGCGCTGGCAGCAGTCCCTGACCACCCTCGCGTTCGCGACGGTGTCGGAAATCTCCATCAACGCGTACCTGGACCTGCTCGCCGACGACCCGGACATCCAACCGATCAACAGCAGCACCGCCAAGCTGCACAACCGCGACGAGTACTGCCACGCCTCGATCTCCGCCGTGCTCGCCGAAGTCGTCCACGACCGGCTCGATGAGAAGAAGCAGCGCTACTTCCGCGACATGCTCTTCGAAGGCCTGGAGGCCTTCGTGGCGACCGACTACACGACCTGGCATCGCATCATGGACCTGGTCGGTGTCGAGGGCGGTCACAAGATGCTGCACGACTGCCAGGCAGAGCAGAGCCGCAGCCGGCTGGTCCGCGACTACACGGGCCTGCACACCCTGATCGAGCGCATGGGCGTCCAGGAACTCGTCGAGTTCGACTGGTCCAAGTCCTACGTGGCGCGCTGAGCGGAATCGAGACCCCAACCCGTGAAGCACTATGCGAACGAGCGCCTTGCGCAGCTCGCGCGCGACCGCGGCATGCCGGACGAGTACGTCCGCGATCTGCGCGTGGTCTCGAGCGTCCTGCCGTTCAAGGTGAACGAGTACGTGGCCGACGAGCTGATCGACTGGTCGGCGGCACCCGACGATCCGATCTTCCGACTCACCTTCCCGCACCGCGACATGCTGCCCGCAGAGGTCTTCGACCGTATGGCGGCGTTGTTGGACGCAGGGGCGTCGCGCTCGGAACTGCGCGCAACCGCCACCGCCGCACAGCTGGAACTGAACCCGCACCCAGGGGGCCAGCTCGAGTCGAACGTGCCGACCCTCGACGGGCGTCGGCTCGACGGCCTCCAGCACAAGTACGCCGAGACGCTGCTGGTCTTCCCCTCACAGGGGCAGACCTGCCACTCGTACTGCGGCTACTGCTTCCGCTGGGCTCAGTTCGTCAGCCAGGAGGAACTGCGCCAGGCGCTGCGTGACCCTGCGGACCTGACGGGCTACCTGACCCGTCACCCCGAGGTCACCGACGTGCTGTTCACCGGCGGCGACCCCATGATCATGCGGACCGAGGTGGTGCGCCGATGGGTGGAGCCGTTGCTGACCGCCACCCCCACGGTGCGCACCCTGCGGTTCGGCACCAAGGCCCTGTCGTACTGGCCGGCCCGGTTCACGCAGGGCCCGGACGCGGATGACCTGCTGCGGCTGTTCGAGGAGTGCGTGGCGCGGGACCGGCACGTGGCCGTCATGGCCCACTTCTCGCACCCGCGGGAGCTGGAGACGAACCAGGTGCGCGAGGCGATCGCACGCATTCGCGCCACCGGCGCCGAGGTGCGGGCCCAGGCCCCACTGGTCGCGCACGTCAACGACGACCCCGACGCCTGGTCGCGGATGTGGCAGCTCCAGGTCGAACTGGGCGTCGTTCCCTACTACATGTTCGTGGAGCGGGACACCGGGGCGAGCAGCTACTTCGGCATTCCCCTCGCCCGCGCCCTCGACATCTACCGCGAGGCCGTGCAGCAGGTCTCCGGTCTGGCCCGAACCGCTCGCGGACCCGTGATGTCCGCCGCCCCGGGCAAGGTGATGCTGCACGGCACCACGGAGGTGGCCGGGGAGAAGGCGTTCGTCCTCAGCTTCCTCCAGGCCCGCCGTCCGGACTGGGTGGGGCGGCCGTTCTTCGCGGCGTTCGACGAGCACGCTCAGTGGTACGACGAGCTGAAGCCGGTGTCCTTCGGCACCACCCTGCCGGCGAACGGGGGTGAGCAGGGATGAGGCTCCAGGTCCACGAGATCCGCCTCACGGACCATGACGTGTGGCGCAGCGCCCGCGAGGCGATCCCGGTGCAGCCCGGCGTGCTCGTCGAATTGACGGCAGGGGGCCGATCCGGATTCGGTGAGGCCTCGGCCTTCATGACCGACCGCTACAACTCTTCGCTCGACGCCTTGCACGCGGCGCTGCGCCGCGCCGCGCCGACGCTGCGGGAACTGCCGGCCGACGACCCCGAGGGGGCGTTCTCGGTCCTGGCGCCTTTGCTGTCCGGCTCCCCGTTCGCGCTGGCCGCGCTGGACGTGGCCGCGCACGATCTGGCGGCCCGACGGGCGGGCGTACCGCTGTGGCGCCGGCTGGGCGCGGCGGAGCCGGGCGCACTGCGCTCCAGCTACAGCATCGGCCTGGACGAGCCCGCGGTGATGGTGCGCAAGCTGCTGGAGCAGCCGGCCTGGCCGGCCTACAAGGTCAAGCTGGCCGCTCCCGGTGACCTGCACATCCTCAAGGCGCTGCGCGAGCACACCGACGCGCCTTTCTTCGTCGACGGCAACTGCGGATGGGAACCCGCCGCGACGCATGCTGCCCTGGGTGCGATGGCCGAACTGGGCGTGACGTTGCTGGAGCAGCCCTTCCCTCGCGACATGTGGACGGAGGCCAAGGCACTCAAGGACATCTCCCCGATCCCGGTGTACGCCGACGAGAGCATCACGGGACCGGAGGACCTCGAAGCCTGCGCCGAAGCGTTTCACGGCGTGAACCTGAAGCTCATGAAAGCCGGTGGCATCACGCCCGCCCTGCGGATGCTGCGGGCGGCGCGGGCGGCCGGGCTGGGCACGATGCTCGGCTGCATGCCCGAGTCCAGTGCCGGAGTGTCGGCCACGGCCCATCTGGGGCCCTTCGTCGATCACTTGGACGCCGACAGCATCGCGCTCCTCGCAGTGGACACGGGCGTCGGCATCCTCCTCGACGACAAGGGTGGCATCACGTTGCCCGCGGCACCCGGCACAGGCTTCGAGCCCGCCTTCCACGGACCGGCGTTCACGATCCGTCCCGCCACGGTCGGCCAAGTCGGCTGGGACGGTGAGGAGTTGTCGGCCCACCGCGACGGCACGGCCCTGGCCTCGGTGCGGATCCGGCGCAGGCCTCTGCCCGGCCGGGCGCCCTCGGACACCGTCCGGCAGCTCGACGGACCCGACGGGCCGGCCGCCGACGCGGCGGATCCGGAGGAACTGGTCGCGCTGATTCGCGGCGCGATCACGCGCGCGGTCGCCGACGGAGCGGACACGGTCTGGCTTCGGACCGGTCACAGCGGCGTGCGGCAGGCCTGCCGCACGGCCGGATTGGGTCCCCTCGGTGACCGCCCCGGCCGGGGCGGTCACGGCGGCATCCCCGGCGAGGACACCCTCACGGACGACGGCGACCCGTCGTCCTTCATGGTCTGGAAGGCGAACCGATCCGCATGACCGATGCGCACGACGTGCAGGACACGACGGCCGCGGGCAACGCCGCCGTCGCCGCGTCCGCGGACACTCCGCTGCTCCCGGCCGCCACCGCCGCAGCCCTCGCCGAGACGGCTCTGACCCGGGCGGGACTCAGCCCCGACGTCGCCCGGGACGTGGCACAGGCTCTCACCGAGACCTCGCTGCGCGGCATTGACACCCACGGCCTGCGCCTACTGCCGCAGTACCTGGACGAACTGGCGGACGCGATCGCCACCGCCCGCCCCGAGATCCGGACCATCCGTGACACCGGAGCGGCCGTCATGCTCGACGCGGGTGGTGCACTGGGGGTGGTGGCCGGCCTGACCGCCGCCCGGACCGCCGCCGAGCGGGCTCGCACGCATGGCGTAGCCGCGGTCGGGGTCCGCAACTCCAACCACTTCGGGGCGGCCTCCGTCTACAGCCGCCACCTCGCCAAGGAGGGCCTGGTGGGCATCGTCACCACCTCCGCGGCCTCCCGGGTCGCTCCGTTCTCCGGAACCGAGCCCCTGTTCGGCACGAACCCGCTGAGCTTCGCCGCGGCCGCCGAGGACGACGAGTTCGCCCTCGACATGGCCACGAGCCAGGTCTGCTTCGGTGAGATCAAGGAGCGCCGCAAGCACGCCATGGCGCTGGACGCCGGCTGGGCCACCGACACCGAGGGCAGGTCGGCCACAGACCCGGAGCAGGCGTACGCGCTCTCGCCGCTGGGCGGCTACAAGGGGCAGGGCCTGGCCATGGTCGCCACCCTGCTGGGCGCGGTGCTGACCGGCTCCCCGGCGGACTGGGAACTGGAACACATCGGTTCCTCCACCCCCGGCCGCGGCCGGGGCATCGGCCACCTCGTGGTGTGCCTTGATCCGGCCGCCTTCGCCGGCAGCGCACAGTTCGCCTCAGGGCTCAGCGGCATGCTCGCCACCACACGCGGCGCCCGGCCCGGCGCCGACGCCGAGCAGCCCGTGCAGGTGCCCGGTGATCCACAGCGGCGCATCGCCGCCGAGCGCACCCACAAGGGCATTCCGCTGGACCCGCACACCGCGCGGGCCTTCGCGGCACTCGCGGCCGAGCATGGCGTGGCCTGGCCGGGGGTGCCGGCGTGATCCTCGTCCTGATCAGCCCGCGCAACGCGGGCCTGCCCTTTGCCGAGTGGCTGCCGGAGGAGTCCGGACAGCTGCTGGCCGTCACCGCGCAGGAGGTGGCCGCCGGACCCGGCTTCGCCGACGTGGAACGGGTCACCGACTACACCGACGACGCGTCCGTCCTCGCGGCGGCCCGGCGGATGGCGGAGCGCCACACCGTGACCCGCGTGCTGGCCCTGGCCGAGGCCGACGTCGAGCGCGCGGCGCGCCTGCGCGCCGAACTGGGCCTGCCGGGCCAACTGGCCGCCAGCGCCCGCGCGTACCGCGACAAGGTGGTGATGAAGGAGCTGGCGGCGGCCGGAGGTGTGGCGGTGCCGCCTTTCGCGGCGGTGGCGTCCGCGGCGGACGTGGCGGCCTTCATGGCGGCCCACCCGGGCCCGGTCGTGGTCAAGCCGCGGGGCGGCTCCGGTTCGACCGGCGTCGCCGTGCTGCACGATCCGTCGCAGATCACTCAGGTGGCCGACCGGGTGACCGGCGGCGACTACGAGGTCGAGGGGTACGTCACCGGCCGGATGTGCCACGTGGACGCGCTGCACGTCCAGGGGGAGCCCGTGGTGTGCGTACCGTCGGTGTACACCGACGGCGGCTGCCTGTCGCACTGGACCGACTCCGGCAACGGCAGCTGGACGCTGCCGGCCTCCGACCCGCTGTACGAGCGGCTGGTGGGGGAGACCTGGCGGCTGGTGGGGGCGCTGCCCGCGGCGCCCGCGCTGTTCGTGCACGCCGAATTCTTCGTGACGGACACCGGCGAGGTCGTACTCTGCGAGATCGCCGGCCGGGTCGGCGGCACTCCCATCCCCGCCATGCTGCACGCCGTGCTCGGGCTGGACCCGCGGCACCTGTGGGCCAGGATCGAGTGCGGCCTCCCGGTGGACCTGGACGCGGTACGGGCGCACGCCGAGGCCGCGCCCCTGGTGGCCAACTTCGGCTTGCCGCCGCGCGATGGGCGGATCGTCCGGCTGCCTTCCCAAGCACCCGACGGCGCCCGCGACTTCACCGTCCTCGCTCATCTCGGCGAGGACTGGGGCGGTGCCCGGTACGCGGGCCGCAAGTCCGGCGATTTCATCGCGACATGGCTGGTGACGGCGGACGACGCCGAGGAACTGCTCGCACTGGTCGACAAGACCAGCGCGCAGACGGAGGCCGGCTTCGGCTGGGAGCCCTCCGACCGGCCGGCAGATCCCGAGGAGGCGACCGGGTGAGCGACCTGACCGCCGAGATCGTCAGCCCCGACGCCCGCCCTACGGCCTCGACCTTCCCGGCCCTCGCCGCGCCCTCGGTGATCTGGGAGGACGACCGCTGGTGGCACTTCACCGAGCACACCGACCTGCACGAGGTGCGCTACCTCGTCGTGCGCGAGGACGGCGACCTGGTCGCCCTGGCGCCCCTGCTCATCACCCATGACGGCGGAGGCCTGCTCTTTTACGACACGCCGAAGATGACCGGCGACACCAGTGCCTTCGGCGCCCCGGAGCTGCTGGACGCACAGCGGCGGGCGCGTTGGGACGAACTGGCCGGACGGCTGGCCGACGCCCGCCGCGGTCAGTACCCCTCGGTCGCCCTCGCGGTGTTCGGCTCACACCACGGCATCGTCCACGCCGAAGGACGCGACGCGGCCGGCCGGGCGCGGGTACTGGCAGAGCTGCCGCGGCTGCTGGAGGAGACCGCCGAACTGCTCGGCTGCCGCAGCAGCTCCCTGTTGTACGCCACCGACGAGCAAGCCGCCGTCCTCGGCCCCGCGGCCCGGGCACGCGGCCACATCCCGGCGGTGCTGGGCGCAGAGTCCGTCATGCGGCTCGACGCGCCGGACTGGGAGACGTACCTGGCCGGGCTGGTGAGCCGCAAGCGCAGCCGCGTCATCAACGAACTGCGCGACTACACCGAGGCAGGCTTCACCACCGTGGTCCGCGAGGGGCCCGAGTCGCTGTCGGACCCGATCGTCGACCTGCAGGTCAAGCTGCGCGCCAAGTACGGGCTGCCCGGCGGACGGGCTCGCGTTCAGCGGGACTTCGACGCCATCCGCGACACCGTCGGCGACAGTTGCATGGTGATCAGCGCCGAACGCGACGGTGAGACGCTCGGGTTCGTCCTCTACCTGCGGGCGGGCCACGCCATGTACGGCCGCACAGCAGGCTTCCACGAAGACGCCAAGGGCGTCTACTTCGCCCTGACGTACCACGAGACGAACCGCTGGGCGCTGGCCCACGGCGTGCGCGAGATCTGGTATGGACTCGCCGCCTACGACGCCAAAAGGCTGCGCGGCTGTGACCTCGAGGCACGCCACGGCTGGTTCCGCTTCACGGGCACGGGCAGCACCGAGCTCGAGGAGGTCCTGCGGCTGCAGGGCACGAGCGAACACGACCGGCTCCGGGGCCTCGGGTACGACAGCACGACGTCACAAGGAGACTGAGCACAGATGCCACTGACCGCGACCCCGCTCATCTGGATGGACGGCGAACTGGTTCCCTGGGACGACGCCAAGGTGCACGTGCTCACTCCGAGCCTGCACTACGGATGGGGCGTCTACGAGGGCATCCGCGCCTACGCCACCGACTCCGGCCCGGCCGTGTTCCGGCTGCGCGAGCACATGGCCCGCCTGCGCAACTCCGCCCGGGTCTACATGATGCAACTGCGCTGGACCGACGAGGAGTTGGTCATGGCGGTGCTTGACCTGGTCAGAAACAGCGGCCACGACTCCTGCTACATCCGTCCCCTCGCCTACCTCGGCTACGGCGAGATGGGCGTCGCACCTCAGCTCGACGCGGTGCGGATGTCGATCGCGGTGTGGCCGTGGGGGTCGTATCTCGGAGACAAGGCCGAGACAGAGGGCTGCCGCCTCATCGTCAGCAACTGGCAGCGCAACTCGCACCAGACCGTTCCGCCGCTGGCCAAGGCCACGGGCGCCTACGTCAACAGCGCACTCGCCAAGGTCGGCGCGCAGCGCGCCGGTTACGACGACGCGCTGATGCTGACGGCGACCGGGCACATCGCGGAGGCTTCCGCCGCCAACCTGTTCCTGGTGCGCGACGGTGCCCTGATCACCCCGCCCGTCAGCGACGGCATCCTGCCCGGCATCACCCGCGACAGCGTCATCACCATGGCGCGCGACCTGGGCCTGGAGGTGACTGAGCGGAGCATTCCGCGCAGCGAGGTCTACATCGCGGACGAGGCGTTCCTGACCGGCACCGCCGCCGAAGTCGTGCCGGTCGCCTCGGTGGACGAGCGGCCGATGGGCGCCAGAGGCGTCGGACCGGTCACCAAGCAGCTTCGTGAACTGTTCCGGGACGTGGTCGCCGGCCGGCACGAGCAGTATGCGCGCTGGCTGGAGCGGGTGTGAGCAGCAACGAATCACTGATCGGCACAGCGGGCCCTCGCGGCTCCGGTGTGCCGGCCTACCAGGACCCAGGGGCGGACGCGGTCCGCACCGCGATCGCACGCCTGGAGGCCGCCACGGCCCGGCTGCACACAGTTCTGGACGCGCCGACGGCCGACGCGGCGGCCCGCGACGCCGGTGCACCGGAACCCGCCGGACGGAGCGCCCTGGACGAGGAACTGTGCGACCGCCTGGTCGACTTGGCGGCAGTCCGGGCCTGGGGCGCGCGAGAGGCGACCCCCGCTTCGGCCTCCGAACCGGACCCGGATGCCGCGGCGGCCGTACTGCGCGGATGCGCGTTGTGGACCGTGGACGCCGACACCGTCCGCGCCCTGGCCATGACGCACACCGCCGCGGCCCGGCCCCCGACGGACGTGGCGGCGGACGGTGCGGCGCCGGCCACGGACGAGGTGAGCGGTGGAGCAGCGGCCGGCGTCAGGGTTTCGCCCGCCGCGGAGAAGGCGGCGGTCGGAGTAGGGCCCGCGGTTCAGGAGGTGACCAGCGGCTCGGTGCCCGCCGCCGTTACGGCGCACGGCCGGGCGGCGGCCCTCATCACCGCCCTGGCCTCAGCCGAGGTGTACGACGCGGTGTGCGCTGGGCTGCGTGCCGCGCTGGGCGACTGCCCGGCGGGCCGGGCGGCCGCCGCCTGGGAGATCGCCGACACGGCCCTGTCGGGTTTGGGCGCCACACGCGGGGAATGGGTCGACGCCGACCCGGCGCACACGGCCGCGGGCGGCTGGGTTCTCGTGGAGCGCATCGGCCGGCTGGCGCTCGCGGCTGCACTGCTGGCGTCCGCCCCCGACCTGCCGACCGCGCAGGCGGGGATCTGCGTCAACGCGGCCCGTCGGTACACCTGGAATCACCTGCGCCAGCCGCCGCCGGAGGCGGCCACCGCCGTCCACCTGCGGCGTACCGCGGAACTCGTGAACTGGATCGCCGGAACCGCAGCGCGGAGCGGCACATGAAGGGGGAGAGGTGCCCATGACCGGGGGACCTGAGGAGCACAGGCGCGCGACCGGACGAGCCGCGCGTCTGCTGCTGTCCACCCTGCCCAGGACACCGGCCGGGCGCCGGCTGGCGGCGGGCGCCGCCGTCGACTCGGTGGGCTCGGGTATGTTCCTGGCCGCATCCACCCTGTACTTCGTCACGGTGGTGGGCCTGCCCGCCGCCCGGGTCGGCCTGGTGTTGTCGGTGGCCGCCGTGGCCGGGTTGCTCAGTCCGATGCCGCTGGGCCGGCTGGCCGACCGCATCGGTCCGACGCGGGTGTACGTGGCACTGCTGGCCCTGCGCGGACTCGGCTACGCCGGCTTCGCCCTGGTCGAGAGCTTCTGGTCGTACGCGGTGCTGACCTGTCTGCTCACTGCGCTGGACCGGGGCTGCTCGCCGCTGCAGCAGGTCGTCGTGGGCATCATCGAGGGGAGCGAGAACCAGACGCGGACGATGGCGTCCATCCGCTCGGTGCGCAACATCGGCCTGACGGCGGGCTTCCTGCTGGCGGGTGCTGTCCTCGCGATCGAGGAGCGGGCAGCCTTCGTGGCCTTGTTCCTGGGCAACGCGCTCACCTTCTGGGTCATCGCCGCCGTGGTGGAGCAGTTGCGCCGCCGGACGGCCGCCTCCGCCCCCCAGGCCGTGTCCACCGCCCCCGCATCGACGGAGTCGCCCGGCCCGAGCAGCGACGAGCCGGCCCCCGCAGCGGTGCGCACTCCCTTCCGGGATCTGCGGTTCCTGCTCTTCACTCTCTCCAACGGCGTGCTGTCGCTGCACGATTCGGTGTTGTTCGTCCTGCTGCCCCTCTGGCTGACCACGGCCACCGACGCACCTTCCTCGGCGGTTTCGGTGCTGCTGGCCGTCAACACCGTGCTGACCGTGCTGCTCCAGGTGTACGTGGCCCGGTTCGCGGAGACCACCGCCGGGGCGTTGCGCCTCGTGCCGATCGCCCTCGTTCCGCTGCTGGTCTCGTGTGCAGCCTTCGCAGGCGCCGAACACATGCCGGTGTGGCCGGCAGCGGCATGTGCCGTCATCGCAGTGGTACTGCTGACGGTGGGGGAGAACCTGCACTCGGTCGCCGTGTGGAACCTGTCGTACGAACTGTCACCGGCCCCGGCCCGTGCCCGCTACCTCGGCGCGTTCAGTCTGGGCATGACGGGGCAGCACATCGTGGGTCCCGCGCTGATGACGGGTGTGCTCCTGCCCCTGGGCACCGCGGGCTGGGGCGTGCTCGCTGTGGTGTACGTCCTGGCGGCCGCAGTCCTGAGGGTCACCGGCGCACCCCGCACCGCCCCGGCCGAGCCAGTGTCCGCCAAGGCCGCAACTCCTGCGTCCAGTTCTCCCACCGAGGTGTCCTCATGACCGAACACGTGCTCATCGTCGGCGGCGGCCGCGAGATCCCCGGCCTGATCCGGGAGGTGGGTGGCCCCGGGACCGCCACGACGATTCTTTGCAGGATGGATCTCGTCCCCAAGATCCGCAAGCCCGGGCAGCACGACCGGGTGCTGGCGCTGCGCAGCGACGCCCCCGACGAGGAGTGGATCGCCCTGGCCGCAGCCGTGCACGCACGGCACCCCTTCACCCGCGTGGGTACCTTCGGCGAGCGGGACCAGGACCGGGCTGCAGCGGTCGCCGCCGCGCTGGGCCTGCCCTGCCACTCGCCGCAGACCATCGCCTGGGTACACGACAAGGACGCCATGCGACGAAGGCTGGCGGAGGCGGGCGTGGACGACACCCCGGGCGGACGGGTCGCCGGCGTGGCGGAGCTGCGGGCGTTCCTGACCGAGCACGGCACGCCGTGTGTGGTCAAACCCGTCCAGGGGGCCGGCAGCTTCGGTGTCTCCGTCGTGCGTTCCGTCGAGGAGGCAGAGGCGGCCTTCGCACGCGCCGCGCGCGACTTCGGCCTCATCCCGGACGCGGGCGTTCTGGTGGAGCGCTTCCACGAAGGCCCTCAGTTCAGCGTGGAGGCCTTCTCCGAGGACGGTGAACACGAGATTCTCGCCGTGACGCGGAAGTTCTCCGACCCCGTGGGCTTCGTCGAACTCGGCCACGTGGTGCCCGCCGACCTCTCCGCCGAGCAGACAGACGCCGTGCACACCTATGTGCGGCGGCTGCTGGACACCTTCGACATCGCCAACGGCGTCACCCACACCGAGGTGGTGCTGACGGAGGCCGGGCCGCGGGTCATCGAAACCCATGTCCGGCTCGCGGGTGACGAGATCCCGTACCTGGTGCAGGACGTCACCGGCGTGGATCTGGTGGACTGCGTGGTGCGCCAGACGTTGGGCCGGCCGGTGCTCCCGGACATCCGCAAGACCCTGGCGGACCCGTCGGTGGACCGCAGTCCGGAGGCGATCTGGTTCGCGGTGCCGAGGGCGCGCGGCACGCTCACCCGCATCGACGGTCTGGACGAGGTCGCCGCCCGGCCGGGCGTGGTGGCCGCCGAGGCCTTGCTGGGCGCCGGCGATGTGCTCGGGGACCTGGACAGCTCGCAGTCGCGCGCGGCCTTCGTCCGGGCGCGCGGAGTGGACGCAGGTGAGGCCGTGGCCCAGGCCCGGCAGGCCGCGGCGGCGCTCGGGTTCGTGGTCACGGTGTCCGGCGACGACGCGGCCGGCGACGGGCGGGACTGGGTCTGACATGGCAGTGCCCGAGGCGCGACCCGGACCGGAGGATCTCGGCATCCGTGCGACGCGGGACCTGGCGGTGCGAGCGCGGACCGTTCTGCCGGCCGCCGCGTACGAGTTCTACGCCGCAGGATCCGACGAGGAGATCAGCGCCGGTGAGGCTGAAGCCGCCTGGCGCGGCCGGAGGCTGCTGCCCCGGGTGCTGCGCGACGTCTCGTCCATCGACACGGGCGTGGAATTGCTGGGCACCCGGCTCACATCGCCTGTGCTCGCGGGGCCGACGGCCTTCCACCGCATGGCGCACGAAGAGGGTGAGACGGCCACGGCTGCGGGCGTCGCCGCAGCCGGTACCCTGCTCGTGCTCTCCTCCCGGGCGACCCGTCACCCGGAGGAGGTCGCCGAGGCGGCCGGACCCTGGTGGTACCAGGTGTACTGGCTGCGGGACGCAGAGGTGACCCGCCGTCAGGTGGAACGGGCCGTTGCGGCCGGGGCCCGTGCGCTGGTACTGACGGTGGACGCTCCGTACGTACCGCCCCGGGCGACGTCGGGGCTTGCGCTGCCGCTCCCCGAGGACGACGAACTGTGCCGGTCGGTGGGTGTGGGGACCAGGCTGCCCGGCTGGGAGCAGGACCCGTCGCTGGGACTGGACGCCATCGAGCGGCTGCACCGGATGTCGGGTCTGCCGGTGTTGGTCAAGGGTGTGCTGCGGGCCGACGATGCGAAGGCGTGCGTAGCCGCGGGAGCGGCTGGGGTGATTGTCTCCAACCACGGCGGCCGGCAGCTGGACCGTGCCGTGACCTCTGCGGACGCTCTGCCCGCGGTCGCGGCGGCGGTGGGCGCCGACGTACCGGTGTTGGTCGACGGCGGTGTGCGCACCGGCACCGACGTCCTCGTGGCTCTGGCCCTGGGCGCACGGGCCGTGCTCCTGGGACGCCCGGTGGTGTGGGCCCTGGCACTCGGCGGTGCCGCGGGGGTGACCGCCCTGCTGGACTCGTATCGCACGCAGTTGTCGACAGCCATGGCCCTGGCGGGTTGCAGCTGCCCGGCGGACATCGATGCTGACCTGCTCCACAGCGGATCCTGAAGCGCCCGGGGCGCCCAGCCGGACGAACTGCCTGTCCGCGCCCACACCGGACCGCTCACCGGGATCCACGACCCCAAGCGACGCATTACCTGCGGCGCGGCGATCACGGAGCGTACAGGCGGCCAGATCGCCTAAGTCCGGTCGCATCCGATTACTTCTCGTCAAATCTGACCCAGGTGAGAAAACGGTGTGATTGTTTCCGCGTGGTTCGGGCATACGCAGCGAAAACAGAGAGAGGGGCGCTACGTGCTTGTACCGGACCGGAAGATCGTCAGGGAGTTGCTGACGCGGTACGCGTCGCTGAGGATCGCTCAGTCGGAAGGGCACGGGTCGACGGCGGCACGCGAACTGGAGGACGTCAGCTACACGCTGTGCGTGATGATGGGGACGTCCGACATCAGTGACGCCATCGCGAAGGCGGATGTCCTGCTGCTCACCGAGGGGCGGCCCGACGTCGCCGACGCGGACGGGGAGAACGGCCTG